>DASPZJ010000050.1:0-102627 GCA_035636315.1 Thermoplasmata archaeon
TCACCGAAGCGCCGTTGCCGCATCTGGTACGACCGCAGGGCGCGGAGGAAGTCGATCTTCCGGAAGCCTGGCCAATACACGTCGACGAAATACAGTTCGGCGTAGGCGAGCTGCCACAGGAGGAAGTTTGAGATCCGCTCCTCTCCGCTCGTCCGGAGCACGAGGTCCGGATCCGGCAGGTCGGCCGTGTAGAGTCGCTTCGAGAAGAACTTCTCGTCGATGTCGTCCGGGCGGACGGTGCCCGCCTGGGCGTCGCGGACGACGTCGCGAATCGCCTGGAGGATCTCCTCCCGGCCGCCGTATGCAACGGCGACGTTGAATCGGTACTCCTCGTATCCTTTTGTCCGGCCTTCCGCATATTCGATCGACTCGATGACCTCGGTCGGCAGGAGACTCCGGTCGCCAAACACGTGGATGCGGATCTTGTGTTTGTGAACGCGCTCATCGTCGCCGACCTTCCGGAAGTTTTCGGCGAAGAGGTGCATGAGGTGCTGGACCTCCGTGCTCGGGCGCGCCAAATTCTCCGTCGAGAAGGCGTAGACGGTCAGGATGCGCACGCCGACCTCGAGGCACCACTCGAGGACTTCCTCGAGCTTGTCTCGGCCTTTCACGTGGCCGTCGAGGACGTTGCCGAGGCCGATCTCCCGCGCGAAGCGCCGGTTGCCGTCCATGATGATCGCGACGTGATGGGGGATCGCGGCTTGCTTGACCTGATGCATCAGCCGTCGTTCGTACGCCTGGTACGCCGCATCGCTGATGATCTTCGAGATGTCCGTCGGCATCGACGGACGCGCACGATTGGGGGCGACCTATTTAGGCGTTCCCGGGTCGACTGATTGACTTGGCACGAGCCGGTGCCCTTCCGTCGAGCCGCGGACGCCCTCATCCTCGGTCCCGCGATTCGGCCAAAAACCTTTAAGTATCGTGGCCAATTGGTGACACCGTCCCTTTCATCCCTTCAGCGTGATTTTGTGGCCTTATCGATGAAATTGAGTGAGTACCAGGACCTCTACGGGAAACTTGCGACCGCGGAGGACATCGACTTCCTCGCCGAGAACTTCGGTTACGACAAGGAACTCCTCCTAGTCATCTACACGCAACGGATCGTCCGGGACACGACCAAGAAATTCTATCGGGTGAAGGCACAGGCCCGGCGGCTCGCGTTCATGTGGCAGAACGGCACGAGCCTCGTGGAGATCGCCCATCGGTTCGAATTCCCCGCCATCCTGACCTCGCTGATGGTGCTCGAGCAGCGCAAAGTCTCTCGCAAGCAGTTCTGGAAAATGATCAACGATCTCGACTCGGTCCGCGACCGCCGCCTCCGCAAGGAGCTCGAGGAGGTGGCCCGCGCGGACATCGTCTACTCCCCTGAAGGAAGTGCGCGGCAATATGCGAGAGGTCGGTGGGGGGAGGCGAAGTTGCAGACGTGGCTCGATTCGCGGGACCTGCAGTACGAAACGGAAAAGGAGCTCCGCGCGAAGTACGACAAGACGCCGGACATCCTCCTGCACAAGCCGATCGAAATGAATGGATCCCGCAAGTACTGGATCGAGTCGAAAGCGACGTTTGGCGATCCGTACGAGATCCGGAGGCACATCAAGAAACAGCTCCTGCCGTACAGCGATTTGTTCGGCGACGGGGCCGTCGTGTACTGGTTCGGTCACGTGGACGACCAGACGTACGCCTTACCGGAAGGCGTCGACATCGTGCGGCCGACGTTCTTTGAGACGCCGCCAATCCCGTACCCGTACGTGCCGGTGAGCGAGACCCGGCTCGAGGACGCAGGGCTCGAGTCGGATGCGGCGGGTCTTCCGGAGTGAGACCCGCAAACGTTTAAGCCAAAGGCCCCCATCGTTGCGAAAGTGCCGGAAGAAGAGGTCGTCCGCGTCCGCATGCCGCGGGCGAAAGAGGGCGAGATCATGGGGGTCGCAGACCAGCTCCTGGGCGCCTCCCGGATCCGGGTCACGTGCCAGGACGGCAAGAGCCGGCTGGGCCGGATCCCGGGCAAGCTCAAGAAGCGGATGTGGATCCGCGAGGGGGACTTGCTCGTCGTGAAGGTGTGGCAGTTCCAGGACGAGAAGTGCGACATCAAGCACCGGTACACGAAGACCGAGGCCAGCTACATGAGCCGCCGTGGCCTCATCCCCAAGTCGATCAACATCTTCTGAAGTCCAAAAAGCTCTTAGTCGGGCGGACCGTTCGTTTTGACGACGATGATCGACGACCGGCGGATGCGGGCCCTCGAGAGCCAAGTAGACGCACTCCGGACGAAGGAGAAGGACTCGGATACGCGGAAGACGTACGAGCAGGTGTTCGACCGCGCGGCCCTCCTCACGATCGCGTCACTGATCGGTGACGGCGTGATTGCGACGCTGGACTATCCCGTCAGCACGGGGAAGGAGGCGAGCGTGTTCCACGCCACCGACGCCGCGGGGCGAGCGAAGGCGGTCAAGATCTACCGCATCGCCAACGCGACGTTCCGGAACATCGCTGTTTACATCGAGGGCGACCCCCGCTTCAAGAAAGTGAAGAAGGCGATACGGCCGACCATCTTCGCCTGGGCTCAGAAGGAGTACAAGAACCTCGTGCGGATGGACGACGCCGGCACACGGGTGCCGAGACCTGAGCGGGTCCTGGACAACGTCCTCGTGATGGAGTACATCGGGGACGAGACCCAGCCCGCCCCCACGCTGCGAGAGGTCGCGCTCGACGATCCGGCGGCGACGTATGCGGACGTGGTCGCGAACTTGCAGGCGATTCGGAAGTCCAAGCTCGTACACGCGGACCTCAGCGAGTACAACCTGCTCTACTGGGAGGGACGCATCGTCGTCATCGACGTCGGGCAATCCGTGCCGCTCGATCATCCGAGGGCGGAGGACTGGTTCAAGCGGGACGTCTCGAACATCGCCCGATTCTTCCATCGGCGAGGGGTTCGTGTGACGCCCGCCGAGCTCGAGAAGGCGATCGTCGAGGGTTGACATGCTCTACGCGCGCATTTCCTCGGAGCGGATCGGGGTCCTGATCGGGGCGGACGGTGTGACGAAGGAGCGGCTCCAAGAGGCGACGGGGACGCGGATTGCCGTCGACTCGTCGACGGGCGAGGTGACCATCGACGAATCGTCCGCGACGGATCCCGTGCTCGCGTTGAAGGCACGTGATATCGTCCATGCCATGGCCCGCGGGTTCTCCGAGGACCGCGCTTTCCGACTCCTCGACGAAGACGCGTACCTCGAGGTCCTCGACATCAAGGACTTCGCCCACTCGAGGAACCGAGTCGGGCAGATTCGCGCACGCTTGATCGGGACGCGCGGCAAGACCCGCCGCCTGATCGAGGAACTCACGGGCGTCGACGTGAGCGTCTTCGGGCACACGGTCTCCCTGATCGGCGGATCCTTTGAGATGGCGATCGCCCGCGAAGCGGCCGTCATGCTCCTCCGCGGGAGCGAACACAAGACGGTCTACCGGTTCCTCGAACGGAAGCGGGCGGACATCAAGGTCTACCAGATGGGGTTCTAGGGGAGGCCCGGCAGAGCCTTTTAGGGCCACCGTCCCATCCTCGTAGGCATGGGCAGGGAGGACGCGACGGCTCTCCGGGAGGGGTACCGGGTCGCGCTCCGGGAGGCGTTGACGAGCCTCGATTCGGTCGCGCTCGTGCGGCTCCGGGCCGAACTCCAGATCGTCTCGCGCTGGCTCGAGGTCGAGCGGCAAGACGACCTGCGTCGGACCGCGGGGTCGGCCCTCGACGCCGTGACCGAGTTCTACCGCTTCGACCTTGAAATCGGTGGATTCTCGGCCTCGACGAAAGCCGCGGAGTCCGCGAGCTTTTACGACCTCGCTTCGGTCGGCATCCTCGCGACCGAGAACGTCCTGACCGCGGAGAAGAGGAGCCTCATGAGGTTCTTGATGAGCGGGCTCTCGGAAGGGCTCATGTTCCTCGGAAGCCGGCAGTATGTCGCCGGCAGCCAGGCCGTCCTGCAGGCCGCGTACCGGACGCACTCGCTGGCGGTGCACGATGCCCTGTGGTCCCTCGCCACCGAATTCCGGGACCCGGACGACCTCGTCTCGATTCGCGAGGCACGCGCCGCGATCGACGCGGTGTTCACGAAGATCGACGATCCCGGCGTCCCGATCGGCACCCGCCTCGAAGCCCTCCTCCGGCTGTACGGGCTGGTCGCGATCATCCGGTGTGCGAGGCTCCTCGACGGGCTCGACGGACTCGAGTGATCGCTTCCGAAAACGGTTATATAACGCGCGGGACTACAGCGGTCGGGGTGGCGTCCTGCCGAAGTACGTGTACCTGTTCGAAGAGGGCGACGCCTCGATGCGGGACCTCCTCGGGGGCAAGGGCGCGGGCCTCGCCGAGATGACGCGGCTGGGCCTTCCCGTGCCGCCCGGCTTCACGATCACGACGAAGGCGTGCAACGGCTATTCGAAGAGCGGCCGTTTCCCGCCGGGCCTCCTCAAACAGGTCTTCAAGGGCCTCGCCTCGATCGAGGCGAAGGTCGGCCGAAAATTTGGGGACCCGGAGAATCCGCTCCTCGTGTCCGTCCGGTCCGGGGCGAAGTTCTCGATGCCCGGGATGATGGACACGATCCTGAACCTCGGGTTGAACGACGCGACCGTCGGCGCCCTCGCGCGACAGACGTCGAACGATCGGTTTGCCCGGGACGCCTACCGTCGACTGATCGCGTTGTTCGGCCGGATCGTCAAGGAGATCGAAGGGCGCAAGTTTGAGTCGATCCTCGACGAATTCAAGGGACGGACGGAAGGCAAGCAGGATTCGGACCTGACGGCGGAGGTGCTCCAATCCATCGTCGAGGAATTCAAAGGCCTCTATCGGAGCGAAGTCGGCGAACCGTTCCCCCAAGACCCGGAGACCCAGCTCCGCGAGGCGATCGGGGCCGTGTTCCGATCTTGGAACGGGAAGCGCGCCGTCGACTATCGGAACTTCAGCAAGATCCCGCACACCCTGGGTACCGCGGCGAACGTGCAGACGATGGTGTTCGGCAACATGGGCACCGACTCCGGGACGGGCGTCGCCTTCACGCGGAACCCGTCCACCGGGGAGAAGGAGCTGTTCGGAGAGTTCCTGCCGGACGCCCAGGGGGAGGACGTCGTCGCAGGGATCCGCACTCCGATGAACATCGCCCAGATGCGGGAGAAATTCCCGGATGCCTATGGAGAGTTCGCGCGTGCCGCAGAACTCCTCGAGAAACACTATCGCGACATTCAGGACATCGAATTCACGGTGGAGCGAGGCCGTCTCTGGATCCTCCAGACGCGATCCGGCAAGCGGTCCGCGCGCGCCGCGGTCAAGATCGCGATCGACATGGCTCGCGAGGGACTCATCTCGAGGAAGGAGGCGATTCTCCGCGTCGAGCCGGCCCATGTGATCCAGCTGTTGCTGCCGCAGTTCGATGAGAAGGCCAAGCTCGCCGCGAGGCGCGAGGGCCGGTACCTCGCGAAGGGATTGAACGCCTCCCCCGGCGCGGCCGCCGGCTATGCGATCTTCGATCCGGACGAAGCCGAGTCGCTCGGCCGCGATGAGAAGAAGCCGGTCGTCCTCGTTCGCCTCGAGACGTCGCCGGACGACGTCCATGGCATCCTTCATTCCAAGGGCGTGCTCACGGCCCGTGGGGGCGCGACGAGCCACGCGGCCGTCGTCACGCGCGGGCTTGGGATCCCGTGCGTCGCGGGCTGCGAGTCGATCGTGGTCGACTTCGACGAGGGGGAGTTCCGGGTGGGCGAGAAGGTCGTCCACCGTGGCGACTTCGTTTCGATCGACGGCAGCTCGGGTGAGGTCTATGAGGGTCACATCCCGACGATCGACCCCGATTTCACGAAGGAAACGGATCTCCAGACGCTCCTCGAGTGGGCCGACGAGGAGCGCCGCCTCCAGGTCTGGGCGAACGCCGACTATCCCCGGGACGCGAAGCGCGCTCGGGAGTTCGGCGCGCAGGGGATCGGCCTCGATCGGACGGAACACATGTTCATGGAGACGGACCGACTCGATATCATGCACGAGATGATCCTCGCCGCTCCGGAGTATCGACGGGTCTCGGCGGAGGTCCGGACGCTGAAGGCCGAGATTGATTCGACGCGGACGGACCGGCGTCGTGTCCTCGAGGAGCGCCTCGGGCGCCTCGAGCCGAGGCTTCAGGATCTCTCACGTCGCTACATCGGATCCCTGGAGAAACTCGAGCGGCTCCAGAAGGGCGATTTCGTCGGCATCCTCCGGGCGATGGCGGGGCTGCCCGTCATCATCCGATTGATCGACCCACCTCTCCATGAGTTCCTGCCGAAGTACGAGACGCTGCTCGTGCAGGTGACGAAGCTCACCCTCGCGCGCGGAAACCCGGAGGTCCTCCAGAGGTCCGCGCGGTCCGACGACGACCAAGCGTTCCTCGAGGAGGTCAAGAAGGCGGGCGGCGGGGACCTCGGGCGGGGGATCGAGGCGCTCCTCCCGAGGAAGCAGTTGCTCCTGGAGGCGGTCGCCGCCAGCCGCGAGACGAACCCGATGCTCGGGCTCCGCGGTTGCCGCCTCGGGATCATGTTCCCCGAGATCACCGAGATGCAGGTGCGCGCGATCTTCGAGGCGGCGTGCCAACTCACGAAGGAGGGACTCGTCGTCAAGCCCGAGATCATGATCCCCCTCGCGGGGCACGTGAACGAGCTGAAAGTGGAGCGAGAGGCCCTGGAGCGAGAGGCGAAGAAGGTCATGGAGCGGGAGGGCGTCCGGGTGAACTACAAGTTCGGGACGATGATCGAGATCCCGCGGGCCGCGCTCACGGCGGACGAGATCGCGAAGCACGCGGAGTTCTTCTCGTTCGGGACGAACGACCTCACCCAGACGACGCTCGGCTACAGCCGTGACGACGCGGAAGGCAAGTTCCTCCTCGACTACGTGGAGCGGGGCATCCTTCCCCACAACCCGTTCCAGACCCTGGACCGGGAGGGCGTCGGCGCGCTCATGCGCATCTGCGTCCAGAAGGGCCGCAAGGTCCGAAAGGACTTGGAGGTCGGGATCTGCGGCGAGCACGGCGGGGATCCCGCGAGCATCGAGCTGTGTCACGAGATCGGACTCGACTACGTCTCCTGTTCCCCCTTCCGCGTGCCGGTCGCCCGGCTGTCGGCGGCGCACGCCAAGCTCCGGAACGAGGTCGAGCGGCCCGAGGATCGCTGAACCGCGGGCGGTCTCATGGCGGGCCTCGCAGACTCTCCGTCCTTCGTCCTCGTCCTCATCATTTCGGCGTTCGTCCCGCCCCTCGTGTTCATGGCGTGGATCCGGAACACGGCCCGGTACGGGAAGGAGCCCTGGTGGAACGTCCTGAAGGCGTTCGTGTGGGGCGCCGTGCTCAGCGTGCTCGTCGCGATCGTGGCCAGCGTCGTCCTCCTGGTGGCGCTCGGCCGGATCGAGTCGGTGAACGATTTCTTCGCGCGTCGCTTCACGGACCCGACCATCGCCATCGGCGCGCTGGTCGTCGCTCCGATCGCCGAGGAAGCGGCGAAGGGCCTCGGCGTCCAAGCCGGGCGACCGGAGACGCAGGCCCTCCTCGACGGGCTCGTGTACGGGGCGGCGGCAGGCCTCGGATTCTCGGCGACCGAGAACCTCCTCTACGGCGTGGAGGCGCTCGTGAATCCGAACGGCGGAGCGTCGGCCTCTCTCCTGGTCATCGCGATCCGATCGTTTTCGTCGTCGTTCCTGCACGCGAGCTCGACCGCTGTCCTGGGATACGGCATCGCAAAGACCTGGCTCACCAACCGTGCCTGGGCGTTCTTGCCCTTCTATATCATCGCGGTCATCATGCACGCGACCTTCAACGTCCTCACTAGCCTCGGGCAGCTGTACGGGACGCAGTACGGCGAGGTCGGCGAGACGATCGGCTTCGCCGCCGCGGTGGGATTCGCGCTCATCGCGATGACGATTGTGCGGCTCAAGCTGGCCGGCGCACGTCGGGCTGCCGCGCGGTGAGCGCATGCCGCAACTCATGATCGCGGGCAAGGCCGTTCCGCCTTCGAAGATCCTCTGCGTCGCGCGAAACTACGTCGACCACGCGAAAGAGATGGGAACGGCGGTTCCCGAGGAGCCGATCTTCTTCCTCAAACCGACGACCTCGCTCTTGCCGGGAGGAGGGACGATCCTCCTGCCCCGAGAGTCGAAGAGGGTCGAAGTCGAAACGGAACTCGCCGCCATCTTGGGCGCGGGAGGCCGGGACGTCGCCGCGGGAGAGGCGATGCGCTTGGTCGCCGGATACGCGGTGTTCTTCGACATCACCGCGCGGGACTTGCAGACGAAGGCGCGGAAGGACGGCTCGCCGTGGACCGCCTCGAAGGGCTTTGACACGTTTGCGCCGATTTCTGAGGGAGTTTCCGCGAATCGCGTGCGCGAGCCGCACGGGCTTTCGATCCGGCTCCGCGTGAACGATGCGGTCCGTCAGGACTCGAACACCGGTCAGATGGTCTTCCGGATTCCGCAGCTGATCGAGGCTGCATCGCGGATCATGACGCTCGAATCGGGCGACGTGATTGCGACGGGGACCCCCGCGGGAGTCTGGCCGATCACTCCGGGCGATGTGCTGGATGCGGACATCGCGGAGGTCGGCCGCCTCCGGTGCACCGTCGCGGCGCGAAATCGTTAACTATCCGCCAGGGCGTGCGAGACGGGCCATGCGCTTTCGCTTCGAGATGGATGGAGAGACCTACTCGAAGAACAAGGAGTCGTTCAAGCGGCTCCTCGCCAAGCACGGCCTGCGGTGGCGCGGGACGTTGGAGCGTCCATTCTGGGCGAGCGGGATCGAGCGCGTGACGGCGGTCTTCGATCGCGATCAGGAAAAGGACGCCTTGCGGAGCGCCACCTTGCTCTGGGAGAGCGCGAAGAAATCGCCCCTGCTGGAGGACCTGAAGGCCTGGGCTTGGCAGGTCGGCGGGAGGGCACAGCAGGACGCCGCGCCATCCGCGGAACAGGTGACCGACGAGGTCGAGGCGGCGCTGCGCTCGTGGGATTTCGTTTGGAAGCCCAACGTCGATTGGCTCAAGGCCCAGGGCCGTCCCAAGGAGTGGATCGAGGCGGACGTGCGACGATGGAAGCAGCGCCGCCAAGAGCGGCGTCGCGAACTCATGGGGAAAGCCACGGACTAGAGGATGGCTTTCGACCGGACCTCGAGGGAATCGTAGCAGTCGAAACAGTAGCCTTGGCGGCGGTCATCCGGCAACAGCACGATTCGCACGTGGCATCGGCGGCAGCGCGCCTCCCGGTCGCCCCCTTCGGAAAGCCTTCGCATGTCCGGATGAATCTTCCATGCGATCGTCCCCGCCCCCTGAGCCGAACGCCGCCGCGGCGTGGAGCCGCCGGACTCTATAAAAACGTTGTGCGGCCGCGCGTTGGGACTGCTGTGTCGACGGTTTAATCTGCCGCGCCCTCGTTGCCGTCCCGCGTGCTCAGCGGCTTCGTCACGTTCGAAGGAATCGACGGCGCGGGGAAGACGACGGTGAGTCGGCTCGTCGCAGAATCATTCCGCGCGGCAGGCGTTCCCGTCTTTCTTACGACGGAGCCCACCGCCACATGGCTCGGCGATGCCGTGCGCCGCGCCTACGACGACGATGTCGGGCCGATCGCCGAGTCGTTCCTGTTCCTGGCGGACCGCGCAGCGCACGTCGACGAGATCCGAGCTCACCTCGAGAAGGGCGAGTTGGTCCTGTGCGACCGGTACGCGGACTCGACCTACGCGTATCAGGGGGCGCGGCTCGAGGGTGTCGTGAGCGACCCTGTGCGGTTCCTGCAGCGAGCGAGCGAGGCATGGATCGTCCCTCCGGACCTCACACTGCTGCTTCGAGTGCCCGCGGAGCTCGGATTGAAACGAATCCAGACGCGGCCAAACCTCATCCGATTCGAGGACCTCGCGTTCCTCAAGAAGGTCGCGGCGAACTACGATCGACTCGCCCGCTCACGCCGGTTCGTCGTGCTCGACGGCGCACGCGATGCGAAGGCGGTCGCGGCGGACGCGGTGGCGGCGATCGAGAAGCGCATCAGGCGGCGGCAAGCGGTAACGGGCACTTCGACGTGAGGCCGGTACGGGTCAGGAACGCCCGCGCAAAGACCTTGGCGGTTTCCAGGTCGCCGCGTTGGAGTTCGACGAGAAACGCCTTGCCGAACACCATTTGGAGGGAAATTTCCCCTACGGCTCCCGCCATGGTCGGATTGGCTTGCTCCGAGAACGACTTGAACACGGCGCTCAAGAATATCAGAGGTGATTTTCGTTCGGCCATCCGGCTCTGTGGACAAACCTATTTATCTCGACGCCGGGTTATCGCGCCGCGCATGGGATGCACGCATGGAGTCCGCCGCTCATTCTAGGCCCGCTTCCCATCACGGCGACGGATTTGTCGGCGTCATCTACGGCGATGTTGGCACGACCTCGTTCCGTTGTTCCGTCGTCGATCCGATCGAGCGCAACGAGTTCGTCCAGGTCGAGCACGAGACGTGCGGCATCGTCCTCGGCCGAGTCGATCAGATTGAGCGGAAGACGGACCTGTCTCTGGACCGCGCGCAGCAGATGAGCGACGGCGATCCGGTCGACGTCGAGGAGCGCGTGTCGGCCCAGGTCAGCGTGATCGGGTACCGCGACGACCGCGGACTGCTCCAGGTCCCGCGCACCCCATTCCGCGCCGGCGAGCCCGTCCGCAAAGCGGAGACCGCCATGATCCAAGAGGTCATCGGCCTCGACGAAGACCGGAAGCACGGCGCCTACGTCGGGCTGCTGGCAGGCCACGACGTGCCCGTCTTCCTCGATATCAACGCCATGGTGCAGAAGCACGTTTCGATCCTCGCGAAGACGGGCGGCGGGAAGTCGTACATCGCGGGCGTGCTCATCGAGGAACTCATGAAACACCATGTGACCTGCGTGATCGTCGACCCGCACGGCGAGTACGCCGCGCTTCGGGAGAAAGGCAAGCACCCGGAGGGGTCGGCTCGATTCCGGGTCGAACCCCGAGCCTACGCGGACGTCATCCAGGTATTCTCCCCGGACACGAAGATCAATCCGGGCAGCCGCCCGCTCAAGTTCACGCTCAGCAATCTCGACGCGCGGGACATCTTGTCCCTCACGGGCTCGGCGAAGGTCCGGACCCACCTGACCGCGTTGCGCAAGGCGCTGGACCTCTTGCGGCAGGCGACGAAAGATTACACCATCCGCGACATTATCCGAGTCCTCGAGCGCGAGGACGACCCCCAGAACGCCTCCCTGATTGATGAGCTCGAATACCTCAGCGAGGTCGAGATCTTCGCGAAGGAAGGCACGCGGATCGACGAACTCGTGATCAAGGGCAAGACGACGATCATCAACTTGAAAGGCGTCCCCCCCGACATCCAGGAGCTGGTTGTCAATCGCCTCGCGACCGCGATGTTCGAGCTCCGCAAGGTCGGTCGCATCCCGCCGATGATGCTCGTCGTCGAGGAGGCGCACAATTTCTGTCCCCAGGTCGGGCAGGTCGCGTCGTCCAAGGTCTTCCGGACGCTCGCGTCGGAAGGGCGGAAATTCGGCCTCGGACTCGTCGTCATCACGCAGCGCGCGGCGAAGGTCGACAAGAACGTGCTCAGCCAGTGCAACACGCAGATCATCCTGAAGGTCACGAACCCGAACGACCTGAAGGCGATCATCGCGAGCGTCGAGGGACTGACGACGGCCATGGCGGAGGAGGTCTCGCGCCTCCCGATCGGCGTCGCCATCATGACGGGAGGCGGGCTCCAGATGCCCCTGATGGTCGAGGTACGGCCGCGGGAGACTCGCCACGGTGGCGAGAGCGTGAAGGTCATCGAGGACTGAGCGCGGCGGAAAGCCTTTAGCGGTTCCGGCGCATCAACGCGCGTGGCCTTGCGGGATCTCGTCGACAAGGATATCTCGCTCACCGAGCAGGCGCTCGCGAAGGCGGCGATTGTCGCCCCCGCTCGCTCCCATCTCCGAAAGGTGGCGGAGGACTTCGTGGGCATGGCCCGCGCGTACTACGAGGACGCAAAGCACTTCCGTGAAAAGGGGGAGCTCGACAAGGCGCTCGCCAACATCAACTACGCCCACGGCTGGCTCGACGCGGGTGCCCGGCTCGGACTGTTCGACGTCGGCGGGGACGATCGATTGTTCACCCTGGCCGATTGACTACAGGACCCGTGCGCCCTCGTTGTCGACCTCGCACCGCTGGAGCGTCCCGAACTTCAGGTAGAGGGTCGCGAGGTGCTCTCGGTTGCCCGTTGCGAAGACGGAGTTGCCGAGCATCGCCATCGTTGCCCGCCCGAACATCCGACTCGCGTGGATCACTTCGAGGACGGTCTTGTTCGCGAGGCCCGACTCTTCGGCGAACCGAACCCCGAGGTCGAAGAGCCGGTCGAGGGTCGGCTTCGCGCCAAACGCGTCGACGCACGCGCCACCCACGCGATTGATCGCCTCGACCTTCTTCGGATCTCGAATCACGGACCGTGTCGGCATTTCCGGCCCGAGGACCGCGAGGAGGAGGTTCGCCTCGACGCGGAACGTCCGCACCTCGGCGTGGCCCGGCGCGCCGGGTTTCCATCGGAGGTCCATCCCGCCGAGCGAGGCGGGCACGACGTCGCCGAGGCCCGTGCCACACTCGACTTCCGTCTCATGGGCGATCGCCACGAGTTCGGCACGGGGCGTGCCCCGACCGAGCGCGTCGTCCAGGGCCAAGGCGGTGCTGACGGCCGCGGCAGCGCTCACGCCGAACCCCTGCGAGACGGGAAGAGGGGACTCGCTCAGGATCTTGACCTCGAACGAGCCTCCCGCCAGGATTTTCTCCGCGACCTTCCGCGTGACGTCGGCGGTGTTGCGCCTTCCGTTCACCAGGATGTCGATCGACGGCCTCGGCGCCTCCCGCAGCCGCGCGACCGTGTGGACCCCCAGGCCGAGGCAGAGTCCGGCGCCGCGGGACCCTTTCTTCCGAGGATCCGGGTCCTCAACGACCTCGAAGAACGCGGTCACGTGTCCCGGACAGAACGCCTCACCCTCGGACACCATGGAGGACCGCCCGCCAGACCCGCTCCGCCGCGAGCGCTTTCGACCCATCGAACGTGTCGGACTGGCCTTTGCGGTCGAAGATCGTGACGGACGTCGTGTCGCCCCGCACCTTCGAGATGTCGTTCGCGACGACGAGGTCCAGGTCGGCCTCTTTCAGGAGCGCCATCGCCCTCGACTTGAGTTCGGCGCTCGTCACCCCCGCCTCCGCCTTGAAACCGACGAGGGCTTTCCGCGCGCCCGTTCGGAACCGCTCGAGGAGCTTCGGCGTGGGCTGGAGGTCCAGCGTGAGACCGCCCTCGCGAGTCGGGATCTTGCCTTTCTGCTTCTTTGCGGGCGTGAAGTCCGCCACCGCGGCGGGCACGACGCAGATATCCGCATCCACCTTCTCCGCCATCGCGGCCAGGTCGGCGGTCGTCGCGAACGATTTGTACGCAAGCCATGAGGGGACCGGCGTCTCGTGTCGTCCCAGCCAGAGCTCCACGTCGGCGCCGTGCTCGTAGGCGACCTTCGCCAGTTCGATGCCGGTGCCGCCCGTCGACCGGTTGGTCACGATGCGGATGTCGTCGATCGGCTCGACGGTCGCGCCCGTGACGACGAGGACGCGCATGCCGGCGAGGTCCTTCGGGCCGAGGCGGCGGATGACCCGCGCGACGATTGTGTCCACATCGGCCATCTTCGCCTTCTCCTCCTCCCGCTTCGGCTCGATCAGCTCGACTCCGAGTTCCTTGAGCCGCCGCAGGTTTGCCGCCACCGCGGGGTTGTCGATCATCGACTCGTGCGCGGCGGGAGCGACCAGGACGGGGATGCCCGAGCCGAGGGCGTTCGTCGCGTACGTCGTCACGGTCGAGTCGTCGATCCCGTGGGCGATCTTGCCAATCGTGTTCGCCGTGCCGGGTGCGACGAGGAGGAGATCCGCCTTCCCGTCCCTTCCGCACAGAATGAGATACTCCATCGAGCCCGTGATCTCCGTGACGACCGGCCGGCCCGTCGCGTACTCGAGCGCGTTCGGGTGGAGGATGGACGTCGCGGATCGCGTCATGACCGCATGGACCTCGGCCCCGTGGCGGATCAGCTCGTGCGCCAGCCTGACGCACTCGACCGCGGCGATGCTCCCCGTGACCCCGAGGACGATCGTCTTGCCCTGCAGCTTCATGCTCTTCACGCCGCGGAGACGCTCCGCCGGATGCATCACCGCGACGATTGCCGTTCGCGGTATATATCTGTCGGCCTCCCTCGGAAAATCGGGACGACGGCCGGTCAATCGCGCCAAGGTTTAACCCGCAAGGTCCGTTAGCCCCCGCGCGTCCGATGGACTATCAGGCGACCCTCGACCATCTGTACCGCCTTGAGCGGTTTGGCATCAAACTCGGCCTGGACAACATCCGCCGGCTGCTTTCCCTGCTCGGCGATCCGCACCGGGACCTCAAGGTCGTCCATGTGACCGGGACGAACGGCAAAGGGTCCGTGTGCGCGTACGCGGCCTCCGCCCTCCGGTCCGCGGGGTACCGAGTCGGACTGTACACATCGCCCCATCTGATCCGCTTCAACGAACGGATCCGGGTGGACGGCGAATCGATCTCGGACGACGACGTCCTGCGGCTCTGGTCCGGGATGCAGCCCGCCATTCATGCGATGACGGCCGCACGCCCGATCGACCATCCGACGTTCTTCGAGGTCACGACGGCGATGGCATTCCAGTACTTCCGGGAACGGCGCGTCGACGTGGCGGTCGTCGAGGTCGGGATGGGGGGCCGGATGGACGCGACGAACATCGTCGACGGGCTCGTCTCCGTCGTCACGCGGGTCGACCTCGAGCACACGGACCATCTGGGGAAGACCGTCGAGCGCATTGCCCGGGAGAAGGCGGGGATCATCAAGCCGTCGTCCCGCGCGGTGACGGTGGACCAGCCGGCGCTCCCGGTCATCGAGGCGCGGTGCCGCGCGGTGCACGCACCCCTTTCCGTCGTTGGCCGCGACGTCCGGTTCGAGCGAGGGCCCCTACGGCCCGGTGGCCAGGAAGTCGAGGTACGCGGCGCGTTCGGATCGATTGAAGTCCACACGCCGCTCCTGGGATCGTTCCAGTCGGAGAACGTCGCCGTCGCGGTGGCGGCCCTGACGGAGCTTCGGACGGCCGGGCTTCCCCTGGGCGATGAGGCGATCCGCGCCGGCATGGCGGCCGTGCGGTGGGCCGCCCGCTTCGAGGTCGTTCGCGAGAATCCGACCGTCGTCGTGGACGGGGCTCACAACGGGCCCGCCGCCATTGCGGTGGCGGCCGCGATGAAGGAGGTCTTCCCGGGTCGCCCGGCGATCCTCGTCGCCGGCATCCTGAACGACAAGGACCTGCGGACGATGGCGGGTGCCCTCGGACCGCTCGCTCGGCGCGTGATTGCGTGCCGACCCAAGACCCCCCGCGCGTTCGATCCGGAGGAGGTCGCCGCCGCGTTCCGCCCGTACGCGGAGGCCACGGTCGTACCGGTCGTCCGCGGGGCGATCGATGCGGCCCTCTCGGCCGCGCGTCCGGAGGACGTGGTCCTGATCACCGGCTCGATCTACACCGCGGGGGAGGCCCTTGAGCACCTCGGCGTCCGCCCGTGACCGGATCGAGTTCATCATGCGGGATCTCTCGCGGCGGTACCTGCCTGCGGGGGACCTTCGCGAGGGCGGGACGGCGCTCGCGAAGATCGTCGCGGAGCGCGAGGACCCGTTCCTCGTCCTCATCTCGACAATCCTGTCGCAGCGGACCCGGGACGAGAAGACGGAAATCGCATCCCGCCGTCTCTTCGCGAAATACGACACGCCCCAGTCCATCGCGGACGCCGACGCGGCGGACCTGGAGCGGTTGATCAAGCCCGTCGGCTTCTACCGGCAGAAGGCCGTGCAGATTCAGAAGGTCAGCCGGGCGTTGCTCGACCGCCACGGCGGTTCCGTGCCGCGGACGTACGAGGAACTGATGGAGCTGCCCCAGGTCGGGCCGAAGACCGCGAACTGCGTCCTCGTCTACGGCTACGGCGAGCCGCGGATTCCGACGGATACGCACGTCCACCGGGTGAGCAACCGCCTCGGGCTCGTGCGGACCAAGAGCCCCGAGCAGACGGAACAGCGGCTCATGCGGACGGTGCCGAAGGATTACTGGCTCCATATCAACGAGCTCTTCATCCGCTTCGGGAAGGACATCTGCAGGCCGATCGGCCCGCGGTGTCCGGAGTGTTCGTTCACGAAATTTTGCCGGCACTACCCTCGGACGAAATGGGCGAAAGCTGTCAGGCGCCACCCACGCGCCGAACGAGCACATCCGCCTCGAGGAGGCACGTCAGGCCATGAAGGCCGCGGCGGGCATGTTGATGATGCTCTGAGCGTCCTCGACCGGTCCGACAGGACTTCGTGTCCTAGATTCCGGCACCGGGCACCTTGATATTCGCCATCGTCCGTTCAGGTTGCCGTGCGGATCGACCTGATCGAGTTCCTCCCGATGACGCTCCAGCGGAAAGAGCCGTTCACGATCGCGCGCGGTTCGTCCGCGATCTCCGAGGTCGTGTTCCTCTCCGTCCATTCGGGCAACCGGGTCGGACAGGGGTGCGCGGCCCCGACGGAAGTGACGCGGGAGAACATCCACTCCGCCCTGAACGCCATGCAGACGTTCGCCCGGTCCCTGATGGGCCTCGAGTTCGATCGCCCGTCCCAGATTCGGGATTGGGCGGACCGCGCCATCCCCGGGATGCCGAGCGCGAAGGCGGCGCTGGACATCGCCCTCCACGACCTCGCGGCCCAGGAGGCCCGCAAGCCGCTGCATGCGTACCTCGGCGCGAAGCGGGACCGGATGCGGACCGACATGACGATCGGCATCATGGATACCGCATCCGCGGTCGCGCGCGCGGAACGCTGGGTCGGTGTCGGATTCCGGGCGCTGAAGATCAAGGTGGGCCGAGACTGGAGGGAGGACGTGAAACGAGTGAAGGCGATTCGCCGGGCGGTCGGGCCGGAAGTCGAATTCCGGGTGGACGGGAACGGAGGCTACTCCTGGAACGACGCCCTCGCGTTCGCGCGCCACCTCCGGGGAGAAGGGGTCATGATCTTCGAGCAGCCGGTCCCGGTGGACGACTGGGAAGGGATGCGCGCTCTGACGGAGTCCTCGCCCATCCCGATCATGGCCGACGAGATGGTCCTCACCGCGGACGATGCGAAGAAGCTCCGATGGGCCAACGCTGCGCGCGGAGTGAACCTGAAACTGATGAAGCACGGCGGGATCGTCCCGACGGCCGAGGTGAACACGATCTGCGAGTCCGCGGGATACCCCACGATGGTCGGATGCATGGGGGAGCCGCAGCTGTCCATCGCCGCCGGGTTGGCGTTCGCCCTCGCGCAGAAGAACGTCCGATGGATCGACCTCGATTCCCACTTCAACCTCGCGGCCGATCCGTCGTCGGGGCTGCGGTTCGAAAATGGAGACCTCGTCGCCTCTCCCGCACCAGGACTTGGTATCACGCTCGCGTGACTCAGGGCGCGGCGGGCGGCGCCGGCTCCCCGGTCGCCGCGGCCTCTTCCTCGGGGGTCACGAGCCGTACCACCGCGGTGACCTTGTCCCCCGCGTTCAACCGTTGGATCCGGACGCCGCGGGCCGCTCGCCCCGTCTCCCGGATGTCGTCCACCGGGCAGCGGATCACGATGCCGCCGACCGTGGTGACGAGGAGTTCGTCCCCAGGCTCGACCTCGAAGACGCCCACCACCAGGCTCTGCGCGACCTTCATGTTCGTCGTCACGACGCCCTGGCTGCCTCGGCGCGTCTTGCGGTATTCCTTCACCTTCGTCCGCTTCCCGTATCCGCTCTCGAGGACGGTCAGCAGCTCCGTCTCCTCGTTCTTGACAAGGGCCATGGAGATGACGCGGTCGTCCTTCCGGAGCCGCATCCCGCGCACTCCGGCGGCGGTCCGGCCCATCGGGCGCACGTCCCGAAGGCCGAACCGGTTCGCGTAACCTCTCGCCGACGCGAGGATGACCTCCTCATCGCCTTCCGCGATCCGGGCCTCCACCAGGTCGTCCCCCTCGTTCAGCGCGATCGCCCGAATCCCTCGGATGTTCGGCCGCTTGAAGGCGTCCAGCCGGGTTCGTTTGATCTTTCCGAGCTTCGTCGAGAAGACGATCGTCCGGCGCTCGTCGAATTCTCGTACGGCGATCATGTCCAAGATCTTCTCCTCCGAGGCGAGGCGCGGCAGGAGGTTCACGATCGGCTTGCCTTTCGCGTATCGAGTCCCCACGGGAAGCCGGTACGTCTTGAGCCAGAAGCACTGTCCCTTGTTCGTGAAGAAGAGGATGTGCTCATGGGTCGACGCCATGAAGAGGTTCACGACGAAGTCCTCTTCCTTCGTCTCCATGCCCGTCACACCTTTTCCGCCGCGTCGCTGCGTCCGGAACATCTGCGCGGGGACCCGCTTGACGTATCCCGTGTTCGTGAACGTGACGATGACGTCCTCCTCGGGGATTAGGTCCTCGACCTCCATGTCGTAGGCTTGCGCCTCGACGGCCGTGCGCCGCTCGTCCCCGTACTTCTGCTTGACCTCGAGGAGTTCCGCCTTGATGATCTCCAGGATGCGCTCGCGAGACGACAGGATTGCCTCGAAGTCCTCGATCTTCTTCTTCAACTCGGCCCGCTCCTGCCGCAGTTTCTCGATCTCGAGGCCGGTCAGCTGCCGCAACGTCATCGCGAGGACCGCCTTCGCCTGGTCTTCGCTCAGCAGGTAGCGGTTCATGAGACTCGATTGAGCTTCAGCGGCATCGCGGGAGTGGCGGATGAGCCGAATCACCTCGTCGATGTGGTCGACCGCGGTGATGAGGCCTTCGACGATATGCTCGCGCTCGCGGGCCTTCCGAAGGTCGTAATCGGTCCGGCGGCGCACGATCGTGATTCGGTAGTCGACGTACGATTGGAGCGTCTCCTTCAGGCTGAGGATCTTCGGCTGGCCGTCGACGAGGGCGAGGTTGATCACGCCGAACGTCTGCTCCATCTGCGTGTGGTGGTACAGTTGGTTCAGGACGACGTCCTCGACCGCGTCCCGCTTCAGCTCGAGGACGATCCGCATTCCTTCCCGGTCGCTCTCGTCCCGAAGGTCCACGACGCCCTCGATTTTCTTCGACTTCACGAGCAACGCGATCGACTCGACGAGGGCCGCTTTGTTGACCATGTATGGGATCTCGGTGATCACGATCCGCGCCTTGTCGTGGCCCGCCTCCTCGACGTGGGCGGTCGCCCGGATCCGGATGAGCCCGCGACCCACCTTGTACGCATCCGCGACGCCTTCGGCGCCGTACAGGATGCCGCCCGTGGGGAAGTCGGGCCCGCGGATCGGACCGCTGTCCGGGTTGTAGAGGTCTTGGAGTTCCGCGCCCGGGTTCTCGATGAGCGTCAGGAGCGCGTCGACGACCTCCCGCAGGTTGTGCGGCGGGATGTTCGTCGCCATGCCGACCGCGATGCCGCTCGAGCCGTTCACGAGGAGGTTCGGGAATTTCGCGGGTAGGACCGTCGGCTCTCGCAGCGTGCCATCGAAGTTGTCCATCCAGTCGACCGTTTCCTTGTCGATGTCCTGGAGGAGCTCCTCGGCGATCTTCGAGAGTCGGCACTCGGTATACCGCATCGCCGCGGGTTCGTCCTCCGTGCTGCCCCAGTTTCCCTGGCCGTCGATGAGCGGGTAGCGTAGCGAGAAGTTCTGCACCATGCGGGCGAGGGCGTCGTAGACCGCCGTGTCGCCGTGCGGGTGGTACCGCCCGAGCGTGTCTCCGACGACGCGGGCCGACTTCCGCCGCTGGCTCGTCGACGACGCACCCGTCTCGTTCATCGCGTGGAGGATTCGTCGCTGGACCGGCTTCAGGCCATCCCGGACGTCCGGTAGCGCCCGTCCGACGATGACCGACATTGCGTAATCGATGTACGAGCGCTCCATCTCTTGCTCGATCGGCTGGCGGGTGACCCGCCGCGTCGGTTCCTGGGCCTCCTCCGGCATCGTGCGACCCCTAGATGTCCAGGTTCACGACTTCCTTCGCGTGCTCCTGGATGTACTCGCGCCGTGGCTCGACCGCCTCTCCCATGAGGACGGAGAACAGAGCGTCCGCGGCCAAGGCGTCGTCGATCGTGACCTGTTTCAAGAGGCGCCGCGCGGGGTCCATGGTCGTCTCCCACAGCTCGTCGGCGTTCATCTCTCCGAGGCCTTTGTACCGCTGGTACGTGACGCCCTTGTCCCCGACTTGACGCGCGATCTCCTCCCGCTGCCTCTCCGTGTACGCGTAGAATGTCTCCTTGCCCTTGCGGATTTTGTACAGCGGCGGCTGCGCGATGTACACGTATCCGGCGTCGATCATGGGCCGCATGTAGCGGAAGAAGAGGGTGAGGAGCAGGGTCGTGATGTGCTGCCCGTCGACGTCGGCATCGGCCATTGTGATGATCTTGTGGTACCGGACCTTCGCGAGGTTGAACTCGTCGCCGATCCCGGCGCCGATGGCGGTGATGAGCGTCCGGATCTCCTCGTTCTTCAGCATTTGGTCGAGTCGGGCCTTCTCGACGTTCAGGATTTTCCCGCGCAACGGCAAGATTGCTTGGAATTCCCGCCTCCGGCCCTGTTTCGCACTCCCGCCCGCACTTGGCCCTTCCACGATAAAAAGTTCCGACTTCGCCGGGTCCCGCTCTTGGCAGTCCGCGAGCTTGCCGGGGAGGTTGAACCCTTCCAGAAGCCCTTTGCGGCGCGTGAGTTCCCGCGCCTTCCGAGCCGCCTCCCGCGCCTGCGCGGCCAAGACCGCCTTCCCGATGCAGATTTCCGCGACCTTCGGGGTCTCCATGAAGAATTCGCCCAACTTCTCGTAGACGATCGATTCGACGATCCCCTTCACGTCGGAGTTCCCGAGCTTCATCTTCGTCTGCCCTTCGAACTGCGGCTCGGGCATCTTGAGGTTCAAGATCGCGGTCAGGCCCTCTCGGACATCGTCGCCTTCGAGGCTCTCGCCTTGTTTCAGGAACTTGTTGTCCTTCGCGTACTTGATGAACGTCCGCGCGAGGCCCGCTTTGAACCCGACCAGATGGGTCCCGCCTTCGACGGTATCGATGTTATTGACGAATGTGAAGATCGACTCGTTGTAGCCGTCGTGATACTGCATCGCGACCTCGACGTGCGTGCCGTCCGACTCCTTCGCGAATCGGATGGGGTCCGGGTGGAGCGGGTTCTTCGCCCGGTTGATCCACTTCACGTACTCCGCGATCCCGCCGTTATACTGGAAGACGTCCCCGCGCCCGTGGACCTTGTCGACGATGATGATCCGCAACCCGGCGTTCAGGAACGCGAGCTCGCGGAGGCGCTTGGCGAGGGTGTCGTAGTCGAACTCGATGGTCTCAAAGACCTCGGGGTCCGGACGGAACGTGATGATCGTGCCCGTGCCCTCGGCCGGGCCGACGACCTCGAGGTTCGACGCTTTCTGCCCGCGGGCGAACCGCATCCGATACTCTTTGGCGTCCCGCCGCACGCGGACCTCGAGCCATTCGCTCAGGCCATTCACGACGGACAAGCCGACGCCGTGCAAGCCGCCCGACACGCGGTACATCTTTCGTTCGAACTTCCCGCCGCTGTGCATCCGCGACAGGACGAGCTCGACGCCGGGCACGCCATATTTCGGATGGATGTCCACCGGGATGCCGCGTCCGTCGTCCGCGACGGTCACGGATCCGTCCGCGTTGAGGGTGACCTGGATGTTCTTGCAGAAGCCCGCCATCGCCTCGTCGATCGAGTTGTCGACGACCTCGTGGACGAGGTGGTGGAGGCCCCGTGCGTCGACGCTCCCGACGTACATCGCCGGGCGTTTTCGGACCGCTTGCAAGCCCTCGAGAACTTGGATTTGCCGGGCGTCGTAGGCGGCCTCTTCTACCATCTAATTCGCAACCTTCCAGACCCTCGTTTCGATGGCCTCTCGCATCCCATCCGGAGGATGTCCGGAGTAAGCGCCGCCATCTTATAAACGTTCGGACCTCGGTTTCTATGGAGAAAACAGGCCTTCGCAGCGAGGACATTTTCGGGATGGGTTATTTATATGGATTAGCACGGTCGTTTTCGACGCCCCATTCCCGTCCATGAGAACATCGGATGGCGAGCCGTGGAACGGCCTCCAGGCTGGGTTCTATTTGCGCTTCCAACGGATCCCGTCGCGGGTGTCCTCGAGGACGATGCCGAGGGCTCCCAGCGCGTCCCGGATCCGGTCCGCCGCGGCGAAGTCCTTTCGCTTCCGCGCGTCCTCGCGGAGCGCCACGATTACGTCCACGAGCCCGTCCACGCGATCCGCACCGGCAGTGGGCGTGAGGAACAGTCCGAGGATGTCTCCGGAGGTCCGGAAGGCCGCCGCGGTCTCGTCGAGCGCCGCTCGTCCGGCCCCCGTTTCGATCGCCTTGTTCGCGGCGCGGGCGAAGTTGAACAAGACCGCGATCGCCTCGCGCGTGTTGAAGTCGTCCGACATCGCCGCATCGAAGTCTGCGAGGGCTTTCTTCGTCGCGGCGCGGAGCTCGCGGTCGGCTTTGCCCGATTCCGGCGCTCGCCGTCGCTCTGCGTCCAAGGTCCGGACCGTCTCGCGCAGGCGCTCGTACGAGCGCTTCGCTTCGTCGAGCAGCTCCGGGGTGAAGTCGATGGGGCCCCGATACTGGACGTTGACGAGGAAGAACCGGATCACCTCCGGCTCGTAGAGCTTCAAGGCCGCGGTGACGGGCCAGTAGTTCCCGAGGGACTTGTGCATCTCCTCGCCTTTGACCATGACCATCCCGCCGTGCATCCAGACCTTCACGAACGGCGTGACGCCGGTGTACGACTCCGCCTGGGCGATCTCGGCCTCGTGGTGCGGGAAGAGGAGTTCCGTTGCGCCGCCGTGGAGGTCATACTGCGGTCCGAAGTGACGGATCGTGATCGCGGTGTCCTCGATGTGCCACCCGGGCCGGCCCTTGCCCCACGGGCTGTCCCACGCCGGTTCCCCGGGCTTCTGCGCCCGCCAGAGGACGAAATCCGCCGGATGTCGCTTCCGCTCCTCGACCGCGACGCGCGCCCCCGGACGGAGCTCCTCGACCTTCTGCCCGCTCAACTTGCCCCAGCCCGAATACGTCGTCGTGTCGAAGTATACGCTCCCGTCTTCCGCGAGGTACGCGTGCCTCTTCGCGATCAGCCCCTCGATCTGCTCGACGATCTCGTCGATGTAGTCCGTCGCGAACGCGTACACGTCGACGGACGTGCACTGCAGTCGCGCCATGACGCCGAGGTACTCCGCGAAGTACTGCCCGACGATGTCGTTCCACGTCCGGCCGGTCGACTTCATCTTGTCGATGATGCGGTCCTCGATGTCCGTGACGTTCTGCAGGTAGAACACGTGGAAGCCCTTGTGGCGCAAGTATCGAGCGACGACATCGAACGCGACGTAGGTCTTCGCATGGCCCATGTGGGTCTCGTCCTGCGGCGTCAAGCCGCAGACGAACATCGAGACTCGGTTGCCATGGAGCGGGGCGAACGGCTCCTTCCTTCGCGTGAGGCTGTTGTACACCCGGATCGCCATGGCGCGGTGCGCATCTGGGATGCGCGTATTAAGGTTCGCGAGTTCGTCGCTCGCACGCCGCCGTTTGTCAACCCGAGACGATTCCGCACGGAAGCATTATCGTCCGCGCGGCCGCATCCTCGGTCCGGACATGGCGGGCTCCTTCCCCCACCCGCGTGCCTCGCGCACGGCCGCATGGCCTCGAGAGTTGCAGCGAGCCTCCCTCCTGCTCGGCATCGGCGCGGCGCTCTTCTGGACCTCGTTCGCGGTCGGCCGCTGGATCGTCGTCGTGCCCTCCTTCGGGCCGACGTACGTCGACCTGATCCTCGCCTGGGTCGCGGTGGTCGTGCACGTGTCGGCGTGGCCGGACCTCTGGATCGGGCTGCGACACCTTCGCTCCCGAGATCCAAAGGAAGGCGACGCGGCCGTCGCATGGCGGGCCTTCCTCCTAACGCTGGGGTTGGTCCTCGCGGCCGTCGTCGTGCTCCCGCTACAGTATCACGCGATCGCGTCGACCGACGCGTGGCTCATCGCGGTGTACGTGACGGCGTTCCCGTACCTCGCGTGGACTTTCGTGCCCGTCCTCGCACTCCACGCAATCCTGTTCGGGCGCGTCGCGAACTACCTCGACCCTCGATCCCGCTACCTGATCGACGCGGGGGCGCTCGTCCTGTTCGCCGTCGCGGCCGCGACGACGGCGGTGATCTTGCAGAATCCCGGGGCCACGGCGTTCGTCCGCTCCTGGGGCGTCGGCCGCGGCATCCTCCCTGCGGCCGCGCTCGCGGGGTACGGCCTCGTCGCCATCGGCCTGACGGTCGACGCGACGACGGTCTGGCCGCGCCACCGGTCGTGGACGCCGCAACGGGCCCGGTGACGTCCCCTAACCAAGAGCCCGGCCGAGGTCCTCGGTCAGGTCCTGCGTGTCCTCGAGGCCGACGGAGAACCGGACGAGGCCGTCGGTGATGCCTTGCTTCTCCCGCTGCTCCTTCGGCACGCTCGTGTGGGTCATCGAGGCGGGATGCTCGATCAGGGACTCGACCCCGCCGAGGCTCTCTGCCAGGAGGATGACCTCGAGCCGTTTCAGGCGTTCGACCAGTCGGGTCGAGTCGCGCAGTTCGAAGCTCAACATGCCGCCGAACCGTCGCATCTGCTTCTTCGCGATCCCGTGGCCCGGGTCGTCGGGCAGGCCCGGATAGTGCACTCTCGCAACCGCCTTGTGATCGTTCAGGAATTTGGAGAGCGTCTCCGCGTTGTCACAGTGCCGTTCCATCCGAACCGGCAGCGTCTTGATCCCGCGCAACGTGAGCCAGCAATCGAACGCGCTGGGGACGGCGCCAAGCGCGTTCTGCGAGAACTTCAGTTTCTCGTGGATGTCGTCCCGGTTCATCACGAGCGCGCCTCCGAGGAGATCCGCGTGACCGCCGATGTACTTCGTCGTGCTGTGCACGACCAAGTCGACGCCGAGGGCGAGCGGATTTTGAAGGGCCGGCGAGGCGAACGTGCTGTCGCACACGCTCAAGGCCTCGTGCGCCTTCGCGATGAAGGCCAGTTCCTTCAGGTCGACGACCTTCATGAGCGGGTTCGTCGGAGACTCCATCCAGAGGATCCGCGTCTCCGGTCGGAACGCGTCCTCCACGTCGACGAGGTCCCGGAGGTCGAGGAAGGTCGACTCGATTCCGTACTGGCTCATGATCCGCGTGAAGATGCGATACACCCCGCCATAGCAGTCGTCGGTGACGAGGACGTGATCGCCTTTCTTCAGGAGCGTGAGGGCGGTGGTGATCGCACCCATGCCGCTCGAGAAAGCCAGGGCGTGCCTCCCGTTCTCGAGTGCGGCGAGGCTCTGTTGCAGAGCGTCCCGCGTCGGGTTGGCGCTACGCGCATACGCGTACGCGTCCTGGCCTTTCCGCGAGTACGTCGACGTCGCGTAGATCGGCGGCGTGACCGCCCCCGTCCGCGGATCCGGCTCCTGGCCCGCATGGATTGCTTTCGTGGCAAAACGCATTCGATCGCCGGGGGCGGAGTCGCACCCGGAGGGTAAAGACCTTGCTACCCTCGGCCGGCCAAGTACTCGATGACGTCGATGCGGGTGATGATTCCCTCGAACCGGTTCTCCTTCCCGATCACGACCGCGGGGTTCCCGCGCATCAGGAGCTTGTACACCTGATCCAGGTCCGCCCCCGGCTCGACGATCGGGAACGGTTTCTCCATCACCTTCGCGACGTAATCGTCGTACATCCTCGGATTCTCGAGGAGCGCCTTCATGAGGATCTCCTCACGCAGGCTCCCGACCATGATGCCCGTGTCGATCACGGGGAGCTGCGACACGTTGTACTGCCGCATCATGTCGGCCGCCTCGCGGACCTTCGCCGCGACGTCGATCGTGATCACGCCCGGAATCGTCCGTTCCTTCGCGCGAAGGATCGTCATGAGCGGCGCGACGGGTTCCTCGAGGTACCCCTGCTCCTTGAGCCACTCCTCGTTGTGGGCCTTCGAGAGATACCGCTCTCCCGTGTCCGGCAGCAGGACGACGAGGACGTCGCCCTTCCCGAGCGTCTCCGCGATACGCCGCGCCGCGACGACGGCGGCCCCGCTCGAGCTCCCCGCGAGGATCCCTTCCTCCCGCGCGAGCCGGCGGGTCATGAGGTACGCCTCCTTGTCGCCGACCTTCACGACGTCGTCGATCACGTCGAACCAAGTGGACTCGGGGACGAAGTCCTCCCCGATGCCTTCGATTTTATATGTATGCGCTTTAATTATCTCCTTCTTATAGAAATAATCCTTGAGGATCGAGCCGAGCGGGTCGACGCCGATCACCCGGACGCGGGGATCCTTGTCCTTCAGATACTTCCCGACGCCGCTGATCGTCCCGCCCGTGCCCATGCCGCACACGAAGTGCGTCACCTTGCCGTCCGTGTCCCGCCAGATTTCAGGGCCCGTCGTCGCATAGTGCGCTCGCGGGTTCGCTTGGTTGGCGTACTGGTTCGGCAGGATCGAGTTCGGCGTCTCGCGGTGAATCCGCTCCGCGACCTTGTAGTAGGACTCGGGGTGGTCCGGCGGCACGGCGGTCGGCGTGACGACGACGCGGGCCCCGAGCGACTTGAGGAGGTCGATCTTCTCGCGGCTCATCTTGTCCGGCATCGTGAAGACGGTGCGGTACCCGCGGATCGCCGCGACCATGGCGAGCCCGAGGCCCGTGTTCCCGCTCGTGGGCTCGATGATCGTGCCGCCGGGTCTGAGGAGCCCTTTCTTCTCCGCGTCCTCGATCATCGCCTCGCCGATCCGGTCCTTCACGCTCCCGCCCGGGTTCATCATCTCGAGTTTGGCGAGGGCGAGGCAGGGCACGTCGGCCATGATCCGGGGGAGCTTGACGAGCGGCGTGTTGCCGATCGTCTCGAGGATCGTGTTGAAGTACCGCACGGCGGGCGTCCCACCGCACCAAAGGTGGGACGTTATAAGAACATGCGCGCGCGCGGCGCTCTGTCGTGCCGGGGGAGGGAGTCGAACCCCCAGGAAACCGATCTGCAGTCGGTCACATTAGCCGCTCTGTCACCCCGGCGCGAGACCGCACATCCAGGGTGACGTAATTGAAACTTTGCCGCTCCTCCCGACACCGGACGGCTCGACGTCCGAACCTCGTTTCAAAAAGCTATTAGTCAAGCGCACCTTTCCGTCCTCAGGCGCCCCTGCGAGGAGGGGGAGGTCATCCAGGGCCCACCGAAAGGGGACGCGGGTCCGGGCGCGCCGGAGCGACCGGACATCGAAGCCGAAGTGACGCGAAGGCCATGGGGCAAGATCGCCGCAGTCGTGCTCGTGGTCCTCCTGATCCTCGCGGCGGCCGCGCTTTTCGTCCGCCGTCCGAATCGATCGCCAACCATTGTGCAGACGACGTGGAGCCCCGCCGTGCCGGTCGTCGGCAACTCGGTCACGTTCACCGCCGCGGCGACGGATCCGGATGGAGACGACCTGTCGTTGCTGTGGGACTTCGGGGACGGGTCATTTGGGACGGGGGCGGAGTCCCCGCACGCGTATGCCATCCCGGGGCTGTTCACCGCCTATGTGACCGCAAGCGACGGGAAGGGCGGCCTGGCGACCAGCGAGGCGAATCTCCTGCGGCTCGGGGTTGGGTCCGGCGTCATCCCGCGGACGTCGTGCCCATCTCCCGCCACGTGCACCGCCGGCGCCGTCGCCGCCGTCCTCGACGTCGACCGCTGGGTCGCTGCGCCCGGCGTCCCGATCGCGTTCTTTGGCAATCTGTCCTGGGCCTACAAGTTCTCGTGGAACAATATCACCGATCACTCGAAAGGAGGAACCTATACCCGGGATGTGGCTTGGCAGAACGCGACGCTCTTCGACCGGTTCCAGTATGTCTGGGGGGACGGCACCGCGAATACGACCGGCACGACCGATTTCGTCGGCAACACCACACACGCTTTCGGCCGAGCGGGAATGTTCCTCGTTCGACTGACGGTGACGTACCGAGACGCGGTCCTGAACACGACGACGAACCAGACCACCGGGGTCACGATCCGGATCGGATGAAGCCTGACGGTCGACGAAGGCGGGCGCACCGACAGGCGTTTCATCAAACGGTCGGGACGAAGCTTTTTATCCGCTCCTGGACGTCGCACGGCCGATGGCGGAACTGAAGACGATCACCGACACCGTGCACGGGACCATTCGCCTCGAACCGCTGACGCTCGACTTGCTCGAGACGCTCGAGCTCCAGCGTCTCAACTCGATCCGCCAGCTCGGCCTCACGTACCTCGTCTTCCCGGGGGCGAACCACTCGCGCGTCGAGCACTGCCTCGGCGTGGGCCATGTCGCGGGGGAGATGGCGAGGGCGCTCGAGCTCTCGGACGACGAGCGAAAGCTCGTCCAAGCCGCAGGCCTCTTGCACGACGTCGGCCACGGGCCGTTCTCACACACGCTCGAGCATGTCCTCAGCCGCGAGCTCTCCGTGGACCACATGCACCTGACGCAGCGGATCATCACCGGTCAAGACGACAACGTCGCGCCCGAGGACCGGGAGGCTTTCCCCGACGTCCTCCGGATCCACCAGGTCCTCGGGAAGCACGGCGTCGATCCCGACGCGGTCGCCGCGTTGATCCGCGGCCCGGCAGAACGGGGATACGCGCGGTTGGTGCCCGGCAGCGGCCGCGAGCCCTCCCGATACCTCGCGCAGATCATCCACAGCCCGATGGACGCCGACCAGATCGACTACCTGATGCGGGATGCCCACTACACCGGCGCGGCGCACGGGATGATCGACTTCTCTCGGTTGCTGCAGACCCTCCGTCGACACGACGGCGAGATCGCTCTGGACCGAAAGGGCCTGCCGGCGCTCGAGGGGATGCTCGTCGCGCGCGGGCTCATGTACTCGTCGGTCTACTTCCACAAGACGGTCCGGATCGCGGAGCAGATGCTCGCTCGGGCGGTCGAACGCTCCGAGGCCCCGATCGGGGAGCTCCAGAAGATGGTCGACCACGAACTCTTGGGGTGGCTGGCGCACCAGGGGCCGCTTCAGCGGGAGATCGCGTTGCGGCTGAAATACCGAAAGCTGTACAAGCGCGTCGTCTCGTACGACCGGGACGAGCTGACAGACCCCGCCCGCGAAGCGCTCTCGTCCTTCAAAGACGCCGCGGAGCGCCGCCGCGTCGAGGACCGAATCGGGAGGCGCGCGGGACTCAAGCCGGGACAGGTGATCATCGACGTGCCGCTGCCCGAGCTGCTGCTGAGCGAACCTCGCATCGCGAAGACGGAGGTCCCCATCCTGGACGGGGATTCGGCCCGAGCCTTTTCCAAGGTCAGTCCCCTCGGTCGCGCGCTCCAAATCCGGCAGGTCGTGGACTGGGTCGTGATGGTCGCCGCCCCCGCCGCTGCGACGGCCGCCGTCCGCAAAGCGGCCGCCTCCCTCTTCTCGTGAGGCACTCACGTCGGATCGATCGCGTTTGTCAATGCGGCAGACGCTCGTCCGACAACTTTTAAATAGCGTCCCTCGGATACGAGCCCATCTTGCGGGATGGGATGAACTCGCAGGCACTGCAGGTGAAGGAATGAACTCCATGCTAGAGGACGTGCTCGCCCGGGAAGGGAGCGCACCCGCGTTCGAGGACAGTCGCGTCGACGCCGAGCTCGAAGAGATGCTCAGCAAGATGCGGACCAACATCAAGATCATCGGGCTGGGTGGTGGCGGCTGCAACACGATCTCGCGGGTGTACAGCGAAGGCATCGTCGGCGCGGAGCTGTTCGCCTGCAACACGGACGCGCAGCATCTGTTGCACATCGCCTCCCCGAAAAAGGTCCTCCTGGGTCGGCGGATCACGAAGGGCCTCGGGGCCGGCGCGCTGCCGCAGATCGGTGAAGAGGCCGCCCGCGAGGCGGAGGAAGAGCTTCGGGGAATCGTGCAGGGGTCGGACATCGTGTTCGTGACGTGCGGCCTGGGCGGAGGCACGGGGACCGGCAGCTGTGGTTACGTCGCGCGGCTGGCGAAAGAGATGGGCGCCCTCACCATTGCGGTCGTCACCCTTCCGTTCCGAGGCGAGGGCAAGCTTCGGATGGAGAGTGCCGAGTGGGGATTGGAGCGACTGCGGGACGCGGCCGACACCGTCATCACGATCCCGAACGACAAGCTCCTCGATCTCGTTCCGAGGCAGAGCCTGAACCTCGCGTTCAAGTTTGCCGACGAGGTCCTGATGCGGTCGATCAAGGGGCTCACGGAGATCATCACGAAACCCGGGCTCGTGAACCTGGACTTCAACGACGTCAAGACGATCATGAAGGGCGGCGGGGTTGCGATGATCGGGCTGGGCGAGAGCCAGGCGGTCGGCGACAACCGGGCGGTCGAGGCCATCGAGGAAGCAATCAACTCGCCCCTCCTCGAAGTGGACGTCTCGACGGCTCACGGCGTCCTGATCAACGTGACCGGCGGAAACGACATGACGATTTCCGAGGCAGAGCGCGTTGCGGAGGTCGTCCAGTCGAAGGTCTCTCCGACCGCGCGGATCATTTGGGGTGCGACCGTGGACCCGTCTCTGGAGCACACCCTTCGCGTGATGCTCGTCGCCACGGGCGTGAAGTCGAAGCAGATTGTGGGGCGCCGCGATCCGGCCGAAGAGCGGGCCCGCGTCGGCATCGATGTGATTCGCTAGGCCGAGGCTGCGATCGCGGTCATGGTCGTGCTCAGCCCGGAGCCGCGACGCAGTTCGCAATGCTTATAACCGGCACGCTCTTACGCGAGAAGCGAAATTACTCCTCAGCCGGGAGGCTGGTCCCGGAGGGCGTCCCATGGACTCGATCATCAAGGAAATCGTCACCCGGTCCGATGCACACCCCCGAGTGCCCGACTCCCCGACCCAATCGATCGGCGCGGGTGCCGAAGATGCCGAACTCGAGCGGATCCTCGCGAGCCTTCGCACGAACATCAAGATCTTCGGCATCGGCGGCGGGGGCTGCAACACGATCGATCGGCTGGTGGACGCAGGCATCATCGGCGCGGAACTCTACGCGGCGAACACGGACGCCCAGCATCTCCTGACCATTCGGTCGCCCCACAAGCTCCTCTTGGGACGCCGGGTGACCCGCGGATTGGGCGCGGGGGCGCTGCCGCAGGTCGGCGAGGAGTCCGCACGGGAAGCCGCCGACGAGATTCGCTCGGTCGTGCATGGCGCGGACATGATCTTCATCACGTGCGGCCTCGGGGGCGGCACCGGAACGGGCGGCGCGCCCGTCGTCGCGCAACTCGCGAAGGAGGCGGGCGCCCTGACGATTGCGATATGCACCTTCCCGTTCCGAGCGGAAGGAGCGATCCGTGCGGAGAATGCGGAATTCGGCTTGGAAAAGCTCCGGAGTTTCGCGGACACCGTCGTCGTGATTCCGAATGACAAACTCCTTGAGCTCGTCCCGCGTCTTGCCTTGAACGCGGCGTTCAAGGTCGCCGACGACGTGCTGATGCGGGCGATCAAGGGGATCACCGAGGTCATCACGAAACCGGGCCTCGTGAACTTGGACTTCAACGACATCAAGACGATCATGAAAGGAGGCGGCGTGGCGATGATCGGACTCGGGGAGAGCGACCGCGACGACCGTTCGGAGGCGGCAATCGAAGAGGCGATTAACTCGCCCCTGATCGACGTCGACATCAGTCATGCGACCGGTGCCCTCGTGAATGTCACCGGAGGGAACGACATGAGCGTGGCCGAAGCGGAGAAGGTGTCCGAGATCGTCCAGGGCCGTATCGCGGCGAACGCCCGCATCATCTGGGGCGCGGCGGTCGACCCGAGCCTCGAGCACAAGCTCCGCGTCATGCTTATCTTGACCGGAGTCAAGTCGAAGCAGATCCTCGGACCCGGGGAGCACCTCCGAGCGCCCCAGGCCGGAGTCGACATCGTGCGGTGAGGACCATGGCGGACATCGTGGACAGGAGCTGGGAGGTCCAGCGGCGGATCGAGGAGCGAGTGAAGCGGCTCGGGAAAGGCCGGTTCGGCCGCGTCCTCAAGATGGCCCGCAAGCCGACGTCGGACGAGTACTCGAAAGTCGTGTTGATCACCGGGATCGGAATCGTTGCGATCGGTGCGCTCGGGTTCGTGATCTACCTGATCATGCGATACGGACCGGGCGCAATCCGCGGGCTCTTCGGGGTCGTGGGCTGATATGGGGCTGCTCGACGACTTCTCGAGGCGGGAGCCGCCGCCAGAGGCAAAGCTTGGCGCGCCCCCGGTCGGCCATTTCGGCGTCAAGCTCGACCTCAACGAGGAGAAAGCCACGCTGACCGCGGGGCAGACACGGGAGTACGACGTCCTCGTGACGAACACCGGCACGGAGGACGACACGATCCGGATTAAGGTCGACCTGGTCTACAACTCGGAGCTGCCGGATCCGCCCGAGTGGACGGTGAAGCTGTACGGCGTCGAGGACAAGGCGTGGGACGTCACCTACACGAAGATTACGGAAAAGGATTTCATGCTCATCACGGACGGGCAGCGGGAGATCACCCTCACGGTCACGTGCCCGAAAGGCGCGCGCTACGGGGACCGCCTGAACGTCGTCGTGAACGCGATCTCGAAAGGAGATCCCGGCGCCTTCGATGCGAAGACGCTGAGTTTCAGCGCTCGTCAAGCGATCCTCGCGGTCAAGTCATCCATCGGCCATGAGCGCGCCGTCGCCGACGCCATCTATGCGCGGGCGAAGGCGAAGGACGTCGGCGTCTTCTCGATTCTCGTGCCGGCGAACTTCCGCGGCTACGTCTACGTCGAATCGATGAACCCGGACCGCCTCGAGGAGATCGTCCGCGGCCTGCGCCGGGCCCGCGGCGTCGTCAAGGGCGAGGGTGAGTCGACCGGCATCGGTTTCTCGGAGATCGAGGCGTACCTGACGCCGAAGCCGATCGTCAGCGGGATTATGGAGGGCGACATCGTCGAACTCGTCGCCGGTCCGTTCAAGGGCGAGAAGGCTCGGGTGATGAAAATCGACGAGACGAAAGAGGAGATCACGGTCGAACTGTTCGAGGCGATGGTCCGGATCCCCGTGACCGTGCGGGGCGACAGCGTCCGCGTGTTGCAAAAGGAACAAGAGAAGTGACTCGTCCTCTCAAGCCACGGGGGGAACGGAGCGGTAGATCCTCCACGCGGTCCATGCCTGCCACACGAGTGCGGCGTACACGACGACGTGCTCGAGCAGCCGGTTGCTTGTGGCGAGGAACGCGACCGCGGCGGCCACGGTGATCCCGGCGAGGTAGCCGCCCAAGGGCCGGAAGGTCGTGGACGCGTACATCGGAACCCCCACCAACCCCGCGCTCACCGCAAGCAACAGGAAGAACACCGCGGACACGATCGTGTGCAGGCTGTATGGAGATCCTTCGGGGAAGATTCCCACGAAGATCAAGCCGACGGCCGATATGGGGAGGAGGACCTGCGCGACGCGTCCGGCTCGACCTCCTACCATGCGGCCCACGACGAACCCGAAGGGCGCGAAGAGGATCCCTCCGAGGATGTCGGCGGCATTGAACGCCCACGGGGCCGGCGCGTTCGGGTTGCCGAGGTCGCTCAGGTAGCTCCCCGTGATCGTGTACGTGGGCGTCGCCGCGACGGCGACGAGGTAGAGGAGGGTCCAGATGGCGATCGCGGCGAATCCAAGGAGGCCGCCGGTTCGAGCGTTTAGCCTCATCAAGGCTCGGATGGCTCCGGGGCCGTTAAGGGCTTCGCTCGGCGATGCCACCACCGCGGCGAAACGTTTATGGCCCTCCCGCGGGTCAGGCCGTCAACGAGGTCGCTCCGTGGCCGAGAAGCTCAATGTGCTCGTCGACGGGGGCAAGGCGACGCCGGGCCCACCGCTCGGACCTGCGCTCGGCCCGCTCGGCGTGAACATCGTTGAGATCATCAAGGCGATCAACGAGAAGACGAAGAGCTTCGAGGGGATGAAAGTCCCCGTCAGCCTGACCGTCGATCCGAAGACGAAGGCGTTCTCGATCGAGGTCGGCACACCGCCGACGTCCGCCCTGATCGTGAAGGAACTGAAGATCGAGAAGGGCTCTGGAGACGCCGGCAAGACGCGCGTCGGGAACCTCTCGCTCGCGCAGGCGATCAAGATCGCGAACATGAAGACGGACGCGATGCAGGGGAAGACGCTGAAGGCCCGCGTGCTCGAAGTCGTCGGCACGAGCGTGTCCATGGGCGTGACCGTCGAGGGAAAGCCCGCCAAGGAGTTTTCGAAGGAGATCAAGGCGGGAAAGTACGACAGGCAGGTCGCGGGCTGACCCCTCCTCGTTCGAGTCGGGGCGAAGACGTTCAATGGTCTTCCACGGTGTCAAACTTCTCGGACACGGAAATCCACGAGTCGATGCGGATTCCCAAGGTCAGTGCAATCAGTAGGAAGACGGAGAACGCCTTCGGATGCGAACTCTCGAGCCGGGATCTGATCGTCACCGCCGGTCGATCCGGGCGCTTAGAGGTTCGCCGCCGATTCCTTCGAGCCGTGCCTACTGGGCCTGCCGAAGCGCCTTGCGCGACCGAGGCTCCCCGAGATCCAAGAGCATCGCCTCGAGCTGGATCCGTACGAAGTCCATGTCGCCGATCCAGAGGCCTTGGAGCTTGTCCGTCACGAGATCGCCGTCCCGGTAGAAGGAGTTCAGGATGAACACCTCCTCGTCGCTCGGGAACACGTACGTGTGCGCGAGCCGGGTCTTCGGCAACGGCCGCGTGGGGAAGTGGAACTGGACCTGCATCATCCGCGAGAGGAGCCCGCCCAGCTCGGCGAGGTCCCCGCGATTGCCCTCGCTGAGCACGACGCGGACGGCGCGGCGCGAGCGGCCGAGGGCGTCGAACAAGAGCCGCAAGATTTCGGGAGCGACCGGAAAGGGACTCACACAGAGGATCTGGCGGCCGCTCGAGAGGACGACCTCCCGCAGCTTGCGCCCGATCGACTCCGCGCCCTTATAGATCCAGAGATCCGTGTCCGCCTCACGGCCCTTGGCGACCGGCGTCTCTCGGAGGCTGCCAACGACCTCGGCGGCGGACTCGAGATTGTCCCCTCGCGCCTGACGGGCCTCCTCCGCAACGATTCGCGGTGCGCGTGCCCGATAGCGGTTCGGCCGGTCCTGGGAGACCTCGACCCATCCTTTCGACTGGAGCGACTGCAAGATGCGGTAGACGGCGGGATACTGAACCCCGAGGCGCACGCTCACCTGTTGCGCCGTCGTCACGCCACTCCGTAGGAGGCCGAGATACGCCCGCGCCTCCTTGCCCGTCAGCCCGAGCGTCTCCAAGGCCCGGGACGCGTCCTCCTCCGGCATCGAGTCGGCAAGTGCCCGCCGCTACTAAAGGCTGTGCGCGTTATCAGCGCCGCGCTGATAACCCGAACCGGACCGTCGCCGTTCACGCGAACCGCTTATCTATCGAGAGACGGTTCCTCATCGGGGAGAACCGTGAAGCGAGTCTCGTTCGAGGATGGCGTCATCTACTCGTTCCGGCCGGACCTTGAGCCGATTGCGACCGCGCGATCCGGCGAAACGATCGAGTTCGTGTGCCAAGACGCCTGCGGCGGCCTCATCCGTTCGGAGAGGGACACCCTGGAATCGCTCGACCTGGACCGCGTGAACGGAGCGACGGGACCCGTGCGAGTGATGGGCTCTCGCCCAGGGGACGCGCTCCGCGTGCTCATCCGCGGCATTCGGGTCGCCGCAGCAGGGTTCCAGTCGATCGCGCCGAAGGTCGGCGTCCTCGGAGACGAAGTCTCGAGGCCGTCGACGAAGATCATCCCTATTCGCGACGGCAAGGCGGTGTTCTCGAAGTCCATTCGCCTCCCAATCCATCCCCACGTGGGCACAATCGGCGTCGCGCCGAACGAGGGGAGCTGGACGACCTTCTACCCCGGAGACCACGGCGGCAACCTCGACACGAAGGAAATCGCGAAAGGCAACGCGGTCTACTTGCCCGTCTTCCAGCCCGGGGTACAGCTGGCGATGGGCGACATCCACGCTCTCATGGCGGATGGAGAGGTGTGCGTGACGGGGCTCGAGATCGCCGGGACGATCCGCGCCCAAGTCGACGTCGTACGCGGCGTGCGCATCGAGCGCCCGGTCGTCGAGACGACGGATGCCTGGATCGCAGTCGCGAGCGCGCCGACGCTCGACGAGGCCGCAAGGCTCGCGACCCATGACGGTGTGGCCCTTCTCGCTCGGGGCGCGAGGCTCCCCTGGGACGAAGCGTACATGCTCGCGAGCATCGCCTGCGATCTGCGCATTAGCCAAGACGTGGACCCTTGGCGGACCGCGAAGCTCGTGATCCCGAAGTCCTTGATGCGACGCCTTCCGCCCCGGTGAAGCAGCGAACCGGAAGGAGCCCGCAAAGCCTTATTAAGGGCACGCTCTTTCGCCGGCTTCTCCGTGCAGGAGGCTCTCGCGGCCGCGCGCACTGCAGGAGGCGATTCCCCTTGGCGGACAAGCATTCGGTCGAGACGATCAAGAAGCTCCTCGAGGCCGCGAAGCCCCGGGAGTTCAAGGAGTCCGTCGAGGTCGCGGTGAACCTGCGCGAAGTCGACCTTTCCGTCCCCAAGAACCGCCTCGATGAGGAGGTCGTGTTGCCGAGGGGCCGAGGCAAGCCCATCCGCGTGTGCGTCTTTGCCTCGGGGGACCTCGCCTTGAAGGCGCGTGCCGTCGCCGATCTCGTCATCCAGCCGCAGGAGATCGAAGAGTACGCGAGCGACAAGCGCAAGGCGCGGGAGCTCGCGATGTCGTACGATTTCTTCGTCGCGGAGGCCCCCCTGATGCCGGTCATCGGGAAGCGACTCGGCGTCGTCCTGGGACCTCGGGGTCGGATGCCTCGGCCCGTGCCACCGACGGCGGATCCGACGAACCTGATCACGTCGATGCGCAACACGATCCGCGTACGCAGTCGGGACAAGCGGACGTTCCACGCAGCGATCGGCACACGCGACATGCCCCCGGAGGACCTCGCGGAAAACCTTGATGCGCTCATGCGTCGCGTCGTCGGCAAGCTCGAGCGCGGGCGATTCAACATCCAGTCGGCCTACGTCAAGACGACGATGGGCCCGGCTGTGAGGTACCTGTGAGGTGTGACGATGCCCCACGTCGCTCCGTACAAGAAGCAGGTCGTCGAGGACCTCGCCTCTCGCTTCGCCCAGGCGCGCGTCGTCGGGATCGCGAACATCCATGGGATCCCCGCGCCGCAGTTCCAAGCGATTCGGAGGAAACTTTCGGGCCGCGCCTCGATCACGGTCGCGAAGAACAATCTGCTCCGCCTCGCTCTCCAAGAGGCGAGCGCGAAGAAACCGGACCTCGCGAAGCTCGGCGAGACGATTGAGGGGCAGACCGCCGTCGTGACGGCGGACATCAACCCGTTCAAACTGTTCAAGGAACTCGAAGCGACGAAGACGAAGGCGCCCGCCCGCGGCGGCGAGATCGCGCCGGAGGACCTGTGGGTCCGCGCCGGCGAGACCCCGTTCAAGCCGGGGCCGGTCGTCGGCGAGCTGCAGAAGGCGGGCATCCCGGCGGCGATCGAGCGAGGGAAGGTCGTCCTCCGACAGGACAAGCTGATGGTCAAGGCCGGAGACCGGATCCCGCGAGAGGTCGCGCAGCAGCTCGCCCGTCTCGAGATCTTCCCGCTCGTCGTCGGGCTCGATCTCCGCGGCGCTTACGAGAACGGTGTCGTGTTCCGACGCGACGCGCTCGCGATCGACGACGCGGTGGTCCGGGCCCAGATCGCCCAGGCGGGTCGGGCGGCGCTGGCCCTCGCCCTCGAGATCGCGTACCCCGCGAAGGACACGATCGGCCCGCTCCTGGCGAAGGCCCATGAGGAGGCGCTCCGCCTCGCGATCGCGTCGGAGTTCCCGACGAAAGAATCGATCAAGTTCCTCTTGACGAAAGCCCACGCGCAAATGCTCGCCCTCGCGGCTCGCGCACCCGGCGCGGCCGATGACGAGCTTCGTGCGATGGTTGGAGGATGAAACCGGACAGGAGGTGACACGAATGGAATATGTCTACGGGGCGTTGGTCCTGCACGCGGCCGGCAAGCCGGTGAGCGAGGAGAACCTGAAGAAGGTCCTCACGGCCGCCGGTGTGAAGGTCGATGAGACGCGTGTGAAGGCCCTGACCGCCGCGCTGGAGGGCGTCAACATCGACGAGGCTCTGAAGGCCGCCGTCGCGATGCCTGCCGCCGCTCCGGTTGCCGCGCCCGCCGCGGAGAAGAAGGACGAGAAGAAGAAAGAAGAGAAGAAGGAAGAGGAGAAAGTCTCCGAGGAAGAAGCGGCCGCGGGACTCGGTGCGCTCTTCGGCTAGGCCGAAGGCCACCGTCGGTCCCAATCGGCGAGCGTGAGCGCGGGTGCTCGATCTCAGGCCGCGCCTTTCTTCGCGGCCGCCTGCGCGCGCTTGCCTCGTTCCTTCGCGGTGTAGCCCGTCGCCTTCTCGAGGAACCCGTTGAAGGCCTTGATCGTGTCCGTCGCGACGTGGTCCGGTACGCCGGGTTTCATCGTCGTATCGACGAAGAGCCGCTTGCCGTCGGTCCAGGCCACGAGTTTCTCGAGGGCGCCGTACGAGACGATCACCTTGCCGCCGTCCGTCCCCGCGTCCCCGAACTCGCCGATGGCGATCCGGTGCAGGCCGTCGCCTTCGAGCTCCTTCGCAACGCCTCGACGCAGCTCGTAGTCGCGCATCGGGGTGATGGAGCTTCGCGGGTCGTATGAACGTTACGCCTCGAGAATCGCAAGCGGATCGGCCGGCGTGAGCATGAACGCCTGCGCGTCCCGATACGCGCGCCAGACGTCCTGGCAGGAGCACGAAAGGTCCCGGAAGTCGCGTCGCAGGCCGAGGGAGAACTCCTCGATCGCCTTCACGACGGCGCGGTCGCAGGAACGGCAGTTGTGGGCTCCGCGGGCCATCCCGCCCGCTGTCGGATGGCTCTTCACGTGCGCCTTCAGATCCTGCGTACGCTCCAGGACCTCGACGACGGACCACAGCCATGGGGGCCGGTACTCGCCCCGCCGGAACAAACGGTCGACGATCGTTCGGCTCTGCACGTTGACCGGGTTGAAGGAGATCGTGTCGCTCTGCGCGTCCGCGTCGTGGCCGGATCGGACCGCGTCGTCGATCGCCTCCGATTCCGTGAGGAAGGGGGGCTTGATGAGCAGGTACGTCTTGATCGTCGCGCCGGCATCGCGCGCGAGCGCGGCCGCCCGCGCGTGTTCCTTGAGACCCCACACCTTGTTGACGGCATGCTTTAGCACGCGCTCGTCCGTCGACTCGAGGCCGAGGGCGATCTCCAGCTCATCGACGAAGCCCAGGGCGTGCTCCAACTGGTCCTTGCGCAGCAGGTGGGAGAGCGTCTCGACGATCACCTTGTCGCAGCGATCCCCGAGCTCCCTCAAGATCCGCGCGCGGACATCTGGCGGCACTTCGTGATCGTCGAAGAAGTTCCCCGAGGTGTACACCTTCACCATCGGCTGGCTCTCGTGCTTCCGAAGGACGACGTCGAGCTGGTGCAGCATATCCGCCGGCGCGACCTCCTGTGCGACGTCGTTCACATAGCCGCACATCGAGCATCCACTCGCCCGCGCCCAGTAGCAGCCCCGGGTGCGGAAGATGATGACCCAGGCGTCGACGACCTTCCCATGAAGGAGGTCTTTCTCCGTCCACGTCGAGATGTACTCCCTCGGGTCGAACTCCCGCGGACGTCGCTCGTCCTTCACGGCTTCTTGGAGGCGCATGGAAGGCGGTTCGAACGTCGGGGGATGGGAAAACCTTTGCGGCTCACCGACGGTCCCGGACGGACGAGAGGCCAAGGATCGCTCCCCCGGCCACGAAGACGAACGCGAAGAAACGCAAGCCCCATGCGACATCGGGGGTGAGGACGACGCCCGTCTTGAACGTCAAGACCGCCGGGAGGTCAACCAGGGCCTCGTAGAGGACGAACAGCACGAGGCCGAGCGCGGCCAGTCCGATTCCGCTCCCCGGGCTTCGATGCCGATGCACCACCACGGCGGCGGGCTGGTAGACGGCGGGCCGGACCGCTCGTTCCGCCGTCACGGTCGCGGCGACCGGCATCGCCGCCCGTGCCGGCCGCGGGAGGTCCGCGGGTGCGTATCGACGGCACGAGTCGCACCACCATCGTTCGTATCGATCGATCCAGCGAAGGGTCGCGCCGCAGTTGGGGCAGGCGTTCTTCGCGCGCGCGACGGGCGAGTACGCACGGCAGGAGTAGCAATACCAGCGGTTGTACTGGGGGATGTAGGTGAGCTCGCGGCTGCATGTGGGGCACGGGTGCTCGACCTTCGGAATCTCGCGGACGGTGGGCGTCTCTTGGACGATGACCACGGGCTCCGCCGGACGGGCCGTCTCGGAGACCGGGGTTTCGACGATGACTTCCGGAGCGGCGGTCGTCACGGGAGCAACGGGCTCGGGGCTCTCTTCCGCGGCCGTCTCGATCGGTTCCTCCTGGGACGGTTCCTCCGACACCGGCGATTCGAAGACCAGATCGGACTCCTCGGCGACTTGGGGGATTTGCTCCGGGGCTTCGATCTCGGATTCCACGGTCGGCTCGTCCTCGGGATGGACTTCTTCCTCCACTTCCTTTGACTCCGGCTCGAGTTCGTCGAGATAGCTCAGGAGTCTTCCACGGAGCTGCTCCTTCGTCCCGGTCGGGTCGAGTCCGTACGCCTTGCACAGCTCGATGAGCACGGGCTTCTTCGCTTGCCAGATCGACCTTCGCACCAGGGGTGGTTTTGATGAGGCCTCTCCGTCTGTCGGGACCTCCTCCGCTGTCGGCTCCGCAGGTGCCGAGGAAGGCTCCGTCGCGGGCTCGGTCGCAGGCTCCGGAGCGGGCTCGGTCGGTCCTTCGCTGGTCGTTTCGAGGACCGCACGCGGGACTTCCTCAGGCTTCGAAGGCTCCTGGACAACGGCCTGATCGGACGGGTCGGCTTCAACCGCGGGCGCGATAACGGCTGGGTCGGGTTCCTGCTTCTCGGCCACCACTTCTTCGGGAGGGTAGGCGTTGCATCGGTAGCAGTAGTATCGTTCGTACGCCACGATGTACGACAGGACGCCGCCGCACGTGGGGCACGCCTTCGCACCGCGATCCCCGTACCCCTCGGGCGCGTACCGACCGCACGAGTAGCAATAGTACCGGTTGTACTGCTCGAGGAACGAGGTCTCGCTACCGCAGTTTGGACAAGGAAGGCCCGTCAAGCAACCGTGCGGAGGCCGGGTGGCGCGAATAAAGGCTCTTCCGTGATTTTAGGAAATGATACTCTTCGCACCGCGCTCGGCCGAATCGCGCGCGAAAACGCTTTTACACGAAAGCGCCGATGGGCTCGCCGCGCCACCATAGCTCAGTCGGTAGAGCAGCCGCCTTGTAAGCGGCAGGTCGGGAGTTCAATTCTCCCTGGTGGCTTCCGACTTCCGTTCATCATGGAAGCCTCTTGCGCCCTCCCGTTCGAGCAGGAATCCCGCCTTGTTGCGGCTCCGGGGGATCTCCTCGAAGGTGACGTCGAGTTGCGCGGCCAGCGATTTGGACTCCGAGTTCAGGGCCCGAAGGTGGTCCGCCTTGACGCGGTAGCGCCCCTTCATCTGTCGGATGACCAGCTGCGAGTCCCCATGGATCGCGTAGGCTCCTCTCCGGCCGGTCTCCGATTCGATCTCGCGAAGCCTTCGCAAAAGGGAGATCAGGCCGGCGTACTCCGCGATGTTGTTGCTCCTCAGGGGCCCCCTAGCGGTATCGAGATCCGGCACATCCCTCACATGTTCGTGCCCGCCGATGACGTAGGCAGCCCGCATCGGTCCTTTCTTCTCGAGCTGATTCCCGGGACACGCTCCGTCGAAGAAACATTCGGTGCGGACGGAGTGTGACAGCGCCATTCGGCATTGGCGGTACACTGCCTCGCACTTTGAGACTTCCTTTGCCGTGCGCCGGATTCCTGTGTCTGACTCCGCCGTCCGATAATCGCGCGAAAAGTGTTACGTACCTCGTCTTGTCGTATACCGTCTCGGCCGGTTGCGATGCGCCTGTTCCGCTCTCGTCGGTCAAAGATTGCCTCCGAAGGCGAGCCGGATCCTCATCGGATCCTCACCGAGTACGTCCTGCACATGTCGATCACGTGCCTCGGCGACGAGGACGTGACGCCCCTCTATGAGGAGTACATCAAAGACTCGCGGCTCGGTCGATCGGAGCGTGAGGAGCTGACCCAGGTCTACCGCAGCCTCCTGCCGAGGTCGTCGTCCGGGCTCTCGGCGCGGTAGAGCGTTTCGTCCACCTGCGGTCCGCGTCTCAGCAGCACGCTTGGCTGACGTCGCGCGTCTCAGCAGAGCCCGCGCAGCATCCGCAGCCGCAGCAGCAGGGCCCGCAGCAGCAACAGGTGGTCGCATCAGAGGTCTTCGGTTGTGCGTTCATGTTAGCTACTCCCCCAGAGTAGTAGTCAAGTTCATATACTCTCCCTACCTCCGCCTCCCAGATGGCAGAAGCCCGCCTGCGCGCGAATGCGCTACTGCAGGAAGCGCTGGGTCCCGCGCTGGAGCGGGTCGGAGGCACGCTGCGTGACCTCGGCCTCAGCGGGAACGCGGCGAAGGTGTTCTGCGCCCTCGTGCGGACGAGCCGCGGGACCGCGAGCGAGTTGGTCTTGAAGACGGGCATCCCGGATTCGAAGATCTACTACGCGCTCGACGAACTCGCGGAAAAAGGCCTGGTCGAAGTTCAGGACGGGAAGCCGAAAGTGTATCGAGTCGTCACTCCAAAAGAAGTCGAAATCCGCCTCGCCCGGATCGCCGAGGAGGACTATGAGCGCCGCCGCGCGTCGACGGCCCGCTTGCGGTCGATCCTCGAGCCTCTCGGTGTCGCGACCGCGTCGCCCGCCACGGATATCGCCTATATCGTCAAGGGGCTGCCCAACGTCGTCTCCCGCGCGCGAGGACTGATTTCCTCCGCGCGGAAGGAGATCGTCTTGCTGGCCTCGGACGAGTCGCTCTTCCGGAAACTGGAGGGCGATTTGGTCAAGGCGACGAAGCGTCGCGTGCGTCTCAAGCTCGCGCTTCCGGCCATCCCCGTCGAGAAAGAACTGGAAAAGGTCGCCGATGTCCGCTCGATCGTCTGCGACTGCATGCTACTCGTGGTCGACGGCCAGCAGGTCCTGACGGTGACCCGCACATCCGACGCCGAAGCGTACGCGATCACGTCGACGGACCGGACCCTCGTCCGCATGGGTCTTGAGTACTGGGAGAGCCCCCGTTGCTGCGCGGTGTGAGGCGGGCGACCTCTTCGTTGGGTCCGCTGAATTTCGGCGCGGAACGATGGTCGAGTGGAGCCGCGATTTTCTTCAGTCGAAGCGGTCCTCGATTGAGATGATATCCTGGTCAATTCCGAAAAGAGTCACGGTTAAATACCGTGTTATACTGTATTGCACTCCGGCCGGAGAAGGCCAGGCGTAACGGATGCTTCAGCCCCAGGAATTGGTCGTCGCCAAGCTCCTGCCGACGATCCGTGCGCGTCTCGCCCTCGAGCTCCTTCAAACCTATAAGATGAAGCAGGTCGACGTCGCTCGCTCGATGGCGATCACCCAGGCGGCCGTCAGCCACTACAATACGCAGAGCCGCGGAGTTGACCAAGAGATGCTCCGACTGTTCCCGGAAATCAAGCCGTTCGTCCACGGGCTCGCCGAGCGGATTGCGCACGGCATGACCCTGTCCGACCAGATCGCGAGCGTCAACGGGTTTTGTTCCGGCCTCATGCTGACCGCTCGTTTCTGCGAGTACCACAAGAGCCTCGGGGACATCGACCCGCACTGCACGGCGTGCTTTCCGTCCCCGCCGAGACCCTAGGCTGTCCGCCTCCCCTAGGTATAGAGCGCCCGCATCTTGCGGATGAAAATCTCCTCATCGAACTCGCGGGCCCTGGCCAGGCAGGGATCCTTCATCGCCTGCAAGGTTGACTCGTCGAGTTCGCGTATTTTCGAAGCGAATGCGTCCGGGCTCGGGGGAAGCAAGTACCCGGTCCTTCCACTCACGACCGTCTCCCTGTAACCGCCTTCGTCCGTCGCGAGGACGCACTTGCCGGAGGCCATCGCCTCGACCGGCGTGATGCCGAAATCCTCGTCGACCGCGGTTGTCAAGAAGCCGCGACATCGCGCATAAAGATCCGTCAGACGCGCCTCCGGAATCTCGCCGACCAGCGTGACGTTGGGCGGGGGCTTGAGACGCGAGAGGTAGCGTTCCGCGAAGTCGCCGGGGGAATACCCGCCGACGAGGACGAGACGTTCCTGAGGCAGCCGTCGAAACACATCGAGCTGGAGTTCGATCCGCTTCTCCGGGTAGATGCGGCCGACCGAGAGCCAGAAGTCGCCGATCTCCTCGAAGCGGAATCGCGAGGTCGCGACCGGCGGGTAGATGACGCGCGCCTCCCGATCGTAGTACCGCCGGATGCGCCGTTGGACATTCTCACTGATTGCGACGATGTCGTCGCACGACCGCGCGGATTCCCGATCGAACTTCGCGTGGGAGGCCGACCAAGCGCGAGCAATCCAGCGGTTCGGGGCCGGGAGCCGGGCGAGCATGGCCGCCCGCTGGTCGTAGAAAGTCCGCATCGGTGTGAGGCAGTAGTATACGTTCGGATGATGGTGTCGGGATGCGTAGTGAGCGGAGTTTCCAATCAGAAAATGGAAGTCGTAGCCGTCGACGGCGGCACGCGCGAACTTCCAGGATGATTGTATCTGCTTCAGGGGTGGCCGGAGCAAGACGCGGCCGAGAGAAATCACGCGGATCCCGGCAAAGCCCGCGCGCTCCGGCAGCTGAGGATCGAACTCGGTCGTGATGAGGTCCGCGTCGAGGCGCTTTGCGAGCGTCAAGGCGACGCGCTCCCCGCCGCCGACCGTCTGTAGGTAGTCGTAGAAGACCGCGACGCGCATCGATCATCCTCGGGATGCGGAGTCCGGGGGCTTCGGCAACCGTCCTGTCGCTATTATAGCTTGGCTTGCGGCCGGCGGCCCAAATACGCCTTGCATCCGTGAGATGAACGTAGTTGATGCGCGTCCTTTCCGAGAGACATCGGGTCCCGATGTACCGGTTTCCTCCGAGGTTGCTACGCCGCCCCTCCCTGATCCAAAGCGGTTTCCACTTTCCTCAGGAATACCGCGACATCGAACTGTCGGGCGCGGTCGATGCACGCACTTCGCATGGACTGCAAGGTTGCGTCGTCGAGCGAGGCGAGGCGGGATGCGAAGGCGTCGGCTGTCGGCGGAAGGAGGAAACCGGTCTTGCCATCGACGATCGTCTCGCGGTGACCGCCCTCATCGGTCGCGAGGACACACTTTCCCGAAGCCATCCCCTCAAGGGGCGTCATTCCGAGGTCCTCGTCCGCGCCGGTCGATATCAGGCCGCGGCAGCGGGCGTACAAGTCCCGCAAGGTCGTGTCCGCCACCTCGCCAACCATCGTCACGTTTGGCGGAGGATTCAGCGACGCGACGTATCGTTCGGCTCGATCCCCCTTCGAAAACCCTCCGGCGATGGTCAGCCTCTCCCGCGGAAGCCGTCGGAAGATCTCGAGCTGGAGATCGATGCGCTTGTGGGGATACAGCCGGTTCACGGAGAGCCACGAATCGCCGATGCCCTCGAACCGAAAGAGGGAGGTGTCCACAGGGGGATAGATCACCTCCGCGTCGCGACCGTAATATCGGCGAACCCGCGCCTTGACGTTCTCGCTATTCACGACGATCCGGTCGCAGGATCGCACGGCCCGCCGGTCCCACCGTCCGTGCAACGCGGTCCACGCGTCCGCGACGGCCCGCTGTCCGATCGGAAGTCGCGCCCGCGTGGTTTCGCGCTGGTCGTAGAAGATCCGGGTCGGCGTGTGACAGTAGTATAGGTTCGGGCGGTGCCGCCGTGCCGCGAAGTGGGCCCAGTTCCCGGACAAGAAATAGTGTGTGTAACCGGGAAACCGCGCGCGGGCGAACTTCCAGCTCGCGTCGATCTGTTTGAATGGCGGGCCCCGAGGCAGATCGCCGAGCGAAATCACGTGGACGGGGCCGAACCCCGCGCGAGCTGGCAGATCGGGGTCGAACGAGGTCGTGATGAGGTCCGCCTGGAAACGTCGTGCCACGGTCAGCACGAGCCGCTCCGCCCCGCCGATTGTGTCCAGGTAGTCGTAGAAGATTGCGAGGCGCATCGAGGTACCCGGGGGCCCGAATTGCGGCCAACCGCAACGTCGCATCGGTTTATATATCGCCTCGCGGCCTGACGGCGGGACGGGTGGTCGTGTGTCGGCGGCCTGGAAGCTGAACCTGGGCTGCGGGCGTGACGTCCGTGCGGGTTTCGTGAACGTCGACCGCGTCCATCTCCCGGGCGTCGACCTCGTTGCCGATTTTTCCCGGTTCCCATGGCCCTTCAAGGATGACGTAATCGACGAGGTCCTCGCGATTCACGTCGTCGAACATCTGCCGGACACGATCCGCGTGATGGAAGAGATGTTCCGCATCACGCGGTCCGGGGCCACCGTGACGATCGAGGTCCCACACTACAAGCACTCGAACGCGTACAAGGATCCGACGCACGTTCGATTCTTCACCGAAGAATCGTTCGACTATTTCGGCAAGGGCGAGCGGTCTTACTACACCCATGCACGGTTCCGCGTCGCGAACGTCGAGAAGGTCTACGAATACCATGTGGACCGCTACGTGCGGCGCCGCTTCCCGCGGATCCTTCCGTGGATCGAGCGGTATCTCGACAACACGGTCGAGAAGCTCATCTTCACCCTCGTGACCGAGAAATGAGTTCAGGCCGACCCGCGCATCGTCTCGATGAGTGCCCGGATCCCGGCGACGAACACGGATCGGTCGAAGGCCCGCGCCCTCGATCGGCACGCCCCCCGCATTGAATCGAGTCGGGTCGGATCCGCATCGCCGATCGCTCGGGCGAGAGACGCCGCATCCGGAGGGACGAGCCATCCCGTGGTACCGTGGACGACCGTCTCGCGGTAACCGCCCTCGTCCACCGCGACGACCGCCTTCTCGGAGGCCATCGCCTCGACGGGTGCGAGGCCGAAGTCCTCGTCCAATGCGGTCGCGACGAGCCCGCGGCAGGTGGCATAGAGTTCTCGCAACCTCTCATCATCGATTTCTCCGAGGAACTGGACGTTCGGCGGGGCATGGAGAGCCCGGATGACTCGATCCAGCCTCGCGCCGGGTTGGGTGCCGCCCGCGATGAGTAACCGCTCTCTCGGGAGACGTCGGAAGACCTCGACTTGGAGGTCGATCCGCTTCTCGTGCGAGAGCCGGTTCACGGACAGCCAGAAATCCCCGATCCGTTCGAATCGATACCGTTCGACGTCGACCGGTGGATGGACGACCGTGGATTCCCGAGACAGGTAGCGCGAGACCCGCCCCGCCACGTTCTGGCTGTTCGCCACGATCCGGTCGACACCCGCGACCGCGACCTCGTACCGTTGTCGGCGCGATTCGATCCAACGGCGGGCGGCCCATCGACTCGTCCACGGGAGGGCATCGAGGAACCGCTCCCGGAGATCGTAGAACACCCGGACCGGGGTGTGGCAGTACCAAAGGTTCGGCCGATGCCGGGGAGCCGCGAAGACGGCCCAGTTCCCCGAAGCGACGTAGAGGTCGTAGTCCGGGATCGACGCCCCCTCGAAGGCGCGCATCTGCCGGTCTTGGCGCGAGGGCGGTCGACGCGGCACCTTCGCGATCTCGAATGCCCTCACGTCCGGCATGCCTGCGCGGGCCGGCAGCGTGGGGTCGAGGTCCGTGACGTATAGGTCCGCATCGAGTCCTCCCGCCAAGGCGAGGGCGACGCGCTCGCCGCCTCCGATGAAGTCCAAGTGGTCATGGAGGACCGCGATCCGCATGGACTGCGCGAGATGCGGCCCTCGACCATAAAAGGGTGAGGCTCCGGCCGGCTTGGCGTCAGCCCCAGCCGATCCAGTAGAGCCGCGCGTAGCCGTTGTCGAACACCTTGATGAACGGCGCATTGTCGAACTTCGCGATCACGGCGGGATCCATCGGCACCGCGGCCTCCCAGGGAGTGAGCCGCACCCCCGCCTCCATGTCCCGGTCGATCCAGACGTACGTTCCGTTCTTCGTCCCGGAGGGGGATTCGATCCCGGAGAAGTCCGCCGGGTCCCATACGGGGTGCGTGAACGGCGTCCGCGTCCGGTCCCACGTTGCGTTGATTCCACCGAACCCGAAGACGGTCGAGGAGCCGTGGTGGTCCGAGACGAGCAGACCGCTCACGTGGTCCCTCGCCCAGTAGGCCGGGTCGAGCGCCGCGGGGATTGTGCCTTCCCGCCATCCCGCCAGGGTCGACGGCGGCGGGATCCCGGTCAAGCCGTTCGCCAGCAGGAGGCCTCCGCACACGGCGAGCACGGCGTATCGTTTCCGGGCCCGGAGGCCGCCGAGGTCCAGGAGGCGGAAGAACCCGACGCCCGCGAAGACCGCGAACGGGATCATGAGGTACTCTGCGTGGCGGTAGGGGATGAGGACCCGCGGGGCGGCGACGATCCCGACGACCGCGGACAGCAAGAGGGCCACGAGCCACGCGTTCGGATGGATGCCCTCCCGTTCGAGGTCCAGGAACTTCCTCCCCGACGCGGAGAAGGACATGAGTATCGCGAGGGGCACGAAGTACAGGAGGCCGGCGACCGGCACCCGGAACGAGGTTCCCGGGACCACGGAGACGACGGTCACGACGCCGATGACGAAGAGTGTCCCCGAGGCCGCCGCACACGCCGAGGCCGAAGGGGCCAGCCGCGGGAACGTGGGTCGGTACCGCCACGCGAGCCGGGTCCTCGCGGCGATCAGCCCGGCGAGCGCGGCGACGCCCGCCCCGAAGCCGACGAAGAGGAGCCACCACGGCCGGATGTCCACGTCCGGGAGGATCCATTCGCGGAACGCGGTGGCGTAGCCGAACCAGTACGCGAACGTCCCGCCGATCAGGACGACGGCGAAGGTGACCTGCCGGCTCGATTCCGCGTCCGCGCGCCACGGTCGCGCGAACCCTCGGATGACGAGCGCGCCCAGGACCATCAGGATGAAGAAGTACAGCGAGAGGTGGTGGGTTGGGATGAGCGCCCCCGAGACGAGCAGGAGCGGCGCCATGGCCCGTCGGTCCGTGCGGAGCCGGAGGAACAGGATCAGCCCGGTCAGGGCGAGGACGTCCCCGAGGGTCGCTGGCGCCGAGTGCGCGGTCGTGTACGCGTGCGGGATCGCCCCGGCCAGGAACGCCGCGGCGAACAACCCGATGCGGTCGTCCCTCGCGATCCGGACCGCCAGGAGGAACATCGGCAACACGGCCAACGCGCCGATCACGGGCACCAGGAGGTTGAGGACCGTCGGAAGGTCGAGGCCGCCGAGCTCCACGAGGCCCGCCTGCGGGAAGAATACGCCCGGGAAGTAAGGATACGTGACCCCCCAGCCGTAATAGGTCGTCGAGACGTGCCCGGTCCGGACGACGTTTCGCAGGATCGAGAAGTACTCGGCGGTGTCGGAGCCCCAATAGAGGAACGACCACAGAGGCGCCAGTCGGACCGCGATCGCTCCGAGGACGATTGCGCCCAAGGCGATCGCGGTGGACTTCCGCATCGGCCGCGAACCCGGCCCCGGCTACTAAAGGGTTGTCTCGTCCCGCCGACGCGCATTCCACGAAACCGGGTCGCAAACTATTTCTTTCGAGGGCTTTCTGTCCGTTCGATGTCCTTCCGGTGCCCGGAGTGCTACGCCGAACTCCCGGAGGACACGATGTGGGTGTGCCCCGTTTGCCGGTACACGCTGCGGACGCCGGGCGCCGCGAAGGTGGGGGTGGTGCTCATGGTCCTCGGACTCGTCCTCCTCGGCGCCTTCGTGTATGGACCGGACCAGCTCGGGCTCACCAACGGATTCGTCCCGACGGATTTGGCTCGGATGACGATCGCGAACTTCCCGTTGCTCGTGTTCGGCGCCTTCGCACTCGGTGCATTCCTCGTCGCGGCCGCGGCGCTGAAGATTCGGAGCGAGCAGGCCCGGGTCGCGTCGGCCTAGAAGAAGTCGTCGAGCTTGAGGTCCTGCGTCTTGTCGTTCGTGAAGAGCGACGTGATCGCGTCCTCGATGAGTTCGATCCGTTGCCGGAGGTAGTTCGACACCTCGAACTGGGCGCTGATTCGCTTTGAGATCTCGAGGTACTTCTTGACGGAACTCTCGTGGACCGTGAGCGTGAGGTTGCCCCCGCAGGCGAGGCACCGACCTCGGAGCGGGATCCGGCGGTACTTCTCTCCGCACCGGGTGCATCGGACCTGCTGACTCGAGAACGCCTTCAGGTTCCCGATCAGGTCCGGGAGGAAGTGGTGGACGACGATCCTCGCGACGACGTCGTTCGGGTCCACCGCGCGGATCCGGAGGGCGAGCTCGAGCTGCTTCTCGATCTTCTCGGCCATCGATCCTTCCCCGTAGGCCGACGCGAGGGGGCCCTGCGCGACGCTCGACGTCGCATGGGTGTACGAGAACCCCTCGTATTGGAGGACGCTCCCGATCCGCTTGCTCACCGTGTCGATCTGCGGCTCGATCTCGCGCGGGTGGGCGAAGCGCTCGGCCGCGTCGTACAGGCTCGGCGGGTACGCCGCGAGGACGTCGAGGTTGTGGGCCTCCTTGTCGATTTCGTTCGGGTCGATGCGGGTCGTGATGACGAGCGGCGCATCCATCAGGCCGCCCCGCTTGTCCGGGAGGAACGCCCGGGAGAAGTTGATCAGGCTGTCCAGGAGCAAGATGACCGAATCCTCGTCGCCGTCGCAGTTCCGGCGGCGGGCGGCGATGAGGAAGGGATGGGCGAAGCACGCCAATGCGTCCGTGAATCCGACGATCCGGGCGACGACGCCTGCGCTCGTGTGCGGGGCGAGCGTGACGACGAGTTGGCCGAGTAGATCCTCCGGCCGCGTCGCGCCATAGAATCGGGACAGGCCATAGAGGCGTTCGAGGAGATCGTCGACGAACGACGCGACGCGCACGAGGTATTCGCCGCACGACCGGGCGACGAGGATGTCTTGCGTCCTCAGCTCGAGCACCTGATCGTCGCGCTCGAGAAGCTGGCCCCGCAGATCCCTCGAGTAGCCAAGCCGGCGCGCCGCTTCGACCGAGATGCCGGCCTCGTTCGGGGTGAAGTGGGTGAGCGGGAGGTTCGTCATGTCGTACCGGGTCGTTCCGTCCTTGAACACGTAGATCTCGTGTTTCGCGCGTAGCACGCCCTTCTCAAGCGGCTCCGGCGTCTTCGTCTTCGAGATCATGCCCTGGACCGCCTTGATTGCCGGAGCCTTCGATTCGCCGACCCGATCGAGCGCCGCCCGGAGGACGTCGGCGAGGGGGACGCGTTGCCTCGTCGGTCCGCCTCGCGGCGTCGTGTGTCCTCCGCACGAGCACTTCGGGAGGAACCACCGCTTCCCGCACGCCCCGCAGATGCGGAGCCCGACTTCGATCTCGATCGTGTCCTTCGAAGCGGCGTCGACCAGGAGGCGCTGGGCGCCGCCGTCGTGGCCGATCGGGAAGAGGGCGTGGGGTGCGGGCTGCATCTTCCGCGGGGCCGCCTTCTCCGGCCGGGCCATCCGCGCGCCGATGCGGGTCGGGCCGCGCGCCTTCACGGGGAAGCCCGCCAGGGACGACACGAATGCGAGCGGGTCTTCCGTCTCCGGCGAGGGCCCGATCCGGAGCATCCCGCCGTCTCGTTCGATGCCGAGGGTCGCGAGCAACGATTCGGTGTGCCGCTCGACGATCAGCTCGTCCCCTCGCGCTTGGTACGGCGCGCCGAGCCGCACGAGCCATTCCCTCGGCTCCTCGTCGTTCGGGAGCCGGAGCCGGCCGTCTTCGATGCGGCCGTGGACCGTGACGAGCTCGCGGAACCGGGTGAGCTCCTCGACGGTTAGGTCGTGGTAGAAGAGATTGTACCGGGGATGGAGCGGCACTCCGAGCTCGCGGGACCACGCGAGCGCCTGTTCCGCCGTCGCCGTCTCCCACCCGTCGGGCAAGGAGCCGAGCTTCCCTTGGAGCAGCGCCCCGTACCATTCGAGGCAGAAGGCGCCGGGCATCAGCAGGTGATTGTTCTCGAGGAACTCCCCGAACGGGACGAGGATTTCGCCGAGGTCCGCGATGACGCGGACGCGGGGCGTGAGCCGCTTCGCCGTGGCGGCATCGGAGATTTCGATGAAGTCGCCGTCGTCGAGGACGACGAGCGGCCCTTCGATCGTATCGCACGGCGTCACCGCGCCGGCCTTCCCCGGACGCTCCGTCTTGATTTGCGTGCCGACCGCGATGAAATCGTCGAGGATGTGCATCGTCGCGGGATGGAGTGCAAGCGCCGCGAGGCCCGTCGCGCGCGTCCGCCCGTACCGGAGGCGCAGGCCGCCGGCGCGGCTCGGATGACAGAGGACCGGCCGGCCCGCGACGATGTTCTGGATGAAGACCTCGCTCGGTTCGACCCCCGCCTCGTCCTTCAGTTCCTCCGGCCGCGCCGATTTCTCCGCGAGATACGCGTCGATGAACTCCCATCCGTCGATCCGGAGCTTCTTCACGTGCTTCTGGATCTTCGGCGCCTTCAGGCACATGCCGTCCGCGATGACGAGGCAAGCGCCGCCGCGGATCCGGTTCGTCTCGATCCGCGGGAGGTCGCGGAATCCGCTGATCTCGGCGTCCTCGGTGCCCTCGCCGTTGATCCCCACGGGGCAGTGGGCGACGATCAGCGCGATCTCCTCCTCGGACGGTGTGTATTGGAGGTGCTGGGCCTGCTTGTACAGCGGGATTTCCTCTTTGAACCGCTCGACCTCCTCCCGCACCGGCTCGTATCGCCCGATGCCGAGTTCCCGCCGGACGACGTCCGCGATGAGGACGCTCAGGGCCTGGCCGGTCCCGCCCGCGGACCGGATCGGGCCGGCATAGTACAGGTCGACGTACGAGGAGCCGTCGCGGTTCCTCTTGAGCTTCACACCGGCCAGGCCTTCGAGGGGCGCGACCAGGATGCCCTCCGTCAGGATCGCCAGGCCCACCCGGACGGCGCGCTCGACCGCCCTCTCCTTGCTCGCCGCAGGCCGCTGGGCGATCTCTTTCGCCACGAGGATCGCGAGCTCCTCGCGGTCGTGGTGTTTCGCGAGCTCGCGGATTCGGCGGGCGACCCCTTCGACGTCGTAGTTCTCGAGCAGCTTCTCGACACGGGATGCGAGGTCGTCCGTCAGAGGGATCTCCACATCGAGCTCCGGATCGTAGCCGCGCGCCCGCGCGGCACGGCCGACCGCATACGCGGCCTCGACTTGTTTCTGCAGGGTCGCGAAGTAGGACCGGACCCCTTCGGACGCGATCGGAGAACCCATTCCATCCCTTCCGGCGAAGGAGAGCGGCGGGCCCTATCCGGAGGACCGGGTATATGCCTTTCCGTGCGCTGGGTTGCGGACGCGTGAAAGTTCGCGGGTCAACCTTTATCCGCGCGCGACGACTCGGTTACTTCGATGCTCAAGGTCCGAGACCCGGAGGCGTTCCAGCGGGAGATCCTCGGGTCGAAGGAGCCCACCGTCGTGATGTTCTCGGCGACGTGGTGTCCGTTCTGCCGTCGGTTCCAAGCGGATTTTGAACGCCTCGCGTCTTCCCGTCCCTGGCGGTTCGCCGCGGTCTACCTCGACGACGAGGACAACCCGCTGTGGGACGACTACGCGGTCGAGGTCGTGCCGACCCTCGCGCTCTTCCGCGACGGGACGATCGCCGCGCGTCAAGACGGCGTCCTCGGCTACGGGATCGACAAGAAGATGATCGCGGAGTTCCTCCGAGGCGTGGAACCCGTCCTGGCATGAATTCGCTCTCGCACCTGATTCTCAGGTCGGCACGTTTTTAGCGTCCCCGCCGGGATGAAATCGCGTGCGCAAAATCCGGAGCGGAATCTATGGACTCAACCCGCTCCTCGACGGCGGCCTGAATGAGAACAGCACGACTGTCGTGATCGGCCGGTCGGGCGCGGGCAAGACGACCTTGGCCACGCAGTTCATCCGCCGAGGCCTGCAGGAAGGCCAAGAGGGCGTCTTCGTCTCTCTCGACGAAAACAAGGAACAGATCATCCGTGAGGCCGTCGAGATGGGCTGGTCGGACATCCTCGAGTACCTCGACGACGAGCTTCTCGTGTTCATCGACGCGTCGGGTCGGGAGTTCTCGAACTTCATCCGCAAGGAGCTCCCCGCGTTCGTCGCGGACTGGAAGGGGAGCAACGCGCGCATCGCGATCGACCCGCTCACGCCGGTCCTCTGGTCGACGAAGGACCTGTACGAGCAACGCGACCTGATTGGCTACATGTTCAAGCAGACGCGGAAAGTCGGGACGGTCCTCTGCACGCTCGAGGAACACGGACAGGCGGACCTCGCCGGCCCGGAGACCGTCATCCCGATGTACCTCGCGGACTGCGTGATCCACTTGAAGTTCAACAGCGACGGCGCGGACCCGTCGCGCCTACTGAAGATCGTGAAGTGCCGGAACAGCCGCCACAGCCAAGGGGCCCATGCCTACGAGATCGTCCGCGGCCTCGGGATCGTCCTCGAGGATGTCGACGGCCGCAAGCCCACGACCTCCAAGGCCCCGTCGCAGCTGCGGCAGATGCTCCTTACCCGCTCGATGCCGAAGAACGTGAGGGACCATCTCGAGAAGTCTCTCGACGGGCTCACGGACGAGGACTTCCGCTCCTTGAAGCCCGAGCGTGTGCTCGAGATGATCCTCCAGGAGTACCAGGGGGCGTGAGATGGCGCGCGGTCTCGGTCGCGCGCTCGAGCAGGCGGTCGCCCGGGACGGGCCGGACGAGGACCTCGAGATCGAGGGACGCAGCCTCGCGAACGCGCGCCGCCGCCAGATGTTCCGCTATCTCTGCCGCAAGCCGTGCGCTCGGGTCGGCGAGATCGGGCGGGAGCTCGCGATGTCCCAGGCCACAGTGCGGTGGCATGCGTGGGATCTCGTGGAGAACGGATACGTGCAAATCGAGGGCACCCGGGCGTTCCCGAAAGGCCTGATCGATCCGGAGGATGCGGCGATGTTCGCGTCCCTCGCGTCGTCGGGCCGAGCCGCCATTCTTGAGGCCGTATTCCGGCAACCGGGGCTCTCGTTTCAGGAGCTCGCCGCTGCGCTCAGTTTGACGCGGCAGTCCGTGAGCAAGATTGCCTCGGAGCTCGCGGACTTCGGGCTGCTCACCCTCGTCGACGACGGTCGGTACCGCCGCGTGTATCCGACGGACCTGATCCCGCGGAAACGCGAATCGAACCGGGCCCGGTCGAACGCCTTTGCGGACGGCCTGCTGCGCCGGCTCACCGAAGAAGGCCTCTCGCCCGAGCTCCTGCGGCGGGACGAGACGACGGTCCTCGTGCGGTTCGGCAGCGGTTCCAAGAAGGTCGTCCTCGACGTCACGCTCGACCCGTACGCCACGGCGTGGAAAGGTCCCTGAGCGACACGTGTTAACGGATCGTATAGACCCTGTGATAGGGACGATATAAGGCCCTTTAAGCCCCCGTCCCACCCGCTCTTGTAGATGGACGAGAGCTATCGCGAGTGGCTATCCTCGATCCCCGGATGGACCGCGGACAAGGCGCAGAAGGTCGGGGAACGCTTCCCCACGTACGAGCTGCTGCGCGCGGCGAGCCGCGACGAGCTCTCGGCGATCGAAGGCCTCACGTCGGGCGAGGCGGACGCCCTATTCGGCCTGGTGCATGGCACCTCCGAGGGCGATGCGTCCGGCCATCTGTTCCTGTGCCCGGAATGCGGCTCCTTCGCTGGCGCGGGCGCGACGAAGTGCCCGTCGTGCGGCGTCGAATTCGGCGGCTCCGAAGATATCGCCGTCGGGAAGGAGCTCGACGCCTTCCTCGAGGACGAGGACGCGCCCGCTCGTATCTGTCTCTCGTGCGGCGCCGCGATGGCGAAAGGGGACGCGACCTGCGGCGTGTGCGGCCGCGAATATCGTAGGGAGGAACTCGCCCTCCTGCCCGGGCTCGATGGGAGCCTCGACGAGGAAGCTCCGTTCTGCCCCCGCTGCGGGGCGTATCTCTTCGCGGACGAATCGGAGTGCGCGATCTGCGGCACGGCCCTGAACGCTCCAACGCCCCCGGTCACGAACGGGAAGGAGAAGGGCGTCGTGAAGGACTTCCTCAGCCGGTGGCAGCGGGTCGCGGACGCCACGGAGACCACGGAGGCGGAGCGGCTCCAGGAAGAGCTCGATCATTACGATCGGTTGCTGGAGGCGGACCCGACACTCGAGCGGGCGTGGGCGAAGCGCGCGAAGGTCCTCGAGAAACTCGGACGCCCCGCGGAGGCGGCGGAGTCCCTCGCGAAGGCCGGAGAGCTGAACCCGGCGCGCGAGGACCAGTACCGCGTCGAGGTCCAGGACGTGACGCGGACGAAGGAGGACGTGCCCGTCCTGTCGCCGAAATGGCAGCAGCCCGTCGCGACGGCCGCGCCGAAAGCGCTCGATCCCCGACTCATCGAAGCGCTCGATCACTACGAATCCCTGTTGCGGGCGGACCCATCCCTCGCGGTCGCATGGCGCACGAAGGGCGAGATCCTGGAGCGACTCGGCCGCTCGGACGAATCGCGCGTCGCCCGCGAGCGAGCGGACCGGCTCGAACGCGACGAGGGTCGCGCCCTCCAGGCCGCCGCGGAAGGACTCCGGGCGCCGGGCCTCGCGTCCTCGGACCTCGCGGGCGGCGGCCGCATGAACGGCCGCGTCAGCGGCACGAAAGGGGGTCACACGAACGGCCGCACCAACGGCCACACGAACGGCCGCACGAACGGACGCGTGAACGGCCTGTCGGAGGGCCGCGTCAACGGCCTGACGACCGGCGCGGTGAACGGCCTAACGTTCGGGCACGGGGCGACGAACGGCCTCGTGAACGGGAACGGCTTCACGAACGGCCGGCGGGGCCGCTACGGCACCCCGCGGATTCCGGCGCAGCCGCACTGGTCCCACTCCGTCGTGGGAATCGCCGCGGTCGTCGCCCTCATGGTGATCGTCCCGATCCTCGTGAGCTTCCTTTCTCCGTCCCCCGCCGGGCCGACCTCGATCATCCGGATCGACGGGGATTTCAGCGACTGGTCCAGGTTCCCGGCGTACGCGGACTCGCCGACGGACGCGGTCCAGACGCCCGATGTCAACCTCGTCGCCATGAAGGTCGCGACGCAGGACCGGAACCTGTTCGTCGAGGCGCAGGTTCAGGGCCTCTTGTTCCAGGGCCCCGCCGCAAACCAGACGGGCAGCGTGTTCGTCTTCGTCGACGAAGACAACGACCGCACGACCGGGTACCCGATCGGCGACCTCGGCGCGGATTCCATGGTCGAGGTGTACGGATGGCGAGATGTGTCCGCGATCCAGCACGGCGTCTCGGCGTTCGCATTCAACGAGACGGGGGTGACGCGCTCGAACGACTTCCGGCGGTTCCTGCCTAGCGGCTCCGCGGACGCCGCGTTCCTCGGCTCGCAGATCGAAATCCGAACGACCGTCCGGGATGCGACGAGGGCGCGGGTCCTCGTCTACGCGGCGGACAACCTTGGCGGCCGGGACGCGGCGGATGGCTCCGTGCGTCCTTCCCTCCCGACGGTCGTCCTGGGCCAGCAGACGGTCGCGCCCGACATCGTCACGACGCCCCGGGCGGTCGTCCTGCGAGTGACGCTCGCGCCGCTCGGAGGCGCGCCCCATGTCACCGGGTTGAACCTCACGCGGGTGGGCGATTCGGCGGACCCGGTTGATGTGGCCCTGTATCGCGATGACGGGAGCGGCGCGCTCGATCCGGCGGATGCGTTCCTCTCGAACGCGTCGATGACCGCGAACGCCGTCAGCCTCGCGATGAACGAGAATCTCGCTGGGCCGGCGGTGTACTGGGTCGAAGCACGGTGGACGAACGTCACGCCGACGACGACGTTCGGATTGACGGTGAGCGGAGTTGGCTCGAACGGCACCGCGAGCTTCCGAGCCCCCGAGACCGGGCTGGTCTACCTTGCTGCGGCACCGTCGACGCTGAGAGTCGACGGCGCGTTCGGCGATTGGCGCGGTCAGATGTACGGTCAGGATCTCCTCGGCGACGTCACGAACCGAAGCGGCGCGACGGAATACGACGCGAACGTGGACTTGCTCGCGACCGCAGTGAACGTGGCGGCGAACTTCACCGGATACGTTCGGGTGGACGGCCGCATGCTCGGAGGCCAAGACATCCCGACCTCCCGCGAGCGGACGTACAATGCGCCCGTCGACACGGACCTCGACGGCGTGCCGGATTCGATCGAGACCCTCCTCGGCGCGGGCCTGTCCCAAGACTTCAACAACGACAACCGCACCGACGCGATGTCCGCGGGCGACGTGGACGGGGACGGCGTCATCGATTATCCCGCGGGCACCGACTGCTGGTTGAACACGACGATCCCGGCATGGTATCCCGCGCCCTATGCGGGCCGAAGCGTGACGCGATTCATCTGCCCGATCGGACAGCCTCCCCAGGAGGGCGTGGACGTCGTGTACGCGTACGTCGACGCCGACAACGCGACGAGCACCGGGCTCCTGTCCGACGTCGAAGGCCGGACGTACGGCTTCGACTACGCGATGGCGGTCATCGGTAGGAACGGAGCGGTCAACTCGAGCGGCCTCTATGCCTTCGTGCCGGCTCGAGCGAACCCCTGGGCCCTCGTGCAGCCGATCGCCGTCGCGCTCGACGCGCATCGGATGGAATTCGCGGTGGACGCGAGCGCGCTGAACCTGGTCGCCGGGTACCGGGTCGTCTACTTCGCGTCGGACTGGCGGCTCGGATACGATGTCGCCCTGCCGGACGCCGCCGTCGCCCGCTTCCCGATCGCCGCGCAGGCCGCGACGAATCTCGTCATCAACGAGGTCTCGCCCCAGCCGAACGTGGAATGGGCGGAGATCGCGAACCCGACGGCGAGCGCGGTCCCCCTGAACGGTTGGACCCTCGCAATCAACCACGGAAACAAGGCCGTCGTCGTCTACACGTTCTCCGGGACGATCGGTGCCTGGGGATCCGGGCAGGAGTACCTCGCGGCCTTCTTGCCCGCGAACTCGCTCCCGAACGGCCAGACTCAATTGCTCCTCATGCAAGGGACCACGGTGATCGATGCGACAACGTACTCGTCGAACTCGGGCAGCGGCCGCACGTGGGCGCGGTTCAAGGACCCTGTGTCAGGCGTCCCTGCAGATACGAACAACGATGCGGTGGACTTCTACCTCTCCTTGGCGCCCTCGTCCGGTCGCGCGAACGACCGCCACCGGCCGACGATCGCCCTCGCGAAGACCGCGAGCCGGGTCGTTGCGGCGCCGGGGGATCTCATCGTCTACACGTTGTATTACAACAACACGGACACGGGCATGGCGAAGTTCGTGTGGGTGAACGACACGCTCCCGGCGGGCGTTAGTTTTTCCTCGTCGAGCGTGCCGTACAATTCCGTCTCCGGTTCGACGTACGGGTGGGCCTTCACGAACGTGATGCCCGGCGCCCACGCCTTCACGGTCTCGGTACAGGTCACTGCCGCCACGGCGGATGGACAGGTGCTCCGCAACACGGCGACGTTGGATTACACGGATCAGCTGCGCCGGCCCCTTCCCCGGAGTCTCGGATGGGGGAACACGACCGTCGTACGACCGATGATCACGGTCGTCAAGATCGCCACGCCGTCGAACGCGAAACCGGGCGACCTGGTCACCTTCACGATTTTCTACAACAACACGGGCTCCGTGGCGGCGGGAACGGTCACGATCAAGGACAGTTTCCCGAGCGGACTCGACTACGTCAGCGCGAGCCCGGCGGCAACGTGGACGGACGGCCGGACGTTCTACTGGAACTTCACGAGCGTCGCACCGGGCGCCCATTCCCTCACGTTGATCGCGCGGGTGAACGCCAGCTTCTCGGGATCGCAACTCGTCAACTGGGCGTTCCTGAATTACACGACGCCCGGAGGATTCCCGCTGATCGGGAGCAGTTCCTCGACGGTGGTGGCGATCCCGGAGCTCTCGGATATGATCTTCGTCGCGGCGGTCCCGTTGCTCATCATCGGGCTGAAAATCCGCGCGAAGCGGCGCGTCGAATAGCGAGTGGCTGACGGCGTTCCATGGATCGGCGGCCGTTAGAACGGCACGTTTCGTCGTCCACCACAAGGATGGACGGCTAGCGTACCTAGGTCGCCGGCCCAAGCCCTCCTCAAAGGAGGGCAGGCTTCCCACGGGCTCGCGCACCGTAGTACCGCAGGGAACGTGGGCGGGCTTAACTTCCGGGTTCGGGATGGGACCGGGTGTATCCCCGCCGCTTTGGCCGTCAAACCACTGCTGTCTCCGCCGAGAGAGCGCGAGATATATCAGCATTTCGATGCGGGCGGTTCGAGGGCCATGATGTATCGTTCTGGCCCCTCTCGTGCCTGCACCTTTGTCGTCACTTTGGCGGCTGGCAATCACCGATGATTATTGCGCCACAAGGGAGTTAGTCACAGGAGGCCACCGTGAGTTGAGGTGACGAGGTGTCAACGGTTTCGTACGCCCTCCGCCTAGTGGCGGTCCTCGGCGTATTGGCCCTTTCGGTCAGCACGACGGCGTTCGCAGCCTCGGTGAACCTCGAGGCCGCGGGCTCCCGCTCTCCGAGCGGCGATCACGGCTCGTGCGTCGCTTCGGCGGTCCACCAAGCACTCGCGGAGCGGCAACCTGACGTAGGGATCGGCTCCGTGATTTCCGGCATCGCCGGATGTGCGCGACCCCGACTGACCCGGTAATCGGCACGCGCGTCGTACGCTCGTGTCACCTGCACGTCCCCCCGGACGTGCACCTTCTTCCTTTCGTTTTTCGTGATCCAGACGGAGTCCCGGCGGTCGTCCGGAGGCGTATCTGATAATCACCCCCGCGAACCGACTGCCCATGTTTATCCGGCCCGGGAGGGAACCCTTCAAGATTCGATGGACGACGAACCGGCGCCGCGTGCGCCACCGGACGGGGGCTCCGAGCTGCCCCCGGACCGTTGCCCGAATTGCGGGGGACCTCTGAAGTCCTTCTGGGACCAGCCCGAGGCCCTTTGCCCGGAGTGCCGGATCTTTGTCGAGATCCTGCGGGCCGGGAGCGTGAGGGGCTCTCCATCCGAGCCGGTGGCCGAAAGCCTCCATCACCGCTTGGGGCTTGCGAAATACCATCTGATGTCCGAAGAGCTCGACGAGGAAGATCTCGAGGACGAGCCGCAGAAGGTCGAGCTCGAGGCCGGGCCGCCGGAGCGATACCCGCCGGCGCCTCCCGCCGAGAGACTGCCGCCGGAGCCCGCCGCCGTCGAGGCTTCGGGGGCCACAGCCATCGCAGTCGACGACCGATCGACGGAGGGCGATCTAGAACCGCCCGAGCCGCCCGCGCCCGAGTCCGACGCATCGATCCCGACCGAGGATGACGAGACCCCGCCCGAACCGTTGCCGCAGCCCGAGATCACGGTCGAGGAGATTCCCCCGCCCACGGACGCGGAGGCTGCTCCGGAGGTCGAGGTCTATGGCGAGCAAGGCTCGCAGCTCGTGATCGAAGAGCCCGTCGAACGAGTGCCGCGGTACCGAGAAGTCCCGCCGCTTCCGATGGCTCAGGCGGAATCGGTCCAGGCGGCCGGGCGGGTCTCGTCCACGCGCCCGTTGAGGCCCCGTCGGAGTCACAGGGTGATCTTCTACGCCGGCGGAGTCAACGTGGCCTTCGGCGGCGCGGTCCTCGTCTTCGGTTCGTTTCTCCACGACTTCTTCCGCGTCCCATTCATCGGTGAGTCGTACGGCGTGTTCGGGCCGCTGAACCTGTTCGCCGCCCAACTCGGCGCCATCTTCGTGGTCCTGGGAGTCGTCGCCATGACGGCCGCGGCGCGCCGAGGCCGCCGTCCGACCCGTCAGACCGCGGGAGGCTGAGAGAGTGGACCCCGACCGTGGATCTCGAGGCCTCGTGAGCCATTCCGCGGCGGCTCCCCGCAATCCGAGTTCGTCCCGCGGATGGACGAACGGCGCCCGTGGCCGCACGAACGGATTGGTGGAGAGCCGCGGCCGGACGAACGGGCTCGTCCACGGGATCGGCTTCACGAACGGGGTCCGGCTTCGGCAGAGCAAGTACGGCATCGTGGCGCCGGCTGACTACCGTCGGGTCGTAGCCTTCATCGCTGCGTGCGTCCTCGTGATGGTCGTCCTCGGCTATTTCTTCGGCACCCCGGAGCCGTACCGGTCGCCCTTCGCGGTGGACGGCAACTTCTCCGAATGGGCGTCGGTGCCGACGTACACCGATCCGGTCGAGGCGCTCCCTGCGAGCGCGGACCTCATCGCCTTCAAGGTCCATGCGGAGCCGGGCCGGCTCTTCGTGTACGCGGAGACGGCAGGGCCGATCTTCCCCGGCACCGGGGTATCGAGCCTCTATCTCCTCATCGACGATCCGTCGAGGCGAGGATACACCGTCCAGGATCGCGACGTCGACTTCCTCGCCGAGGTGTGGGGATGGGGCGGGCAGGTCCGGGGAACGGTCGTCCGTCAGTGGACCGGAGATCCGGACCGGGACAACGCGACGGCGTTCCGCAGCAGCGGCGCGTTTGATGCGGCGTCTGCCGGATCGGAGGTCGAGTTGATGTTGACGGACACCCAGGTCGGTCTCGATTCCGTGCCGGGCTGGCGCTTTGCCCCTGCGGTGCGACTCGGAGACGACTTGGACATTGGAGCCACGGTCGGGCGGCCCCTTGGCGCGCTCGTCGTGGAACAAATTCCCCTGACGAGTTCGATCGCGTCGCCGACGCCCGTTCTCGAACTGCACCTCCAAGCCCTCGGAGGGAGCGTTGAGGTCCGCAGCTTCCTGTTCAACCACACCGGGGGAGGGACGATTCTCACGCCGGCGCTCCCGTTCATCGTCGCCGTGGGCCAGCCGCCGCGAGTCGTGCAAATCACCCTCGATCCGTCGGGCCTGCCCGCCGGTTCCTTCGTGTCGCTACGCCTCGTAGGCGCAGACGCCGTCGCGGCGGGAAGTTCGGACCCGGTTCCGGCCACCATCACCGAAGAAGGCGTTCGATTCTATGTGGGCCCGACGCCATCCGCCTATGTGGTCGACGGCCTGTTCGCCGAATGGACGACCCCGGTCTTGGATCCCGCCGATCCCCTCCCCGCCTCGATCGACCTGCGTGGGACGGCGTTCGCGGTCCCGGCCGACGCGTTCTTCTACGTTCACACGGCGGGGAGCATCCTCGCAGGGGCGATCCTCCCCGAGCAGAGGACGATCCCCGTGGCAGCCGGAAACGGCACCCCGCCGGCGCCGCAACCACCTCGACGGAACGCCGCGGAGGACGTGCTGGACATCTATGTGGACACGGACAACCGCGACGCCGTCGGGATGGCGATCGGTGGCATCGTCGCGAACCGGTTCCTCGAGGTCCGCGGTCGGAACGGGCGCGTCGCCTCCGCGACGCTGTATGCGTGGAACAATGTCACCTGGCGGTGGGACCCGAGCGTCGGGCGGTTCGATGTCGCCCTCGTCGGATCGGAGCTCGAGGCATCCGCCGACGCCGCTTTCTTCGGTCCGATGAACGGGTCGCGAGCCGTGTACGCGACGACGGACTGGACCCACCGGACCGACCTGACGGACATCCCGGCGCCGGCTTCGGCGCCAACTCTGAAGACCCAGGTTTCTCCGCTCCATTCGCCGGTGCCGGACGAGATCACGGCAACTTCCCTCGTCAACACTCCGGTCATCGACGGAATCTGTGGCACGTCCCCGGACGAGTACCTCGGGGCGAGCGTCGCGAGCAATCCTTCCATGAGTTTCGCCATCGGCCGGCGCGACGACACTCAGTTCCTGTACGTATGCATCCATGTGACCCTCGATACGACAAAGAGCCCGAACGACTGGGACGAGGTGATCTTCGACACGAAGCACGACGGCGGAGGCGCCCCGCAGACCGACGACCGCCTCCTCTATGTGTTCGGAAATGGCGATACGACCGTCACGACATGGCAGGGGAACGGGGTGGGATGGGACGCCACTTGCGGCAGCTGCGATTCCGGGGATGCCGGCGCGAGCCGGTACGCCGGTGGCATTGAGAGCTACGAATTCAAGGTCCGCTACACGGACGTCTGGTCGACCCTCACCCCCTCTCCCGGCCAGACCGCGGGGTTCGCGATCATCGACTACGACTTCAACCTCGGCGTGCTGCACACCTGGGGCGGGCCCACGGTCGACGAGAACATCCCGGACACCTGGGGGCATGTGTTCTACCCGATTCCCGAGTTCCCGATGGTGGCCCTTGGCGTGCTTCCCGCGGTGCTTATCCCCCTCCTCCGGCGGCGCGGCCGACGCGCTGCGCGGTGACCCCGCCGGCAAGTCGATCGAACGGACCGAGACTCCGCTCCGAAGGCCCGCGAGCCGGATTTCTCCCGTTTCACCCGGGGAGGTCTAAGATGCCGACCAGCAGATTCCCCATCACGAAGGCGAGGACGAATCCGACGAAGAGCGGGACCATGAACGGGATTTGCGGCGTGACCCAGGCCCGCTTGATGCCTCGCGCCTGAAGCTGGGCGACCTGAGCGGCGGAATCCGCACCTCGCTTCGGGAAGAGGACGAGGACGTGCTCCCCGCCGTCCGTGATTCGTTCCATCAGCCAGGCATGGCGGGGTTGCGGATCGAGCGGCGCGCGGTATCCCAGGAACGCCTGCGGGAATGCGAGGTCCCTGCGGACCGCGTTGTACAGGACCAACCCGATCGGGACGGCGAGAGAAACGATCGCGGCGTCGACCCATACGACGAGGGAGAAGGGGAACGCGACCCGGATCACCGACTCCACCCGTGGGTCCGCCGTCAGAAGCGGGAACGGGCGAGCGTCGGGGTACGACGGGATGAGCAGGGTGAGCGCGATGAGCCCTTTGGTGTCGGCCCCGCCGTGGAGGAGCCGGACCCGATAGAAGAGCTGGTACACGATGAGCATCACGGGCATCGATGCGAGCTCCGCCAAGGGCGGTCCGGTGGAGGCGCTCAACCCGGTCCGGAGAGGTGCGAAGAACAGGACCGCGGCGGCGAGGAGCAGTAGGATTCGACCCGGCCGTGGATGGAATCCGGTGTCGTCGAAGAGCGGTTTGCCTAGGAACACGGCGTAGAACAGGATGGCGGCGGAGCCGACGAGCGACCACGCGGTCCACGGCGATCCCGCGCCAACGAGCTGGGCCCCGAGGAGGACGATGCCGAACGTTCCGAGCCCCATCCAAAGGGGATCCCGCACGCGGCGCGTCCGGACATCGGACATGGCCGCGACGAGGAGGCAGCCCGCGCCGACTGCGAGTCGCGTCGCCGCGAACGCGTCCACGCCGGCGCATTCCTGAGTCGTTATTTCAAGGGTTGCGTCTCTCGATCGCAATGGGTCGCTGCGAATCTCGCGGCAATGACTAAATAGAGCCTAGCAAATAGCCGCAAACATCGGAGGGTTTTCCGCCGTCTCCCGAGGGTCCGCGATGATGGAACCGCGTCGGATGAAAGTAAAAGTCTGCCTCGTCGGGGAGCACGCGGTCGGCAAGACGTCCCTCATCAAACGCTACGTACTCAACGAGTACGACGACCGCTACATCGTGACGCTCGGCGCGAAGGTTTCCAAGAAGGAACTCGCCCTCACCCCGAAAGGCGCCGATCCGGTCCAGATGGACATGACGATCTGGGACATCATGGGGTCGAAGGGATTCCGAGAGCTGCTGCGGGAGGCATACTTCCACGGAGCCCAAGGCATCCTTGCTGTGGCGGACATCACGCGATACGACACGCTGGAGGACCTCGACTCCTGGGTCGAGTCCGTGTTCCGGACCGTCGGCGAGATCCCTGTCACGTTCGCGATCAACAAGACGGACCTCAAAGAGCAGGCCGCGTTCGGCGAGGAGCAGGTGAAGCAGGCCACGGAGGCGTTCGACGCGCCCTACTTCTTCAGTTCGGCGAAATCCGGCGAGAACGTCGAACTCGTCTTCCGCACGCTCGGCGAGACGATTGCTCAGACCGCTTCGAAGTCCGCCGCCTAGCGCGATTCGAGAGATCGGAAATCACGACCCACTCGTCGCCAGGTCGTCCGCCATAGCCTCAAGTATCCCAGGCTTTCTCCGCCCTCGTGGCCTCCCGGGGACCCGGCGCCGGTTCCGTCCGCGTGCGCGTCACGCGGGACCTCGGGCTCTTCGACGTCACGATGGCCGCCGTCGGGGCCATGGTCGGCGCCGCCATCTTCCTGCTAGTCGGCGCGACGTACACCGTCGCGGGGCCGTTCGTCCTCCTGAGCCTCGCGATCGCCGCGCTCGTCGCGATGCTCGCCGGGATGTCGTACGCGGAACTCGCGTCCGGCCGGCCGGATGCCTCCGGTGGGGCGTACGTCTGGGTGCGGAGCGCGCTGCCGTCGCCCGCGGGATTCCTGAGCGGCTGGCTCTCGTGGGGAGCGCACATGGCCGCCTCCGGACTCAGCGCCCTCGGCCTCGGGATCTTCCTAGTCGAGCTCGTCCGCCCCTCGAATCTGTCCTCGTTCTTCGGCCCGAATCCGCTCGACGTGAGCCTGGTCGCACTCGCGGTCTTGGCCCTCTCGGCGGTCGCGCATTTCGCGCGCGTCCACCTGCCGCTCCGCGCGCTCGGCCGATTGACGCTCGGGAAAATCCTGCTGATTGTCCTCGTCGCGGTCGTCGGGGCGATCTCCGTCTTCCAGCCTGGGATTCCTCGGGGCTTCGCCGTCGGCGCGCCGGTCTCGTCCCTCGACTTGATGCTCGGTGCCGGGGTCCTGTTCATCGCGTTCCAAGGCTTCGAAGTCGTCGCCCAGCTTTCCGACCAGGTGAAACATCCCGAGAGCAGCGTGCCGCGGGGCGTGTTCCTCGCGCTCGTGCTCGCGTTCCTCGTGTACGCGGGGTTTTTCCTCGCGGTGTTGGGCAACGTCCCGAGCGACCAGTTGTCCGGCTGGCCGGTGTGTTCGGCCTGTTTCGGCGGATCCGAAGACATGGTCCTCCTGGGCGTCCGGTATTTCCTCGGACAGCCGTACGTGCGGGAGGCCGTGCTGATCATCGGGATCGTCTCGATGTACGGCGCCTTGAACTCAAACCTGACCGCGGCGATCAGGACGTCGTTCAGCATGGCGCGAGATCGGCTCCTTCCGGCGCGGCTCGCCCGGATCGGCGGCCGGGAGGTCCCTCCGGCCGCGGTCGCCCTCACGTTCGTCGGCGCCGGCTTGCTCGTCTTCCTCACGATCGAGACGATCGCTATCATCGCGAGCCTCGCTTTCCTCGGTCTGTTCTCGTTCGTGCACGCCTCCGTCGTTGCGCTTCGGCGTGGGGAGCGCCGGAGCGCACCCGGATTCCGCGTGCCGCTGGTGCCGGCCGTCCCGATGGGCGCGATCGCGTTGAACCTGGCCCTCGGGGCCCTGCTGTGGAACTACCCGTCAAGGAGCGACGCGCCCATCCCGCCGGGGATGCTCGCCACGATTCTCGGCGCCCTCTGGCTCGCGATCGGCCTCGCGTACCACGGGTTCGTCGGCCGCCGCCGTCCGCGGCCCTCTCCGACGCCGGCGACGGTGACGGAGGTCCACGATATCCTCACGACGGGAGAGGAGCGGGTCGAACTTGAGCGATACAGGGTCTTCCTGCCGCTCCGGGAGTTTGAGGACCGCACGCTCGTGGACCTGGGGGCGCGGGTGGCGCGAGAACGAAACGGGGAGCTGAGCCTCTTGCACGTCGTCGAGATCCCGCGGAACCTGCCACCGAAAGCGATCCGCTTCGGATTCGTCGACGAGCGAATCCGCGGACTTCAAGCACTCGCGCGGATCGGCGAGGACCGCGGCGTCGACACCCGTCCGGTCGTGAAGATCGGACACAAGGTGTACGAGATCATCCTGGACACGATCCGAGAGGAGGCGGTGAACCTCCTCATCATGGGGTGGCGCGGCGCGCGGATCGAAGGCGACCGGCGGGTGCTCGGGAGCAACATCGACTACCTGATCGAGAACGCCCCCTGCGACGTGATCGTGTTCAAGACCCAGGGATGGCGGCGACCGCTCCGGCGAATCGTCATCCTCACGAGCGCCATCTGGAGCCTCGAGGGGGTCGACGACCTCGCGCTCCTCCTCGCGGAGGACGATTCTCCGATCCTCGAGGTCGTTTGCCTCGCGAGCGACCCGGCCGAGGCGGAGCGGCTGAAGCTCGACAGTGCGCACTTCGAAGGTCGTGCGCGGGAGCGCGGCGTGTCCGTCGAACCGAAGGTCGTCTATTCCACCCATTGGGAGTCCGAGGCGTTGCGGGAGAGCGGGGAGGCGTCGCTGTTGATGATTCGCGCCACGTCCCCGGGCGGACTCCGCAAATTCGCGTTGGGTCCGGTCGAGGATCGGATCGTCAAGCTCGCCAAGTGCCCGGTCCTCATCCTACGGAAGGGGGCTTAGCCCCTCGGGGGCGGGCGACTCCTCCCGGTCGGGCCTCCGCGACTCCCACGCGATCTGGGCGGCGGCGAGGAGCATGACGACGGCGAGGATCCCCGTCACGAACACGTCGCTCGTCCGGTGCAAGAGCGCGACGCCGACCGCGACGCCTCCGACCCCGACCCCTCCCATGATCGCCCCCAGGCGGACGGCACGGGGGGTCGCCTGCCCGAGCTGCCGATGCTTCCAGAGGCCCGCGAATTGCTGCGGCACGGAGACGAGGGAGCTGATCGTCCCCGCGACGATCGCCGGCAGTCCGAAGATCAGGATCAGGGCGGGAATGCGGTATTCCCCGCCCGCGACTCCTAGGAGCCCGGAGACCACGCCGATTCCGAAACCGGTGAGCAAGGCGAGTGCGGCCTGCTCCGCTCCGAATGAGAACAGCCCCGGGTTATTCGACTGTAACAGCACGAGTCGGAGCGCCGTCGCCGCAAGAATCCCCGCAAGGAAGATCTTGAGCCACCTCGTGGGCGTCCGGCGGGCGAGGAGCGCCCCGGCATACGCGCCCGGGACCGACGTGACGATCATGGTCGCCGCCAGGAGCAGCGCATCGCTGCCCTGGAACAGCGCTCCTCGAAGGACCACGACGGCGACCGAGACGATCACGCCCGCCAGGAGATTCCCCGCGATCGTCCACCGGACGTTTCGGAGCAGGATGAGGAGGACCGGCGCGCGGTACTCCCCTCCTCCCACCCCCGCCACTCCGGCCACGACGCCGATCGGGAACGCGGCGATCGCCGCGACGACGTCGGCGCGCGAAAGACCGCGCGCGCTCGTTTCGGGAGTCACCCGGATTTCCTCCCTGACAGATGGATAGCCGGACGGAAAACCTGGATCGCGGACAAGGACGACACCTTCGAGCGGATCGCCGGACGGCTCAGACGAGGGTCACGTCGACGGTCTCCACGCTGCCGACTCCTGGAATCGCCGCGAGGGCCTGTTCGAGCGGCTCCGTCCCGCCGGAATCACTGACGACGGCGATCGCGAGGATCGCGTTAAGACCGAACGCCACCGGCTGCTCCCGGAGGTCGCGCAGCGATCCGGCGAGGCTCGTCCGGACACGTGACTTGACCTCTTCGAGGTCCGTCTCGGCATCATCGGGCATGATCCGAAAGGTGATTGCGACGGAGCCCATCATGCACCTCAGGGGCCTTGGAACGAACAGACCGGGCAGCGATAGGAGACGGACTGGTCGCGACAGCGCGCGCAACGGCCGATCTGTCCTCGGCCGCAGCTCGGGCACACGAACACGGTCGTCCCTTTCCCGGTAAGGACCGCCCCGCACGAGGTGCATCGGCTCTCGGCCCGGATCACGATCGTTGGGATGGAGTTGCCGTATAAAACATTGTGCTCGGGCCGACTTCTATTCTCTACAGAAGATAATTATGGACGACTCCTGCCGTGGGCCGGGGCTCGCTCGGTTCATCACCGCAAACTTTAATACGATGGCTCGATTAGGCGAACGGTCGCATGTCGCCGCCGCTAGCCGGAGGGCCCGTAGCTCAGCTAGGTAGGATGGCGATGGAACCGTCCCTAGAAAGAGCATCCGGCTTTTAGCCGCCTTCCCTCACCGGAGGGCGGGAAGAGACCGGGTGGTCCGGGGTTCGAACGGGCCCTGCGGACCGCGCGGAGGCCCCGAAAGTCCCCGCGGGCCCGTACGGCTCGCGCGCGCGTGACATGCCAGGTGCAAAACGGTCGCCCAGGGAGGACCTCCCTTGAGGTTTAACGTGTTGGAGCATCAGCTCGTTCCAGAACATCGCCTCGTCGCGGAGGAAGAGGCGGATCGCGTTTTGAAGGCGTTGAAGATCACGCGGGACCAGCTCCCGAAGATCCGGAAGAGCGATCCGGTGATTCAGGTGCTGGAGAAGATCGAGGGGCCCATCGAAGAGGGCCGGATCATCCGCGTGACGAGGGTGAGCGGCACGGCGGGCGTTTCGGAAGCATATCGACTGGTGATCGGGAGGTAAGGCATGCGAGATTTGATTGACGCGTTCTTCCGAGAACGCTCGATTGTGAACCATCACATCGCGTCGTTCAACGATTTCCTGCCGACGATCGACAACCCGAACTCCCGGATGCAGCGGATTGTCGACAACCTTCGTTCCGCGCCGGAAGACGAGCGACGTGGGATCATCAAGCTCGATGAGGACCGGACGGAAGGCGACGTCATCGAGATTCGGATCGGACGCAAGCGGGATGACCGCGGCCGGATCGACCTCGAGGCGAAGCCGACGATTACGCTCGGCCTGCCCGTCGTCAAGGAGGCGAACGGCGCGACGCATCCGCTGACCCCGATGGAGGCCCGCCAGCGGAACCTGAACTACACCGCGCCGATCTACCTGGACTTCACGGTCATCGAGAACGGGATCGAGCGGGAGCCGGAGCGCGTCCACATCGGGAACTTCCCGATCATGGCGAAGTCGAAGCGCTGCTTGCTCTACAAGGAGAACATGGAGACGGAGGGTGAGCTCAACCAGGATGAGTACCGCCGAAAGCTCATCGAGCTGGGCGAGGACCCGTTCGATCCGGGCGGCTACTTCATCATCGGCGGGACGGAGCGCGCGTTGATCTCGCTCGAGGACCTCGCGCCGAACCGCGTGCTCGTCGAGTTCAACGAGCGGTACGGCCGGAAGGTCGAGGTCGCCAAGGTGTTCTCCCAGAAAGAGGGGTACCGCGCCCTGACCCTGATGGAGAAGAAGAAAGACGGGCAGCTCATCGTGAGCGTTCCGACCGCCTCGGGCCAGATCCCGCTGATCATCCTGATGAAGGCGCTCGGCATGGAGAAGGACGAGGACATCTACAACGCAATCGTCTCCGCGCCCGAGATGGCGAACATCGTCTACGCGAACATCGAGGAGTGCCAGAACAAGAAGAACTACCCGCCGAACGGCATCTTCACGCGGGACGACGCGATCAACTACCTCGAGAAGAAGTTCGCCACGGGCCAGGCGAAAGAATACCGCATCAAGAAGGTCGAGTCGATCCTCGACCGCAGCCTTCTCCCGCACCTGGGAGACACCCGCGAGGATCGGATCAAGAAAGCGATTTTCCTCGGCCGCGTCGCCCGCACCGTCCTCGAGTTGTCCCTCGGCGGACGTCGGGAGGACGACAAGGACCACTACGCGAACAAGCGCCTCAAGCTCGCGGGCGACCTCATGGAGGACCTATTCCGCGTCGCGTTCGCGAACCTCGTGAAGGACCTGAAGTACCAGCTCGAGCGCTCGTACGCCCGGCGCCGGGAACTCAAGATTTCCTCGGCGATCCGTCCGGATCTGCTCACCCAGCGACTCTTGCACGCCCTGGCGACGGGCAACTGGGTCGGCGGCCGGGCGGGAGTGAGCCAGCTCTTGGACCGCACCTCAAACATGAGCGCCTTGAGTCACCTCCGCCGTGTGACATCGCCACTCACTCGGTCGCAGCCGCACTTCGAAGCGCGCGACCTCCATCCGACGCAATGGGGACGTCTGTGTCCGAACGAGACGCCGGAAGGCCAAAATTGCGGGTTAGTAAAAAATCTGGCTTTGGTGATCGACGTCTCCGAAGGCTTCCCGGAGGAGGAGGTCAAACTGCTCCTCGCGGACCTCGGCACGAAGCAGGTGAAAGGGCAGCAGACGCAGCTCACTCGCGTCTACGTGAACGGGGACCTCGTCGGGCTCCACGAAGACCCGAAGATGCTCGTCGCGGAGATCCGGGAGCGACGGCGCAGCGGCCTGCTGAGCCACGAAGTCAACGTCCGGTTCGACGAGAACATGGGGGAGATCATCATCAACTGCGACGAGGGCCGCATCCGCCGCCCGCTCTTGGTCGTCAAGGACGGCCACCTCGCCTTCTCGAGGAAGCACGTCGACGAGCTGAAGATGGGCCGACTCCGGTTCTCCGACCTCGTCCGGAACGGCATCGTCGAGTGGATCGATGCGGAGGAGGAAGAGGACACGTTCATCGCCATCTACCCATACGACGTGCCGAGCCGCTGCAAGGAGTGCAAGCACCCCCTGAGCCGCAACGACGTCACGTGGGTGAACATGGGCAGCCGCGACGACGAGTCCGATCTTGAGTGCAAGTACTGCCACAAGACGTTCCGCGTGCGGTCCGCGATCACGAAGGAGACGACCCACCTCGAGGTCGACCCGGAGGTCATCCTCGGCGTCGCGTCCGGCGTGGTCCCGTACCCGGAGCACAACTCGTCGCCCCGGGTCACGATGGGGGCGGGGATGGCGAAGCAATCGCTCGGCCTGGGTTCGAGCAACTACCGGTCCCGTCCCGACACTCGGAGCCATCTCCTGCACTATCCGGAGCAGCCGCTCGTCCAGACGGACTCGATGAAGCATGTGTCGTTCAACGAGCGCCCGGCGGGCCAGAACTTCGTCGTGGCAGTCATGTCGTACTACGGATACAACATGGAAGACGCGATCGTCATGAACAAGGCCTCGATCGACCGAGGTCTCGGCCGGTCATCGTTCATGCGGACATACCGCGCGGAAGAACGCCGCTATCCAGGGGGCCAGGAAGATCACTTCGAGATCCCCTCTCCCGATGTCCGCGGCGCGCGCGCCGACCTGTCGTACGCGAACCTGACGCCGGATGACGGCCTCATCTCGCCCGAGGTCCTCGTCCAGGGAGGGGAGGTCTTGATCGGGAAGACGAGCCCACCGCGGTTCCTCGAAGAGGAGACAGACTTCCTGACGCCGCAGAAGCGCCGCGAGACATCCGTCACCGTGCGGCACGGGGAGAGCGGCTGGGTCGACTCCGTCATGCTCACGGAGAGCGAGAACGGCTCGAAGCTCGCGAAGGTCAAAGTCCGCGACCTGCGAGTGCCCGAGCTCGGCGACAAGTTCGCCTCCCGGCACGGACAGAAAGGCGTCATCGGGCTGATCGCGCCGCACGAAGACATGCCCTTCACCTCCCAAGGGATCATCCCGGACCTGATCATCAACCCGCACGCGATCCCCTCGCGGATGACTGTGGCCCACGTCCTCGAGCAGATCGGCGGCAAGGTCGGCTCCCTCGAAGGCCGGCCGATCGACGGCACCCCGTTCAGTGGAGAGCGCGAGGAGGCGCTCCGCAAGGCCTTGGAGGAAAACGGATTCCGATCGAACGGGAAGGAGATCCTCTACGACGGGCGGACGGGCCGCATGATCCCCGCGGAGATTTTCGTCGGCGTGATCTACTACCAGAAACTGCACCACATGGTCTCCGGCAAGCTGCACGTGCGTAGCCGCGGACCGGTGCAGATCCTCACCCGCCAGCCGACGGAAGGCCGGTCCCGCCAGGGCGGCCTGCGGTTCGGAGAGATGGAACGCGATTGCCTGATCGGCCACGGAGCCGCGATGGTGATCAAGGACCGCTTGCTCGACGAATCCGACGGCACGATTCAGTACGTCTGCGGCAACCCGGATTGCGGCCACTTCGCGATCAAGGACCGGAAGGGGAACCTGCGCTGCCCCGTCGACGACAACACGTCGAAGATCTATCCCGTGCAGACCTCGTACGCATTCAAGCTGCTCCTCGACGAGCTCTTGTCCCTGGGCGTCGTCATGCGGCTCCAACTGGAGGACATGCGATGATGTCGATGCGAGGCGTCACGAAGCGGATCGCGTCGATCAAGTTCGCCCTCCTGAGCCCCGACGAGATCCGCCGGATGTCGGCGACGAAGATCATCACCGCGGACACCTACGACGACGACGGCTTCCCGATCGACATGGGCCTGATGGACTCCCATCTCGGCGTCATCGAGCCTGGCCTGCGGTGCAAGACATGCGGAGGCAAGGTCGACGACTGCCCGGGACACTTCGGCCACATCGACCTCGCGATGCCCGTGATCCACGTCGGGTACGTGAAGGACATCAAGAAGCTCTTGCAGGCGACGTGCCGGAAGTGCGGGCGCCTGCTGCTCACCCGCCAACAGGCGATGGAGTACATGGCGGAGATGGAACAGGTCGAGGAGCTGGGCGGCGACGTGACGGACATCGGCTCCGTCACGAAGGAGACCGCGCGGGAGGCGCAGAAGCGACAGCGCTGTCCGCACTGCGGCGAAGAGCAAGGCAAGGTCACCCTCGACAAGCCGACGACGTTCCGCGAGGACGGCCACAAGCTCACGCCGAAGGAAGTGCGCGAGCGGCTCGAGCGGATCCCGAACGAGGACCTCCGCGTCCTCGGGATGAACCCGGAGGTCGCCCGGCCTGAGTGGATGGTCCTCACGGCGTTGCTCGTGCCCCCCGTGACTGTGCGGCCCTCGATCACTTTGGAGAGCGGCGACCGGTCCGAGGACGACCTGACGCACAAGCTCGTCGACGTCCTGCGGATTAACCAGCGGCTCCGCGAGAACCGGGACGCCGGCGCGCCGCAGCTCATCGTCGAAGACCTCTGGGAACTGCTTCAGTATCATATCACCACGTACTTCGACAATCAGACGTCCGGCATCCCGCCCGCCCGCCACCGATCCGGCCGGCCACTGAAGACGCTCGTCCAACGGCTGAAGGGCAAGGAGGGCCGATTCCGGTCGAACCTGTCCGGAAAGAGGGTCAACTTCAGCGCTCGGACGGTCATCTCGCCCGATCCGATCCTGTCGATCAACGAGGTCGGCGTGCCCGTGGAGGCGGCCCGCGAGCTGACGGTCCCCGTCCATGTGCAGACGTACAACCTGGAGATCGTCAAGCTGTGGGTGAAACGCGGCCCGACGCCCCTCGGCCCGCTCGGGGAGTACGTCCCCGGCGTGAATTACGTGATCCGGCCGGATGGACGTCGGATCCGGGTGACGGAGAAGAACGCCGAGGTCGTGGCGGAAGCGGTCGAGCTCGGCTACACGGTCGAGCGGCAGCTGGTCGACGGCGACATCGTCCTCTTCAACCGGCAGCCGTCGCTGCACCGGATGTCGATGATGGCCCACGAGGTCCGGGTGATGCCCCACAAGACGTTCCGCTTCAACCTCGCCGTTTGCCCGCCGTACAACGCGGACTTCGACGGGGACGAGATGAACCTTCACGTCCTGCAGAGCGAGGAAGCCCGCGCCGAGGCGCGCGTCCTCATGCGGGTGCAGGAGCACATCCTCTCCCCGCGGTTCGGCGGTCCGGTCATCGGCGGCATCCACGACCACATCACCGGGTCCTTCCTCCTGACGCACAAGGAGAGCAAGTTCACACGAGAAGAGGTCACGTACATCCTGACTAAGATCGACATCCGCGACCTTCCGCCCGCCGACATCAAGCGAGGGGGGAAGGAGTTCTGGTCTGGCAAGGCCCTGTTCTCCGCAATCCTGCCGAAGGATCTGAGCATGACGTTCAAGTCGTCGATCGCGCCGAAAGGCGACATCGGGCTCAAGGAGCTGAAGGAGGAAGACTCCCTCGTCGTCATCAAGGAGGGCGTGATCAGCTCGGGGACGATCGACGAGAACGCGGTGGGCGCCTTCAAGGGGAAGATCGTGGACAAACTCGCCCGGGACTACGGGCCCGACGCGGCGCGGGTGTTCATCGACAAGGCGACGAAGATGGCGATCGGGGCGATCATGATCCGAGGCTTCACGACCGGCATCGACGACGAAGATATCCCCGAGGAAGCGAAGAAGCAGATTTCGGACGTCCTCAAGGCCGCGATCGAGAAAGTCGAGGGCCTCGTGGAATCGTACAAGCGCGGGGAGCTCGAGCAGATGCCCGGACGCTCCCTCGAGGAGACGCTCGAGGTCGAGGCGATGAAGATCCTCGGACGCGCTCGGGACCAAGCCGGCCAAATCGCGGGGAAGCACCTCGGGATCGAGAACAGCGCGGTCATCATGGCCCGATCCGGGGCGCGGGGTTCGATGTTGAACCTGTCCCAGATGGCCGGGTCGATCGGTCAGCAGGCGGTCCGGGGCGAGCGGCTGAGTCGCGGGTACTGGAACCGCACCCTGCCGCACTTCAAGAAAGGCGACCTCGGCGCGGAGGCGAAAGGGTTCGTCAAGTCGTCGTACAAGAGCGGCCTCTACCCGACGGAGTACTTCTTCCACGCGATGGGCGGGCGCGAAGGGCTCGTCGACACCGCCGTCCGGACGTCCCGGTCCGGCTACATGCAGCGCCGGCTGATCAACGCCCTCGAGGACCTGAAGGTGAAGGAGGATGGCACGGTCCGCAACACGGCGGACACGATCATCCAGTTCCGATTCGGCGAGGACGGCGTCGACCCGAGCCGGAGCGTCCAGGGCCGCGCGGTCGACATCGACGACATCCTCCAGGAGGTCCTCGGCGAGGAACCTTCGTGGAAGGAGCGCCTGCGCGAGCAGGAGATGGCCTCGTACGGCCTCACGGAGAAAGACATGTACGTTGAGATCTCCGAGGAAGAGGTCGAGGTCGAGGAGGAAGAGCCTCCGTCGGAGGAGTGATCATGGCACGCGCCGCGACGGTCCAGGCATTGCGCAACCGGGGGATTTCGAAGAAGACGGCGGAGCTCCTGGCGGACGCGGGCTTCACGCTCGAGAAGCTCGCCGCCTCGAAGATTGAGCGGCTCGCGAAGTTCATCCCGAAGAAAGAGGCGGAGAAGGTCCTCAAGAAGCTCGGAGCCGCCCTGCCGGAGCCGAAGCCCGCGCCGAAGAAAGAGCGGGCGAAGCCAGCCCCGCGCGGCCGGAAGGCCGCCGCGAAGGCGGCGGAGGCGGAGCCCGAGACGCCCCTGACGATCCCGGTGAAGGCGCCCCCGCTCACGTCGGGGGAGCAGGAGATCGCCGACGGACTCAAGGAGATCGGGCGATGGCTCCCGCGATCCGTCATGGGTGAAATTGCGAAGAAGATCCACGGACTCAAGCTGTCGAAGAAGCGGCTAAACGAGGTCCTCACGAAGATCTGCGAGAAGTTCGACCTGCACGCGATCGATGCGAACGAATCCGCGGGGATCGTGTCCGCGCAGTCGATCGGCGAACCCGGAACTCAGATGACCATGAGGACGTTCCACTACGCCGGCGTCGCGGAGATGAACGTCACGCTTGGGCTGCCGCGGCTCATCGAGATCGTCGACGCGCGGCGGGTGCCGTCCACGCCGATCATGGAGCTGTTCGTCAAGGCCGGCCACAACGACCTCGAGAAGATGCGGAAGATCGCGACGGAGATCGAGATGACGTCGATGGAGGACATCGCGTCGATCGAGACCGATCTCGTGAACATGCGGGTCCTCGCGTATCCCGACGAGCACCGCATGAAGTCCCGCGGCGTCACGTGGACCGAGCTCGAAGAGAAGATGAAGAAATTCGGGGAAATCGGGGAGGTCAAGCGTCAGGTCGGCAACGCGGAGCGGAAGGTGAAAGCCCTCGTCGTTGAGGCGGGCGAGCCTTCGTTCAAGAAGCTCCAGCGCCTCGTCGAACAGGTCCGCACGATGAAGATCAAAGGAGTCGACGGCGTCTCGCGGGCGATTATCAAGAAGCGGGGCGACGGGTACGTGATCTACACGGAAGGTTCGAACCTCTCAAAGATCCTCGAACTCCCGTACGTCGATGCCTCGAGGACCACGACGAACTCGATCCAGGAAATCTACGAAGTCCTGGGGATCGAGGCCGCGCGGAACGCGATCGTGAACGAGGCGTACAACACGCTGCAGGAGCAGGGCCTGACGGTCGACATCCGACACATCATGCTCGTTTCCGACATGATGACGAACGACGGCGACGTCAAGGCGATCGGCCGCCACGGCATCTCCGGCCGCAAGTCCTCCGTCCTCGCCCGCGCGGCCTTCGAGATTACCGCGCACCACCTTCTCCGGGCGGCGATCACCGGCGAGGTCGACTACCTCGACGGCGTCGCGGAGAACGTCATCGTGGGCCAACCCGTCACCCTGGGCACGGGCGCCGTGAACCTGATCTACAAGCCGCCCGCCGGGCTGCCGAAGGCCGCCTCCGTGCCGAAGGCGAAGCCCGCCGTGCCGCCGACCCCGCCTCCGGCACCCGTCGAGCCGGAAGAACCGATCGAGGAGGTCGTCCCGTGATCGACGTGTCCCGCGCCCTTCGGGTCGCGACGGACACCGGCGACGTCCGGTTCGGCTTGCGGGAGGTCCGGCGTGCCGCGAAAGCGAAGGCCGCGAAGCTGGTGGTCCTCGCATCGAACTGCCCGGAGGCCGCGGCCAACGCGCTCGGCGAGGTCCGGACCTTCCGGTTCCCCGGAACGAACGTCGACCTCGGGGCCGCGTGCGGGGTGCCGTTCTCCGTCGCCGCGATTGCCGTCGTCAGCCCCGGGGAGTCGAACATCCTGAGCGTCTAGGATTCGCATGGCCGAGATCGTTTTCGACGAGCAGACGATCAAGTACGTCGCCCTCTTCCAGGACCTCAGCCGCTCGACGGTCGTCGACTGCGTCGACGCGGGTGACAAGCTCATCTTCGTCGTCAAGGAAGGCGACATCGGGAAAGCGATCGGGAAGAAGGGCGAGAATATCGCGAAACTGAAGCGGCTCATCAACAAGGAGATCCACGTGGTGGAGTACTCCGACCAGCCCGACAAGTTCGTCGCGAACGTCTTCCGGAACTACGACGTCAAGTCCGTCCAGCTCGAGCAGCGCGGGGACATCACCCACGCGACCGTGACCGTCGAGGCGACGAAGAAGGGCCGGGCGATCGGGAAGGAGGGCCGCAACCTGCGCGTTTCGCGGGATCTGATCGCCCGCCACCATCCCATCCAGAGCGTCAGCGTCGCCTGAGATGTCCACCCGTCCGCATTGTCACCTCGGCGGGTGACGAAAATTCAAAGTGCGCCGGGCCATCGCCGCCCGCGAAGTCGCGTTTCCGAGGCGGTTCGAATCGAGTACAAGTGGACGGTCCTCACCGTGACGACCGTGGGGGTCCTCATGGCGGGGCTCGACTCGCGCATTGTGATCGTCGGCCTCCCGAGTGTCGCGGCCAGCCTGGGAGCTGACCTCGAACAGGCGATCTGGATCACCCAAGCGTACGTCCTCGGGAGCACGGTCGCCCTCCTGCTGGTCGGCCGGATCTCCGACATCGTCGGTCGCGTGAAGCTGTACACGAGCGGCTTCGCGGTCTTCACGCTCGGCTCGCTCCTGACGAGTCTCGCCACGGATCCGGCGCAGGTGATCGGGTTCCGAGCGCTCCAAGGCCTTGGCTCCGCGATCCTCTTCACGAACAGCGCCGCGATGATCGTGGACGCGACGCCTTCCCATGAGCTCGGTTTGTCTCTGGGCATCAATCAGGTCGCGTTCCGGATGGGCTCTATGGCCGGCCTCACCGTGAGCGGCGTCATCCTGTCGATCCTTGACTGGCGGGCGCTCTTCTACATCAACGTCCCGATCGGGATCTTCGGAACGGCGTGGGCGCACTTCCGACTCCGGGAGATCGCGAAGCTAGACCGCGGCGCACCGATCGACTGGGCCGGGTTCGTGAGCTTCACCGGGTTCATCATGGCCCTCCTGCTCGGCCTCACTCTCGCCGCGTACGGCGTCGGCGAGGCCCGGACCGTCGAGGCGCTCCTCGCGTTCTCGTTCGGCAGCCTCGCCGTGTTCGCGTACGTCGAGCACCGGATCCCCCATCCCCTGCTGGACCTCCGTCTGCTCCGCATCCGCGAGTTCACGGGCGGCGTCGTCGCCCAACTCCTGAACGCGATTGCGTTCGGCGCGGTCCTGCTTCTCCTCAGCCTGTACTTCCAGCTCGTCCTTGGGCTGAGCCCGCTCGCCTCGGGCGTCCTCATCCTCCCGATGGACATCGCGACCCTCGCGTGCGGCCCCCTGAGCGGTCGCCTCTCGGACAAGTACGGCCAGGTCCCCTTCACGACGACGGGATTGGCGGTCATCAGCCTCTCCTTGTTCCTCTTCTCGACGACGGACGCCTTGACGCCGTACTCGCACCTCATCGTGTACATCATCCTCTTCGGGGCCGGACTCGGACTCTTCGCGTCGCCGAACATCAGCTCGATCATGGGCTCCGTGCCGGCGGAACGGCGCGGCATCGCTTCCGGGTTCCGCGCGACGTTCTTCAACGTCGGATATACGGTGAGCCTGAACCTCGCGATCCTGATCACGACCTTCACCGTGCCGTACGCCCTCGTGACGCGGATCCTGTCATCCGGAGACCCGAGCACTATTTCCGCCGCCGACCGCCTGCTGTTCGCGCAAGGCATCCGAACGACGTACCTCTGGCTGGCGGGCCTCAACACCCTCGCGATCCTGCCGTCGCTGCTCCGAGGTCGGCGCGTGAGCCCGCCGAAACCCGCGGTCCCTGCGGCCCCCGACCTGTGATGCGGCGAGCAAACGGTTATTATTGCTCTCGGTAATTCCGCGCCGCCTGCGATGGCAGGTGAAGGGATCCCCCTCTATGCCCTCCCCGGGCCGGGAGGCCTCCTGGGCAGAGCCCGCTCTCTCCCTGGAGTTCAGCCCGTCCGATCCGGAACTCCTCGCGATCGCGTTCGCGTCGCCGGGAGACGGCCCGCGCGCGTGGCGGCTGAACGGCGAGGCGCACCGGCTGTCCCTCGTGGACGGATTCGATCGACTCCTCGCCTGGCCCTCCCTCCGCGGCGTTCGCCGGTACGAGCATCAGGAGCGCACCGCGATGCGCGTCCTGCGGGACCTGCACGGCCGCGCCGTCCTCGCGGACGAGGTCGGCCTCGGAAAGACGATCGAGGCGGGCCTCATCCTGAAGGAGTACGCGATCCGCGGCCTGGTCCGCCGGGCGCTCATCCTCACGCCGCCCTCCCTGACGTCGCAGTGGCGGGAGGAGATGGAGACGAAGTTCTCCCTCCCGTTCGAGGTCCTCCGTTCGGCGGGTGACTGGGAGCGTCGGCCGCTCCTCATCGCGTCGATGGACACGGCGAAGCGGGAGGCACACCGGCGGGCGGCGCAGGCCCGGTCCTGGGACCTCGTCGTGGTCGACGAGGCGCATCGCCTCAAGAACCGCACGAGCCTCAATTGGCGGTTCGTCTCCGGCCTCTCGAAGAAGTACATGCTCCTGCTGACCGCGACGCCGGTCCAGAACGACATGGAGGAACTGTTCAACCTGATCAGCCTCCTCAAGCCCGGCGCGCTGCACACGCACGACGGCTTCCTGGAGCGCTACGTCGCGAGCGCCGACCGCCGCGTGCCCGCGCGGGTGCCGGAACTGCGCGATCGGCTCCGGGACGTGATGATCCGGAACCGGCGTGGGATCGCCTTCACCCTGCCGCCCCGACGGGTGCACAGCCTCGCGGTGCGCCTCGGACCGGCCGAGCGGCGCCTGTACGACGACGTCACGGAGTTCGTGCGCGACGCGTACTGGGCCGCCTCCGGGCGACTCCCGTGGACCGCGCGGCTCACGCTCATCGTGTTGCAGCGGGAGATCGGCAGCAGCACGTTCGCGGTCGCGGAGACGCTCGGTCGGCTCGCCCGCGGTCCGACGTTCGACGCGGAGGATTGCGAGCGGCTCGAAGCGCTCCGGGACGATGCGCGCGCGATCGCGACGAACGTCAAGGCGGACCGACTGCGGACGTTCCTGCGGACGTTCGACGAAAAGGCCCTCGTCTTCACGCAATACGTGCGCACCCTCCGATATTTGGAGGGGGTCCTGCGAAGCGAGGGGTACCGCATCGCGACGTACCACGGGGGCTTGGGGGCTGCCGCCAAGGATGCTGCCGTGCGTGCGTTCCGAGCGGACGCCCAGGTCTTCCTGAGCACGGAAGCGGGCGGGGAGGGCCGGAACCTTCAGTTCGCGCGCACGGTCGTGAACTACGACCTCCCCTGGAACCCGCTTCGGATCGAGCAGAGGATCGGCCGCGTGCACCGCCTCGGCCAGGAGCGAGAGGTGCACGTCGTGAACCTCTGGGCGGAGGACACGATCGAGGCGTACCTGATGGAGCTGCTCGACCGCAAGATCCACATGTTCGAGCTCGTCGTCGGCGAGCTGGACCTCATCCTCGGCCACCTCGACGAGCGACGGTCCTTCGAGGAGCTCCTGCTCGACGTCTGGGCGCTCCGGGAAGCGGAGGCGCGACGCGCCGCGATGCGGAAGCTCGGGGATGCCCTCGTCCGCGCGCGGGGCCAATACGACCGGGTGAGGGAGCGAAACGAGGAGTTCCTCCGCGGGGTCGGCGGGGAGGCGGCCGCATGAGCGAGGCGGCGCCCCTCAAGGCGTTCGTCCGGGAGGCCCTCGCCGACCTGGGCGCGGAGATCTCGGAAGCGGAGTCGCTCTTGTGGGTGCGCGCTCCGGAGTCGGTCCGGCGGCAGCTCGAGGTCGGGTCGGAGTTCGCCCTGGCGTTCGATCCCGCGCACGTCGGCGAATTCGGGGCAGAGCTCGTGGCACCGGGCAGCTACTTCCTCGAGCGATTGTTCGCGTGTGCGACGCGACGCGGGCGTTGGGACGCCGTCCGCGTTGAGGCCGACGACGGCGCGTGGGTCGCGCCCGCGATCGCGGCATCGGGGCTCGCCGTCGCGGCGACTCCGGAGGTCGTCGAGGTCACGGAGGACGTCCTCCTGGTGTTCGCGTTCCGGACGACCCTCGCTTCCGATGAGAAGCGGGAAGCGTTCCACAGCTTCGCGGTCTCGACCGCGGACGACTCGGTCTGGGCCGTCGATGGGGCCGACGCATCCGCGGTCGTCCCGGTCCCTCTCCCGGATCTCCGGACGAAGCTCGAGCCCGCGTACCGACGCGCGTCGGAGGCGTTGCGGAACCGGATGCGAGACGAGGTCGAGCGATTCCGAGCGAAGAGCCTCGGCCTCCTCGAGGAAGAGGTCCGGCGGATCTTCGGCTACTTCGACCGGACGGTTTCGGAGATTCGCGAAGCCGACCCCGACGGCTCGGCGGACCTGGTCCGCGCGGTGATGGCGGAGCGGGATCGCCGGCTCGCGGAGGCCCTCGAACGGTTCGAGCCGCGAGCGGCCGCCACGCTGTGTTCGATCCGGGCGGTCCTCACGCCCTCCGTCCGCATGCGCGTCCCCCTCGACGATGGCGAGGCCGAGGTGCGCCTCGACGCCTGGTCCCGCCAGGCCCGCGTCACGCGAGCCGAGTCCGCTCGACTTCCAGGCCGTCCGCCGTCGGGTACTCCTCGACCAGGAACGCCGGCCGGTGCAGGCGGGGAGCGAGCTCCTCGAGGACCCAGGGCGCGATCTCGAGCCGCTTCCGCGGGCCGTCGACGGCCATGAGCTCCCTCGGCACGCGGTACTTCCGCGCGAGGTCCTCCCTCAGGACGTCGAGGTCGGATCCCTCGACGACCCCCTTGATCAGCGTGCCGTCCTCCGTGATGACGTCCCAAGGCCGCGCGACGTTCTCCGCACGTCGCTTGATGCGCGACCGGAGCTGCCATCCGTCCTTGTACCCGCTCGTGCAGTAGTGGACCGTCGTCTTCCAGCGCCGTTCGAGGATTCGAAGGGCGACCGGGTCGGCGCCTTTCACGCCGTACGAGAGTTCGTGTTTCATCTCGTATCCGTGGACCTTCATCCGCGGGAAGTTCGCCTCGGAGAACTCCATCTCGTTCAGGTTGACGAAGGCGAGGCCTTCCTCCCCCGCCCACTCGATCAGCCGGAGGAGGTCCGCCTCCCGCTCCGGGATGAGCGGCACCTCCAGGCCTGCCGTCACGCCGAGAGACCGCGCGACCCGCGACGCCGCGACGTAGGCGCTCGACGCGGCGCGCGCCCACAGCCCGGGCGGCACATGGAACCGGATCTCGTCGAGGCCGGCGTCCGCGAGGGCGCGGATCTTCTCCGCATCCGTGGACATGGTGTACAGGTGGGTGTGGAAGCTCGGACCGAACTCCCGTTTCAGGATCCGGATGTAGTGGCACGTTCGCTCCACCGCATCGAGCGGGTCGCCGCCCGTGATCCCCGCGCCCGTCGCCCGGATCGCGCGGGCCTCCTCGAGGACGTCCTCGTCCCGCGTCACCCGCTTCTCGTCCGCGAAGACGACGTCCTTGTACATCTTCTCGTCCGACACCGGGCAGTAGAAGCAGTGGAACGAGCACACGCCGGTGACGAAGAGGACCATCTTTGCGCCGTCCGTGCACTGGCGGCATCCGGCGGACAGGGTGCCACGGGCGAACCCGCCGAAGGGACGCTCCTCGAGTCGCACGGGCCGTCGAACGGACCTCGGGGGATAAAGGTTCGCGGTCCGGCCGTGGGCCCTCGGATGGCCTCTCCTCCGACGTACCTCTAAGTAGAGGCATGCGAGGCGACGAGCTGCTCGATCCGCGCTCGCCTCCGCGCGAGTTCCTGCTCCGCCCTGCGGTGGTATGCGGCCATACGGCGCAGGACCTCCGACCTGGCCCGCTCGGCGCCCAGCCGGCCGATGTAGTCCTCGCGTCGGAGGGAGCGTCCGTTCTCTCGCTCGTAGTGCCAGAAGTACAGGTATCTGCGCCCGCCGAAGTCGCGGACCCGCGCCCCGCATCCGATCTCCATATTTCATACCTCTAAGTAGAGGTATGTCCCAGGAACCCAAAGGCCTTCCGGTGGGGTGGGTGAAACAACCCCCACGATCGATCGCGCGGCGCTCCGAATCCCGAAGTCCAAATGCCCCGACGCGATGGAGGGGACCATCCCACGGAGGTCGAGACCCGTGCCCGAAGCCGTGATCGTCGAGGCCGTGCGGACGCCGATGGGCCGCCACCGCGGCGCGTTGAAGGACGTCCGTCCGGACGATCTGGCAGCGCTCGTGGTCCGTGAGGTCGTTCGGCGGGCGGGCGTGGATCCCTCGCTCGTCGAGGAGGTCTACCTGGGCTGCGCGAACCAGGCCGGGGAGGACAATCGCAACGTCGCGCGGATGGCCGCGCTGCTCGCCGGCCTCCCGGTCTCCGTGGCCGGGGTGACGTTCAACCGTCTCTGTTCGTCGGGTCTCGCGGCGGTCAACGCGGCCGCGCGGGCGATCAGGGCGGGCGAGGGCGATGTCTTCGTGGCGGGCGGCGTCGAGAGCATGACGCGCGCGCCGTACGCGATCCCGAAGAATCCCGACGGCGCGATGGGCAACGTCACGGCGTGGGACACGACGCTCGGATGGCGGTTCCCGAACCCGCGGCTCAAGGCCGAGTACGGGAACGATTCGATGGGGGAGACCGCGGAGAACCTCCGGCCTCTCCATCCGCAGATCTCGCGCGAGGATCAGGACCGGTTCGCGCTGGAAAGCCATCGACGGGCGGTCGCGGCGATCGAGAGCGGGAAGTTCGCGGAGGAGATCGTGGCCGTCCCGGTCCCGCAGAGGACCGGAGAGCCAGTCCTCGTCTCGCGAGACGAACCGCCGCGACGAGACACGTCGCTCGGAGCGCTCTCGAAGCTTCCCCCCGCCTTCCGGGACGGGGGCACCGTGACGGCGGGCAACTCGAGCGGCATCGCCGACGGCGCCGCCGCCGTGCTCGTGATGAGCGACCGCACGGCGCGCGACCTCGGGCTGCGCGCGCTCGTCCGTATCGTCGCCTCGGCCGCGGCCGGGGTGGAACCGCGCACGATGGGCCTGGGCCCCGTCCCGGCGACGCGGAAGGCGCTCGCACGCGCCGGCGTGACGATCGACGCGATCCGGCTGATCGAGTTGAATGAGGCGTTCGCGGTCCAAGCGCTCGCCGTGATGCGGGAACTGGGGCTCCGCCCGGAGATTACGAACGTGAACGGCGGTGCCATCGCCCTCGGCCATCCGCTGGGCTGCAGCGGCGCCCGGATCCTCTGCACGCTCGTCCACGAAATGCGGAGGCGCGCTCCGAACGAGCCGCGGCCGTACTACGGCCTCGCGACCTTGTGCGTCGGCGTGGGACAGGGGGAGTCGACCGTCGTCGAGTGGGCCGCCGGCTGACGGCGTCGATCAGGCGGGGCCCGGCGCGTCCTGTTCGAGGAACGCCTTCAACGATTGCACGGATCGCTGCCACACGCCGTCCCACCCGCCGGGTACCGGCATCGGCGAGCGGTGGGCGACGTGGACCGCGGTCTCCGGGCCTTTCGGGCTGAGCTCGAAGACCACGCTCGTCTCGACGGACCCGCCCTCGTGGGGGACCGGCCAGGTGTACGAGAGCTTGCCGGGACCGTCGATCGCCGTGATCGTCCCTTCGACCCGGCCTTCGGGGAGCGTCCCCTCGTACCGGCCGCCCAACTCCGCCTCGATTCGGGCGTCCTCCGCCCACCACATGGCGAGCTGCTCGCCGTTGGTGAGCGCCTCGAACACGCGAGGGATCGGCGCCCGGACCGTGATCTTCGCGGCGCCCAGGAGGACGCTCCGCGGTGCGGGCGGTGGCTTCGGCGCCGCCGGGGCCTCGGGGGAACCGGACATGGCCTCGGCTCGGGCAAGGGGGTCCGGCGCATAATCATTGCTGCCCGATTCGCTCAGAGGGGGTTCTTGCATCGCGCGCACACGAGGCGGCAGTCCTTCTTGCATTCGAGGCAGGTCCCGTGCAGGAACCGCTCTCGCACGGGCGCGTGGTGGCAATCGCTCACGGCGGTGACCATGTGCCCGCAGTAGTCGCAGAGGTGCTGGACCGGCTTCTTGCCGGCGACGTACCGCTGGTACGCCATCAGGATCGCGAGGACGAGCACGAGCGCCCCGATGATCAGGCCGACCATCCAGCACTGAAGGCTCCCCTCGACCTGGAAGGGCAGCGCGCCCCCGGGTACGGGCACGCGACCCCATCCGAACTTCCCATTCAAATACTGATGGGTGAGAATATCCGCCGTTAGAGGATTCCCGAACGAGAAACGCGGTCCTATATTCCGGCGCGGGCCTACGTTCGGCGGTGCGATCATGATGTGGACCGCTCGCACGGTCGTGTTGCTCGTCGCCCTTGGCATCGGCTCCGCCGGCGCGGCCTGGGGCCTGCACGCGCTCGTGACCGCGAACGGCGCCGGGACGGACTACGGGCTCGACACGAACGGGAACGGCGCCTTCGAATGGCTCGTCGTCGAGGCGGGCGTCTCCCTTCCGCAGGCGGGCACATGGACGATCTACGCGGACCTCTCGGCCTCGAGCCCTCCCGCGGGCGGGCCCTGCGGCGTCGGATACGGCGTGCCGCTTCCCATGCCGCCGATCGTCGCGACGGCCGACGCGGTGTATCCGATCGCCTGGACGAACGAGCGGTACTTCTTCCCCGCCGGCGAGCAGACGATCCGCATGGCGTTCGCGGGAACGGACATCGCACGCGCCGGCGTGGACGGCCCCTACCGGGTGCATGCCACGCTGTTCCTCGGGGACCCGATCATGTACGACCGGGCGGGGCCGCTCCCGCAGCCCGCCGGGGACCCCCTCGAGTGGAACTACACGACGAAGGCGTACGCCGCCTCCGCGTTCGAGGCGCCCGTCCGGCCCGCGTACTTCACGGGCGGGCACACGGACCAGGCGGTCGACCTGGACCTCGACGGGCTCGCGGACTTCCTCGAGCTGCGTGCGGACGTCCACGTGAACGTCGAGGGGAACTACAGCCTGAACGGCGTCCTCATGTCGCCATCCGGGGACGTCGTGAGGATGGTCGCGTACGCCTACCGGACCGTCGCCCTCAAAGCGTCGGACACGAGCGTGTCCTTGCGGTTCCGCGGGGACCAGATCCGTTCCGCGGGCGTCGACGGACCGTGGAACTTCTCCCTGACCATGTACGGGCCGGTCGACTACCGACTGTCCCCCGCGGCCCCCGATCCGGTCGGTTCCGTCCTGCGGCCGCAACCCCTCTCCTATCCGGAAACGCTGTGCGGCTCGACGTCCGCGTACCGAGCGAGCGACTTCGATGACACCGTGGAGCTCCTGTCGTTCACCGGTCGGTTCGAGGAGCTCACCCCGGACCGCGACGCCGACGGGACGTACGACGCCCTCGTGATCCGCGCGGAGGTCGAGGTGTTCGTCTCCGCGGCGTTCGACGTGTCGGGCCTCCTTCAGCCCGTCGGATCCTCGCGGGACGTCGCCAAGGTGTCCGCTCAGGCGTGGGTCCTCGAAGGCGTGCAGTGGGTCGAATTCGCCTTCGCAGGCCCGGACATCCGCGCGGGCGGGCTTGACGGGCCCTACCTCGCGACGTTATCGCTCATGCCGACCGCCGGTCGCATCGATCCCACGACAACGTACACGACGCAAGCGTACCACGCGACAGACTTTGACGCGGACCCGTCCGGCACGCAACCCTAAATCGTCGGGCGGCCGTGCCGCTGCCGTGGACGAGGACCCCCGACGCACGCTGCGTCGTCTCGGGATCCGGCCCCGGAAAGGGATGGGCCAGCACTTCCTCGTCGATGGGCGAGTCGCGACCCGCCACGTTGGCCATGCGAATGTCGGCGCGGCGGACGTGGTACTGGAGATCGGCCCGGGACTCGGCGTGCTCACGCGACGGCTGGTAGAGCGGGCGCGGCGCGTCATCGCGATTGAGACCGACCGTCGCTTCGCCGCCTACCTTCGGGAATCGCTGCCGGAGGTCGAGATCATCGAGGGCGACGCGCTCAAGGTCGAGTGGCCGCCCTTCGACGTGCTCGCGTCGAACCTGCCCTACAAGATCTCCTCGCCCATCACATTCCGGCTGCTCGATGAGCGGTTCGACCGGGCGGTCCTGATGTATCAGTGGGAGTTCGCCCGGCGGATGATCGCGAAGCCGGCGACTGCGGACTATTCCCGGTTGAGCGTCGGCGTGTACCGTCGGGCCGCGGCCGAGATCCTCGAGCGGGTGCCGCGGAACGCCTTCCACCCGCAGCCGCGCGTCGACTCGGCCCTCGTGCGGCTCATCCCGCGTCCGAGCCCGTTCCCGATCGCGGACCCGGCCCGGTTCGACGCCGTCGTGGACGCGCTGTTCGCGCATCGCCGGAAGACGGTCGAGAACGGCCTCCGGCTTTCCTGGCGCTCGTTCGCCGAGACGCCGAACGGCCTCGAGTCGATCCTCCCTGCCATCCCGTTCCGGACGCGCCGCGTCGAGGAACTCTCCCCGGAGGAGATCGCCCGGATCGCCGATGCGATCGCAGTGCGAAAGGTTAATGGGGCATCCGTCAATCGCCGCACTCCGATCGGCCCCGGGGGACCCGATGGTCCGGAAGAAGACCCTTTCTGAGCTGGAACAGGCGGAGATCAAGCTCGAGAGCCTCCTCGAGCGGCGGGCCGCCCTGAACCAGGAGGCCGCGCTCCTCCGTCAGGAGCGAGACCTCGTGCACGAGAAGAAGCGGGAGCTCGCGCCGAAGCTGCGGGACCTGAAAGACCGGCGGGCCGACCTCGCGGGGAAGGCGCGGGCGCACCGAGCGGAGCGCGACGAACTCCAGGGGAAGGCGAAGGCGCTCATCGAGCTGAAGCGGAAGATGCGCGGTTCCGCATCCGGGGATGTCGGCGCAGAGCTTCGGGCGGCGAAGCGGCGGGTCTCGCAGATGGAAATGCGGCAGCAGACCGCGTCCCTGACGCTCAGCGAAGAGAACGAGTTGCTCGTCGAGATCAAACGCTCCATGAAGCGCCAGGTCGATCTCGAGGCGCTGAAGGCCGATCAAGACAAGATCGCGAAGGAAGTCCGGGACATCGACGCCGGGATCACGGAGCTGTTCCAGGCCGCGGAGAAGGCGCACGAAGCGGCGGTCGTCCTGAGCGCGGAGGCGCGCGCCGTCCACGACGATTCGCTCGGGCTCGTGCGGGAGGTCTCGGCCCTGGTGTTCGAGGGTGACGAGAAGCACGAAGCGTACCTCGCGGCGCGGGACAAGGCCGATGAGATCCACGCGAAGGTCGTCGAGATGCGGGACAAGGTGCTCTCGATCCGGGGCGCGAAGCGCGCGGAGGCACGGGAGTCCCGCGATCTCCTCCGGACGCAGAACCGCCAAGCTCGGGCCCTCTCCGATCCGAAGAAGCTCGAGGACTCCGCGGACCGGGCGTTGAGGGCCCTCCTGGAGAAAGGCCGCGTGGAGATCGGCCGATGAAGGCCGTCGTCCTCGCCGGCGGAGAGGGGACTCGGCTCAAGCCGCTCACCTACAAACGGCCGAAGCCGCTGATGCCCGTCGCCGGCCGGCCGTGCATCGATTACGTCTTGCGGTCCCTCGCGACGTCCGGATTCCACGAGATCATCGTGACGACGTCTTATCTCTCGGACGCGCTGATCAAGTCGATCGGCGACGGCGCCGACTACAACGCGTCGATCCTGTACAGCTTCGAGGAGAACCCCGCGGGCACCGCGGGCGCGGTCCGTCGGGTGGGGAACTTCATCGACGAGACGTTCGTCGTCGCGATGGGGGACATCCTCTGCGACGTGGACTTCAAGGCGCTCTACGACTTCCACAAGCGACGGGGCGGCGTCGGGACGATCGCCCTCACGGAGGTGGACGACCCGACGCAGTACGGGATCGTCGGCCTCGATGCGAAGGGCCGGATCGCGAAGTTCCGCGAGAAGCCGAAGCGGGAGGAGGCGTTCTCGAACCTCGCGAACGCGGGCATCTACGTGCTCGAGCCGGAGGTCCTCGACTTCATCCCGTCGGACCAAAAGTTCGACTTCGCGAAAGACCTGTTCCCGAAGCTCCTCGCGAAAGGCGTCCCGCTCCATGGCTCCAAGCTCGACGGAGTCTGGATGGACATCGGGCGACCGCACGACCTCTGGAAGGCGAGCATGGAGATCGTGCGACGGGAGGGCAAGCCGCTCCGGCGCGCCGGCATCGCGAGCGAGGGACCCGTGATCCTCGACGCCGCCGCCCTGATCGAGGACGGCGTCACGATCCGGGGGCCGTGCTACGTCGGGTCCGGGGCCGTCTTGCGGCGCGGCAGCATCGCGGACAACGCCTGCCTGTACGACGGCGCGCGGGTCGAAGGCAAAGCAATCGTCCGGAACAGCATCGTGCTGGAGGGCAGCGTCGTTGGGGCGACTGCAGAAATCGTCGACAGCGTGGTGTCCCGGAACTGTATCATCGAGGAAGGCGCGCGGATCGCCTCGAGCATCATCGGCGACTCGATGACGATTCGTGCAGGATCCCGGCTGGAGAACGCGACGGTATCCCAGCCGCCGTAAGATCGTCGCAATGCGGATCGCGTCGCACGACTTTCAGCGAAAATCGTCCGGGGAGGCGAGGACTTCATAGTGCAAGACCTTCGGTTCGAACTCGAGGAGGAACTCCTTGTCCTTCGGAAAATAGACGGCCTTTTCCACGTCACGACCCGCAAACCGTCGGATTGCCTCGAACGAGTCCCATAGGGAGACGAGCAGGAAATGCGTCCGGTCGCCCTCGTCCCGGCGCAAGACGTACACGCCCCGGTTGCCTTTCGTCTCGTGGTACTCCTTGACTCCGCTCTCTTCGAGGTATTTCCGGTAGTCGTCGGCCTTCGACTTGTCCGTCACGCCGTGCCAGGTTCGGGCGATCATCGAAATCCGCTTCGGTCGGATGACATCCGCCGCCAAGAAGGTGCGCCCGGCACAGGACGGCGCCCGGGCTATCGGTGCGCTGCGTCGACCCGAACGCGACCGCTCTTCACGACCGTCCGCACGGCATTTCCTCCGATCCGATAACCCAAGTGACGATGGGACGGGATCTCCAAGACCAGGAGGTCGGCCCGCTTCCCGGGTTCGAGACTTCCGACGTCGACCGCGCGGCCGACCGCGTGTGCTGCATTGATCGTGGAAGCGACGATTGCCTCCGCGGGTAGCAAGCCGTTGTGATGGCACGCGAGCGCCGCGGCGAGTTGCAAGGACTCGCACCAGCAGTTCGGGTTGAAGTCCGTCCCCAACGCGACCGGCACCCCGGCGGCGACGAGCCGCCGTCCGTCCGCGAACGGGAGCCGAGACGCGAGCGACGTCGCCGGGAGCAGAACCCCGATGACGCCCGCGCGGGCCATCGCCTCGATTCCCTCCGTCGATGCGTGCAGGAGGTGGTCCGCGGAGACCGCCGCGATCTCTGCGGCGAGCGAGGCGCCGCCGGTCTCGGTGAGCTCGTCGGCGTGGATCTTCGGTTGCAGACCCGCGGCCTTCGCCTTCCCGAGGATTCGTCGAGCCTGATCCGGCGTGAAGTACCCTTGGTCCACGAAGACGTCACAGAAGAGCGCCAGCCCGGTCGCCCGGACGGCGTCCAGCATCGGGCCCGATACCAGGTCCGCGTAGGCATCCGGGCGGCCCTCGTATTCCGGGGGGATCGCGTGCGCACCAAGGAACGTTGGCACGACGTCGACGCCCGCGAGGGACGCGGCGCGGGCGGCGGCCCGTATCATCCGCACCTCGTCGTCGGTCCGCAGTCCATATCCCGTCTTGACTTCGAGCGTCGTCGTTCCTGCGGACAACATCGATTGCATTCGTTTGGATCCGCCCCGGACGAGCTCGTCCTCCGACGCATCGCGTGTCGCCCGGACCGTGGAGAGGATCCCTCCCCCGCGCGCCGCGATCTCTGCGTAGCCTAGTCCTTGCGCCTTCCACTCGACCTCGTGTTCGCGAGATCCCGCGAAGATGGCGTGGGTGTGCGCATCGACGAAGCCCGGCATCACGACGCACCCGGCCCCGTCGATCCGGACGTCGGCGCGGGGGTGCCTCGAGAGGACGTCGGAGGCCGTCCCGACATCGACGATTCGGTCCCCCTCGACGTAGACGGCCCCGTCCTCCACGATCCCGAGATCCGCCGCCGTCTCCCGGACGCGCGGCCCGGGTGGGCCGCGAAGCGTGAGGAGTTCCGCAGCGTGTTCGACCAGGAGCGTCCGAGCGACCGCGGCCTTCTCTCCTTTCGTCGGGCGGACCTTGTGCGCCTTCGGGGGCATCATGGCTGCTTCGTCACTCCAACGGAGTCGGGCCGTACGACGAACGCCTTGCCGCCCGCGGCCCGGATCGTCTCGGCGGTCTCCTCGGGCCGGTCCGTGAGAGCAACGATGCTTCCGCCCCCGCCGGCGCCGGTGAGCTTCGCGCCATAGCTCGAAGGGCGAGCGGCCGCAACGAGCCGGTCGAGCATCGGATGGCCCACACCGAGGTCCGTCAGAAGGGCGTGGTCGCGGTCCATCAGCCGTCCCGCTTCGACGAGGTCCCGTCGCCGCAACGCAGCCAGGCCGTCGAGCGTGATCCGGCCGATCTCTCGCACCTTCTCTGCCGCATGAGGGTCGCGCTCGACGCGGTCCTTGACCTTCGCGACGAGGGGTCCGGTCGCCGCGCTGATGCCCGTGTTGCCGATCACGAACTCGAGATCCGGAAGGCGCGCGCGGTGGAGGCACCAGCGGCGCGTGTCGCGTTCGATCGTCCACAGGAGGTCCTCCCGCGGCTCACGGAGGACCAGGAGCGCTCCGCCCGCCGTGGCGGTGCTCGTGTCGAGGGGGCTCGCGCGGCCCTGAACCTCGTGCTCGACCTCGAACGCCTCGCGGGCGATTGTCGGCGCGTCGAGGGCGCCCGCGATACCATGCAGGGCACCGAGGGTCGCCACGGTAACAGCGGCGGACGATCCAAGGCCCGCGCCGCTCGGCACCATGGACCGGACCTCGATCCACATCGGCTCTCGGGCCTTCGCCTTCTCGACCGCGCGTTTCACGTACCGGTAGCGGGGCTCGTCGATCGACCCTCCGTCCGCCCGCCACTCCTTGTACGGCCGCACGAAGACCTCCGCGCGGAGGTTGATCGCGGTACATAGGGCCGGCTCGCCGAAGACAACGGCGTGCTCTCCGAAGAGGATGAGCTTCCCGGGAGCGGAGGCCGCCACGTGCGGCGATTCCTCGCTCCGCGTCTTAAGCGTTCCTCCTCAGGAGACTTCGGGCCCGCGCGGGAATGGGGACGGCATTCGGCTGTAGAGCGACGGGTCCCCCGTCTGCGGCTGCACTCTCTTCAGCGCGGCCTCGAAATGTCGTTTCTCGATCGCGACCTTCTTCAGGCCGGCCTCGTCGAGCTTCGGGAGCTTCAACGCGACGTCGCGGATGGCCAGCATGGACGCCTCGTTGCAGACCGCCGCGAGCTCCGCCCCGGTGTACTTGTCGGTGCGACGAGCGACGTCGTCGAGGTCGACATCCTTCGCGAGGGGCTTGTTGTGCGTGTGGATCTCGAGGATCGCCTTGCGGGTGGCGAGGTCCGGTGGCGGCGTGTAGATGTGGCGGTCGAATCGGCCGGGCCGCAACAACGCCGGGTCCACGAGGTCCATCCGGTTCGTCGCCGCGATGACGGTCACGTTGTGCAACTCCTCGAGCCCGTCCATCTCCGTGAGGATCTGCGAGATCACCCGCTCCGTGACCTGGGAGTCCGCGGACATCCCGCGGACGGGCGTGATCGCGTCGATTTCGTCGAAGAAGATGATGCACGGGGCCGCGGTCTTCGCTTTGCGGAACGTCTCGCGCACCATGCGCTCGCTCTCCCCGACCCACTTGCTGAGGAATTCGGGCCCGCGGACCGAGATGAAGTTCGCCTCCGACTCGGTGGCGACGGCCTTCGCGAGGAGCGTCTTTCCCGTGCCGGGCGGACCATAGAGCAGGATGCCGCGCGGCGGCCGGGCGTCGAAGTGGGCGAACAGCTTGTTCATCGTCAGGGGCCATTCAATCGATTCTCGGAGTTCTTGCTTCGCCTCGTCGAGGCCGCCGATGTCCCCCCATCGGACGTTCGGCTTCTCGATGAGGACCTCGCGCATCGTCGAGGGCTCCATCTCCCGGTACGCCTGCAGGAAGTCGTCCCGCGTGACAACGAGCCGGTTCAGCACCTCGGGCGGGATGTTGTCCACCTGCAGGTCGATCTCGGGCAGGATCCGCCGCAGCGATCGCATCGCCGCCTCCTTGCAGAGGGCCGCCAGGTCCGCGCCGACGTAGCCGTGCGTGATCCCGGCGAGTTCCTTCAGGTCGACGTCTTTGGACAGGGGCATGCCGCGCGTGTGGATTTGGAGGATCTCCAGGCGTCCGTCGCGGTCCGGCACCCCGATCTCGATCTCGCGGTCGAACCGGCCCGGCCGTCGGAGCGCGGGATCGAGTGCGTTCGGACGGTTCGTCGCGCCGATCACCACGACCTTGCCGCGGGCCTGCAAGCCGTCCATCAGCGCGAGCAACTGGGCGACGACCCGTCGCTCGACCTCGCCCGTCACCTCGTCCCGTTTCGGGGCGATCGAGTCGAGCTCGTCGATGAAGATGATGCTCGGCGCGTTCTCCTCGGCCTGCTTGAACATGTCGCGCAGGTTCTCCTCGCTCTGACCGTAGAACTTCGACATGATCTCGGGCCCGGAGATGGAGTAGAAGTTCGCGTTCGTCTCCGAGGCGACCGCCTTCGCGAGGAGCGTCTTGCCGGTGCCCGGCGGACCGTGGAGGAGCACCCCCTTCGGGGCCTCGACGCCGAGCCGCTCGAACAGCTCCGGATGGCGGAGGGGCAGCTCGATCATCTCGCGGACCTTCCGGACCTCGCCGCCGAGCCCGCCGATGTCTTCGTAGTCCACCTTCGGGACCTTCGCTTCCTCCTCTTTGATCGGCTTCTCCGCGATCTTGATGTCCGTCCCGTCCTCGACGAGGACGGCGTCCGCCCCCGGCGAGAACGACGTGACGACGAAGTCGAACTTGCGGCCCATGATGCTCACGCTGATCACGTCGCCGCGGGTGATCGCGCGCCCCCGCAGGACCTGCGCCATGTACTGCTCTCCGCCCATGATCCGGATCGGTTCCGTCGGCGCGAGGCTCAGCTTGTCCGCGGGCCGGGCGAACGCCTTCCGGAGGCCGACTTTGTCGTCCAGGCCGACGCCCGCGTTGCGACGTTGCATGCCGTCCATGCGGATCACGCCGCGGTTCGCGTCCTCCGGGTAGCCGCGGCGTACGCTCGCCGCGGTCGACTTCGTGCCCTCGATGAGCACGATGTCCTCTTCCTTCAGTTCCAAGATCCGCATGACTTCCGGATCGATCCGGACGATCCCGCGACCGGCATCCGCGGCCTTCGCCTCGGCGACCCGAAGGAACTTCTCACGGCCGCTCGCCATGGTGGGCACCTTTCCTGTCACGCGACGCCGTGGGATGGGGCGCCGGCGCGGTTTCGCAACGAATCGGGGTTACTTGAACTCATGGAACGGCCGTCCATCGAGTACTCAAGAAGAAAGGAAAAGGCGGGCGGGTTCATATCGGTCGAGACGGTCAATTATGTGTATACGGTTCTATATAAACACATCGGGACTGGCCCGGTTGCGGACTTCGAACGGCCCGATGGGGACGACTGAGCTTACATCTCGCGCTTCACGGTAATCGGGATCGCGCCGCTATTGAATTCGACCCATGCGATTTCGATCGGGTCCACGACGCCGGTCGGCACATCCACGAGGATCGGCGACCCCATGCTGATTTGCAGCGCCCGCGCTCCGATGATCCGGGCCTTCTCAAATCGCGTGTATCGCATCGCGGATCCCTGGGCAGGCCGCGGTCGAAGGTATTCACTGTCGGACGGGGACGGCCGTAGGACGCCGGAATTGGGTGCCTCTACTTCAACCTTGCTTCGGGCCGTCGGGAAGGGCCGATTCTCTTGGGCCGACAGGAACGCGTGGGACGCCGTTGCCAATCGTCACCGCCCCGCCGGATTCCAGAGCCTTCGAGATGTTCGTTCCACCCGATTGTAATCGGAGATGAGAATCCCGGGGATTCCCTTATCAACCCCTAGCTCCACGACGAATAGAGTTCGGGCTCGCGGCCGCGTTCTCCAGAGGCTTCCCCGTCATGGACCAGCAGGCGTTCCGACAGACGATCGTCCTCCTCTCGGGAGAGCACAGCCTGTCGATTCTCCGCGGGCTGCGCGACGGCGGCTGGCATCTCTCGAGCGAGGTTGCACGGAGCCTGCACATCCACATCACGACCGCGTCGAAGTTCCTTCAGCGGTTCGCGGAGCTCGGCCTCGTCGAGCGGCGGCAGCACGATTCCCGGACGTTCGAATATCGCCTCCGGAACGCCCGCCTCCGCCTCGAGCTCGACCTCGAGGACGACGCCGGGCCGCTTCGCGAGGTGGTCGACTTCTACGTCGCGTACTTCCACTCCCTGTTCGAACGGATCCGGTTCGTTGGCACGCCGTCGATCGAGTCGGAGATGGAGCACCGCCTGACGACGGATCATCAGGAACTGCGCAAGGCCGTCTTCGATCAGATGGTCGTCGGCAGCGATGGGGGCATCGACCGTCTGCGCGAGCTCGTCGCAGCGGTGCATCGGGATCTCTGGACCGTCTGCGCGCAAGGCCTTGGCGCGAGCGCTGCGAAAGGCGTGTTCCAGGGCGCCCTCCGAGACGCGATCGGCGCCTACCCCGACCTCGCGGTGCGGTGCGGATTGAGCCGCCCCCTCGAGGGGTGATCCTACGACGCGGATCGAGACCGGCATTGAGGGATTCGACGCAATGGTTCAAGGCGGACTGCCCGAAGGCTCGAGCGTCCTGCTGCAGGGCCCTCCGGGCCAGGAGAAGTTGCGGTTCGCGCTCACGTTCCTCGCGGAAGGCCTGAAGGCAGGCGGCAGCGGGCTCGTCCTGATTTCGTCGCAATCGCCCGAAGCGGTCCTCGCGGAACTGCGGGAGTTCGGTGTGAATCTCGACGCGGTCACGAAGGAGAATCGCATCCGGGTCGTCGACTGGTACTCCTGGAGCGAGGAGCCGGTCGAGGACGTCGAGGAACGCGGGGCGGTCGTGCGCTCCTCGATCGACCTGACGAACCTCGGCGTGGCGCTGAGCCGCGCGATCGCGGGCCTCGTCGGCGAGTTGCCGCGACGCGCCGTGATCGAGATCCTATCGCCCGCGACGAACGTCTACGAGGTCACCCAGGTCTACGCGTTCGCGCAGAGCGCGAAGAGGAAGTTCGACCGTTCGCGGTTCACGAGCCTCGTCCTCCTCGAGAAAGACATGCACTCCGCGTCCGAGCTGACGACGCTCCATCAGCCCTTCGACGGCGTGATCGAGATCGAGCGATCGCGGAGCGGAGATCGGATCGTCCGGAAGATCGGCGTGCTCCACATGAAAGACACGGCCCCGGACGCCTCGTTCCGGATCCTCGATGTGACGGAGACCGGCATGAGGGTCGTGCGGGATACGTCGAAGCCCCCGGTCCCGCTGCCGGCCCATGGCGGCGGAGTCCTCGAGTCACAGGACGAACGGGCCCGCCGGCTCCATCTCATCATGCAGATCGCGAGCGAGCGCCTGAAGCTCAACCCGCGCGATCCGGACGCCCTCTTCGCCCTCGCCGCCGCCCAGGCGACCCTGGACGATGCCGCGGGGGGCGTGCAAACCCTCGACCGCCTCGCGGGCCTCGATCCAAACTACCCGGGGCTCTGGGTCCTCAAGACGAAGCTCCATGCTCGCCTCGGTCAGACGGATCTCGCAAAGGAGAGTCGGGTGCGGGCCGCGAAGGAAGAAACGGAAACGGACCTCCCCGCCGGTCCGACGGTCCCATGTCCGATGTGCGAGGCGCCCGTGGCGCCTGGCGCGACGACGTGCGGGAACTGCGGCATCCGATTCGCCCCCGCCCGGACCCTCGAGGACGAGCTCGACGACCTCGGCCACGCCGCGATCCAGGAGATGGTCCAAGAGGAACTTGCCACCCCGCCGAAGGCCCCCGCCAAACCGGGACCGAAGGCGGAGCCGCGGCCTTCCGAAACCCCCTCGACGAAGAAGGGGATGACGAACGGGCTCGCCCTCGGACGCGGAGCGGGCCGCCGCACCGGCATGACGAACGGGCTGAAGGGCCGAACGAACGGCCTCCGCGGGCGCACGAACGGCCTGACGAACGGCCGCGGGCGGACCAACGGCTTGACCAATGGAGTCGGCCGGACGAACGGGCTGACCAACGGCCTCGGCCGAACGAACGGTCTTACGAACGGGCTGGGTCGGACGAACGGCCTGACGAATGGACTGGGCCGAACGAACGGGCTCACGAACGGCCTGGGGCGTACGAATGGGATCACGAACGGCTTGGGTCGCACGAACGGCCTGACGAACGGGTTGAGCGGCGTCCGACCGGCCGGCTTCCACTCCTCCGGCGTCCGTGGGATGATGCGTAACGCGGGATGGAAGCTATACCTGATCCCGCTCGTCTCCGTCGCCCTCTTGCTGATGCCTCTCTTCTTCGTGCCGGAGTACCTGGGCCCCGGGTACCCGATCCGAATCGACGGGCTCTTCGGAGACTGGGCGGGCGTTCCTCGTGTGTCGGCGTCGTCGGCAGGAGCGGTGAACCCGAACATCGACATCACCGACGTTGCCGTCACCGACAACTTGGACTTCCTTTCGTTCTACATGCAAGTCCGAGGCGTCGCGCTCGAGGGCGATTCCACCTCCGCCCGGACGACGGACGCGTTCTTCGTCTTCATCGATACGGATCGCTCCGCAACGACCGGATACCAGATCCAAGGTCTCGGAGCCGACCGGCTGATTGAGATTGATGGTTGGGGCGGCGCGGTCGTTGGGGCGACGATCCAGGAGTTCGACGCGAACCGAGACCCGACCGATTGGGGCGGCTGGTTCAAGGGCACGCCCGTGCCAGCCGCCGGGTCCGGCAATGCGGTCGAATTCCAGGCCGACTGGCGGGCGATCGTCCAGCCGAAGGCGCCGATCGAAGCGGCGTTCGCGGCCCGGAGCTGGGACGGGACCCAGGCCGTGGCGAACTCAACTGCGACGAACGCCCGACCTTTCGTCGTCGTGCGTCAGCAGACCGCGGCGCCGCAGTTGGCCGTCGGATCGCAGACCGACATCGCGTCTTTCTCGTTCCAGGCCGTCGGCGGAGATGTGTCCATCACCGCGCTGAACGTCACCTTCGCGGGGACGTTTGGCCCATCGACGTTCTCCGCCATCGCCCTCACGGATTCGACCGGAGGTACCCTCGCTCGCACCTCGATTTCGGGAGGGAAGGTCGAATTCACGCCGGTCGTCGTCCCGATCGCTGACGGACAAACCGTCGTGCTCCGGGTCCGACCGGAGATCGCGCTTGCGGATGGCACGACGGTCGGCGCGACTCTGGGAACCCCGCGAGACATCCAAGTCGGGGCAGCCGGTGTGGCGCTCACTGCGCCGACTATGATTCCCGCATCCCTCGCCTACGTCGGGACGATTCCCTCCGGGGTGAGGATCGATGGCGGCTTCGCGGACTGGCCCACGCCGGCGGTCGATCCGTCCGGCGACGTGCTGCCGCGGCCTTCCCCCGACCTCGATCTCTCGGGGTACGGCTTCCGAGGCGCGGCCGGCGATGCGTTCTTCATGGTCCGGACGGTCGGGACGGCCCTCAACGGAACCTTCCTGCCCGGCTCGAACCCGCCCTATTCGGGGAACACCAGTGCACCCGCAGACTTCGACCGCGACGGGGTGCCCGACTCCATCGACCCGATGCCGTACGACTTCAACAACGACGGCGTCCCCGATGCCTCGACGAGCGGGGATTACGACGGGGACGGAGTGATCGATTACGGGTTCCAAGGAGGCACCGACTACTGGCTCAACACGACAATCCCGCTCACCTTCCCCGCACCGTATGGGGGCCGGTCAGTCTCCGTGTACATCGGACCCGTCCAGCGTCCGGTCGCGCGCGGGCTGGACATCGCTCGTTTCTACTTGGATCAGGATGGATCGTCCGCGACCGGCTACTCCGTCGGGGGCATCGGAGCGGATTACCTGCTCGAGGTCGACGGGAAGGAGGGATGGATCGTTGACGTCCGCGCGTCTCGGTTTACCGGGATGAATCCCGGCGAGTGGGCGTGGACCGGCCTCGGTCCTGCGTCCGCTGCGAAAGATCGCTCTCGGATCGAGGCGTCTGTCCCGAGCATCACCGTGACGAACGCGTCCCTCGGTTTCTTCGAGCTCACGAGCTGGTCCGGATCCCACGATGACACTTCGCCCGCGGCGCCGTTGCCAAGCCCCGTGCCGGCGTTCGCCATCGACACCTCGGCCGCTCCCATGACCGCATCGAAGGGCCCTGGCAGTGTTCACACCCTCGACATCTCCGGAAATCAGCAGTGGTTCTTCACGAGCGGCTCGACGACCGCGACGGGCTGCACGACAAACCTGGCCGCCAGCACCACCGCAGGCAGCAGCGCGACCTCCACCGCGCTCTCCGGGACTCAGTCCATCTGCTGGTTTACACCCCTCGACGTGCCGGACTCGATCTCGGGCGTGTGGGAGGTCATCTTGGATACGACCCAGGTGTCGACAGGGACCACCACCGTAGCCCCGACCGCGAACGGCGATGTCAACGCGTGGACGATTAGCGGAGGTGGCAGTTGCAACCAAGAAGGGAACGAATGGAGGTGCGTCGACGATTCCCCGAACGACGGGGACAGCAGCTACATCAGCTCGACTTCGTCGTCGCCAACTTTCGACTCCATTTACAACCTCGCGGACTGGTCTGCGGCGCCCTCGCCGCTGACCATCACCAATGTCAATGTCGAATCATCGTGCCGCAGGCTAACGGGGTCCGCGGTCTCCGTGAAGATCCTCGTCAAGAGCGGCGGGACGACAACCGCCGGCGCGACCTCGCAGAACTGCGCGAACTCGGCCACGTACACGGTGTGGAGCGAAGACTGGGCGACGAACCCCACGACGTCGTCGGCGTGGACCCTTTCGGACATCAACGCCCTCCAAGCCGGCGTGAGGGACGCGGACTCGGGTACCCTCGAAGTTCGGGTCAGCCATGTCAGAGTCACCGTGACGTTTGTGCCCGTGTACTCGGTGGAAATCGATCGGTGCACGAACTCCGCATGTTCCACCCTCAACGTGCTCTACGGTCCCACGAATGGAAACACCTTCGGCTCCGATGTGACGTTCACCACCGGGACGATCGCGGCCCAGACCCTCGGAGCCACAGAGCGGATTCGGTTCAAGGTCACGATGGTCGCGGGCGGGTCCATCTCAGTCCGGTACAACGGGGCGTATCCTGGCACGGACGATTCCCGCGCGACCGTCCCCATCCCGGAGTTCTCGGACATCGGCCCTGTCGTCTTCGGGACGATCCTCGTAGCGCTCATCGTTCGACGGCCGCGTGCACGTCGCTCGCGCCGCGAGAATCCGTCGACGTAATCGGGATGTCCCCCGGCAGTAACAGCGCGTGTCACGGCCAAGCGATGCTCACTCGACGCCCTGACCCTTGCCGAGGGATTGTTGGACGCCGCGTTGTCCCCCTGTCACGGAGCGCCCCGGACTCGGGGCTGTCGAGGAGGGACCCATACGACGTCCTCTCCAGGCTTGCATCGCGCGTCACGAGTCGGCGCGACCTTACGCTGGAGCGTCCGAATAACGACCGGGTGCGGGATAAACGTTCGCTCGCACCGCCGCACGTTTATCTAGGCCCGGGCCGTTCCGTCGAATCCTGGAGCCCACATGGAGGAATTACGCGATGCGATCGCCCTCCTCTTCAAGCGGAAAGGCCGCGACGAGTTGAGTGAGCGGGAGTTCGTCCTGTCCGCGTCGATGGACCTGCGGTGGTTCCCGCCGCGGGACGCCCAGCGGCTGCTG
>DASPZJ010000051.1:0-21006 GCA_035636315.1 Thermoplasmata archaeon
GCCGCGAAGATGCTCGTCGAGGTCGCGAAGACCCAGGACGAGGAAGCGGGCGACGGCACGACGACGGCCGTCATCCTGGCGGGGGAGCTGCTCAAGAAGGCCGAAGACCTCATCGAGCAGAACATCCACCCGACCGTCATCGCGTCCGGGTACCGGCAGGCCGCGGAGAAGGCCCGCGAGGTCCTGGAGAAGGTCGCGACGAAGATCTCGATCAAGGACGCGGACGTCCTGAGGAAGGTCGCGATGACCGCGATGTCCTCGAAGTCGTCCAGCGGCCACAAGGAACTCTTGGCCGACATCGCCGTGAAGGCCGTCTCCACCGTTGCGGAGCAGCGTGCGGACAACTCCTACTTCGTGGACGATGACAACATCCAAGTCGTGAAGAAGCAGGGCGGCTCGATCGCGGACACATCGCTCGTCGACGGCGTCATCGTCGACAAGGAGCGCGTGCATCCCGGCATGCCGTCCGAAGTCAAGGAGGCGAAGATTGCCCTCGTCGACGCGGCGCTCGAGGTCAAGAAGACCGAGATTGACGCGAAGATCGAGATTACCGACCCGGCTCAGCTCCAAGCCTTCCTGAACGAGGAGGAGTCGATGCTGAAGCGGATGGTCGACATCGTCAAGAAGAGCGGCGCGACCGTAATCTTCTGCCAGAAAGGCATCGACGACCTCGCGCAGCACTACCTCGCGAAGGCCGATATCTACGCCGTGCGGCGGGTCAAGAAGTCGGACATGGAGAAGCTCGCGAAGGCCACAGGCGGCAAGGTCGTCACGAAGCTCGACGAGCTCTCGAAGGACGATCTCGGCTATGCCAAGCTTGTGTACGAGAAGAAGATCGGCGAGGACGAGATGACCTTCGTCACGGGCTGCAAGAACCCGAAGGCGATGTCGATTCTGATTCGAGGAGGCACGGAGCACGTCGTCGACGAGGTCGAGCGGTCCCTCGAAGACGCGACGAGCGTCGTTTCGGTCGCGATCGAGGACGGCAAGGTGATCACAGGCGGCGGTTCGAGCGCGACGGAGATCGCCTTGACCCTGCGCGACTACGCGTCGAGCGTCGGCGGGAGGGAGCAGATCGCGATCGAGGCCTTCGCCGACGCCGTCGAAGCGATCCCGCGGACCTTGGCGGAGAACGCCGGCCTAGACCCGATCGACATCCTGATCGAGCTCCGGAAGGAGCACAAGAAGGGCAACAAGTACGCGGGGATCAACGTCTTCACGGGCAAGGTCTCCGACATGAAGAAGGAGAACGTGATCGAACCGATTCGGGTCGGCAGCCAGGCAATTTCCTCGGCCGCCGACGCGGCGGTCATGATCCTCCGCATCGACGACGTCATCGCAGCCAGGGCGGGCGAGGGCGGCGGCAAAGGCCCCGGCAAGGGCGGCGAAGGCGGCGAAGGCGGAGGCGACGGCGAGGAGTTCTGAGGGCCCCTTCCGGGGGCCCTCGGGTGGTCCCCATGGTCTCCGATCCGCCCGGCGAGGGGGAAGGTTCCCCCGCTGACGTCGACCGCCTCCTGAGGCGCCTCGACGCGCATCGGAGCCTCCCGGCGGTGTCGGCGACTCGCGTCCCGGTCCTCGGTCCACCCTCCCCGGTCGCGGACGAGCGGCACGTCGAGCCGGGGACTTTCGACGTTGTCGAAACGCCGGACCGCATCTACGTGACGCTCGAACTCCCTGGTGCGTCGAAGGAGACCCTCGAGGTCGCCACGACGAACACCCGGCTGACGGTCCACGCGCTTACGGCCGGTGGCCGCGTGTTCCACCGCGAAATCGAACTCGAGCACCCGGTCGAACCGGAGGCCATCACGGCCACGTACCGGAACGGCGTTCTCGATGTGACCCTCCCGCGCCGGCGGGGGCACAAGGTGCGCGTGCGGAGGGGCGCGTAGTATGGCCGAGGAGACGCCGACCGTGCAGCGCGAAGGCCCACCCCCCGCCGAGTCATCGGCCCCGCCGGCAAGTCAGGACGAGGCCGCGGAGCTGCGCCGCGAGAAGGAAGAGCTGCTCACGCGGCTCAAGTACCTCCAAGCGGAGTTCGAGAACTACCGCAAGCGGGCCGAGCGAGACACGGAGACGATCCTGAAGTTCGCCCACGAGACGCTCCTGGCGCGCCTCCTGCCGGTCGTCGACGAGCTCGACGCCGCCGTCGCGCGGCTCGAAGGCACCGCGGGGGACGGCGTCCGGATGGTCCGGGACAACCTCCTGAAGGCGCTCCGGGAGGCGGGACTCCAGGAGATCCCCGCCCGGGGCCTCCCGTTCGATCCGTACCTCATGGACTGCGTCCAGCGGGTCCGGGACAAAGATTCAAAAGAAGGCGTTGTGAAGGAAGTCGTGCGCAAAGGGTACCGCTACCACGACCGCGTGGTGCGACCCGCGCAAGTCGTCGTCAACGGCGAAGGTGAGGCAGATGGCTAAGATCATCGGAATCGACCTCGGCACCACGAACTCGGAAGCCGCGTACATGGAAGGGGGAACGCCGAAGATCATCCCGAGCGCGGAAGGCAGCGCGTACGGCGGGAAGATGTTCCCGTCCGTCGTCGCCTTCACGAAGGACGGCATCCTGGTCGGCGAGCCGGCGAAACGCCAGGCGGTCCTGAACCCCGAGAAGACGATCATCCAGATCAAGCGGAAGATGGGGACGGACTACAAAGTGAAGATCGACGGCAGGGATTACACGCCGCCGGAGATCTCCGCGATGATCCTCCGCAAGATCAAAGCCGACGCCGAGGCGCATCTCGGCGAGAAGATTTCACAGGCCGTGATCACGGTGCCGGCGTATTTCAACGACAACCAGCGCCAGGCGACGAAGGACGCGGGCAAGATCGCCGGCCTCGAGGTCCTGCGGCTCGTGAACGAGCCGACCGCCGCCGCGCTCGCGTACGGCTTGGACAAGAAGGGCGAAGGGAAGATCTGCGTCTTGGACCTCGGCGGCGGCACGTTCGACGTCACCCTGATGGAGATGGGCGAGGGCGTCTTCGAGGTCGTGTCCACGTCGGGCGACACGCAGCTCGGCGGCATGGACATGGACAACGCCCTGATCCAGTGGCTCGTCACGGAGTTCCGCCGGGACCACGGCATCGACCTGTCGGGCGACCGCCAGGCGATGCAGCGGCTCCGGGACGCCGCGGAGAAGGCGAAGATCGAGCTGTCCTCGACCGTCGAGACGACGATCAACCTCCCGTTCATCGCCCAGAAGGACGGCCAGCCGTTGCACCTCGAGAAGAAGCTCACGCGGGCCAAGCTGGAACAGCTCGTCGAGCCGGTTCTCGAGCGCCTGGAGAGGCCGATCCGCCAGGCTTTCAAAGACGGCGGTTGGCAATCCTCCGACGTGGGCCATGTCATCCTCGTGGGAGGTCCGACCCGCATGCCCGTCGTCCGGGAACGGTTCGAGAAGATCCTCGGCCGCCCCGCGGAACGGGGTGTCGACCCGATGCAGTGCGTCGCGCTCGGAGCGGCGATCCAGGGCGCCGTCCTGAGCGGCGAGGTCAAGGACATCCTCCTGCTCGACGTCACGCCGCTCAGTCTCGGGGTCGAGACCCTCGGCGGCGTCTTCACGAAACTGATCGAGCGGAACTCCACGATCCCGACGCGGAAGAGCGAGATCTTCACGACGGCGGCAGACGGCCAGTCGAGCGTGGAGGTCCACGTCCTGCAGGGCGAGCGGGCGATGTCCGCCGACAACGTCAGCCTCGGCCGCTTCTATCTGACGGGCATGCCACCGGCCCCGCGCGGCGTGCCGAAGATCGAGGTGACGTTCGACATCGACGCGAACGGGATCCTGAACGTCAGCGCGAAAGACCTGGCCACGGGGAAGACCGAGAAACTCACGATCATGGCGCCGCAGCGGATGGACCCGGCGAAGATCGACCAGGCGATGCGCGACGCGGAGAGCCACGCGGAGGAAGACCGCCGGCGGCGGGAACTGGTCGAGCTGCGCAACCACGCGGACCAGCTCGTCTACGCCACGGAGAAGCTCCTCAAGGAACACGGATCCGCGATCTCCGAGGCCACCCGCACGTCCGTCGAGGGCAAGCTCGAGGCCCTCAGAAAGGTCCTCCAGACGGACGACATCTCGAAGCTCCGCGCCGCGGTTGACGCGCTGAACGCCGAAGCCCAGAAGATCGGCGTCGAGATGTACGGCAAAGGCGGCCCCGCCACCGCACCGCCGCCGGGCGCCGGCGATGCCAGCGATGCCGGCGGGCCCTCCGACTCGGGGGTCGTGGACGCGGACTTCGAAGACGTCGACAAGAAGTGAGCGGGGGTCTCGGGGCGGGACGGGCGCCGGAATGACCGACCTTGACTACTACGGGGTCCTCGGCGTTCCCCGCGAGGCCTCGAAGGACGACATCAAGAAGGCGTACCGCCGGCTCGCGAAGAAATACCATCCGGACCTGAACAAGGACGACCCGAAGGCGGCGGAGGAGAAGTTCAAGCAGGTCTCCGAGGCGTACGAGGCGCTGATCGACGAAGACAAGCGCCGGATCTACGATCAGTTCGGCGCCGAGGGCCTGAAGCAGCAGGTGTGGGGTGGCCAGGGCTTCGACTGGTCCCGCTTCACGCACGCGTCGGACGTCGAGGACATCTTCGGCCGGGACTTCTTCGAGTCGGTCTTCGGACGCTCGGGGGGGTTCGGTGGCTCCCTCTTCGAGCAGTTCTTCGGCGGGGGCGTCGTCGGCCGCCGCCGCGGGCCCGCGGCGGGCCAGGACACCCACGTCGAGGTCGAGCTCACCCTCGAGGACGTCGCCCGCGGCGGCCGCAAGGAGATCACGGTCCGATACCCGATGACGTGCCCGGCATGCCGGGGGACGGGGGCGGAAGGGGAGCGGCTCGTGACGTGCCCGACCTGCGGAGGCCGGGGCCAGGTGAGCAGCGCCCAGCGGCGGGGCCACAGCCAGTTCATCACGATCACCACGTGCCCGAAGTGCAACGGCCGCGGGCAGTGGCCGGAGGCTCCGTGCCCCCGGTGCCACGGCGACGGCCGCCTCGAGGAGGACCGGACGATCGCGGTCGACATCCCGCCCGGAGTCCCGGAAGGGGTCCGGCTCCGGGTGCCGGGGCGGGGCCTCGCGGGGGACGCGGGCGCGCCTCCGGGGGACCTGTACGTCGTCATTCGAGTCGCCCCGCACGACCGGTTCGTCCGGGACGGCGACGATGTGCTCATCGATCTGCCGATCTCGTTCTCCCAGGCCGCCCTCGGCACGGAGGTCGAGGTCCCGACGCTCGACGGGAGGAGTCGGCTGCAGGTGCCCACGGGCATCCAGAGCCACACGGTGCTCCGGCTCCGCGGGAAGGGACTCCCGAGGTTCCAGGGGCGCGGCCGGGGCGACGAACTCGTGCGCGTGGTCGTCGTCACGCCGACCCGCCTGACCGCCGACGAGCGGCGGGCGCTCGAGCAATTGGGCCGGAGTCGAGGGGAGGATGGGGGCGCGCGGGGCGCCTTCGATCGGTTCCGGAGGCCTTAGGGCGAGGGGATTCCCGCCAGGTACGAGACGAGTTTGATCATTCCGTAGAACGCGACGAGGGCGCCCACGACGGTCACGATTGCTAGCGCGTCACGGAGAAGCAAGCCCTTCGCATCGAGTTCCGGAGCGACCTGTTCCTGCAGAATATGAATCTCCTCCCGACACGATGCGGGAGATGGATATGAATCGGTTCCGACTCAATAATCACTGATGTGAATCATTTGTGAAAACGGCCGATTCGCAGAAGGATTATCCGCCCCGGTTCGGTTCGTCCCTCGCGATGCGCAAGGTCCTCGCGATCCTGACCGAAGACTTCCGCCTCTACCACGACCTCGTCGCCGCGCTCAAGGCGCGGGACCTGCCGTTCGCCAGCCTCTCCTTCGCCCGCCGCGTCCCGGAGTCGGTCGGGGCGATCCTGACGTCCCCCGCCGAAGCGGCGAAGATCCGCTTCCCGCACGTCGTCCGGGTCGACGACATCGACGCGTCGATCGCGAAGGCCCTGCAGCTGCTGAAGGGCAAGGCCGCGTGGCGGGAGCTCTGGATTGGGGTGGACCCGGGCCGAGAGCCCGGAGTCGCGATCATCGGGGACGGAGAGGTGATCGACACGCGCATCGCCGCGAGTCCCGAGGCGGTCGCGTTCCACGTGCATCAAGCCGTGCGGACGTTCCCTGCGGAGGAGGTGAAGGTGCGCGTCGGCCACGGCGACCCCACGAATCGGAATCGGATCCTGAACGCGCTCTCGCGGGACCGCCTGCGCGTGGAGATCGTCGACGAGGCCGGGACGACCCATCGGAGCCCCCAGCCGGACGTCGACGCGGCGATCGAGATCGCCCGGACGCCGGGCCCGCGGGCCGTCCCTCCGTTCGAGATTCGCCCGACGCCGGGGGAGGTCCGCGAGATTCAGCGGCGCTCCCGCCTCGGAAGCGGCGGCGTCGTGACGATCTCCTCGGAGCTGGCCGGGGCCGTGGCCCGAGGCGAACTCACCCTCGAGGAAGCGATCGCCCGCGCGCGGCGGAAGGAAGGCCGATCACAGGGCTAGGCTGTAGCGCGCCTCGAGCTCCTTGCGGCGTTTGAAGTACATCTCCTCCGCAATCTCGCCGGCCGCGAGTTTCGCTTCCAGCGCTTCGAGTTCGCGCGCGAAGTCGGACTTGAACGACGACGTGTACTCTTTCACGACGCGCTCGAGGAGGTCCAAGAGGTCCTTCCCGCGTTGCGTCACCTGGTACACGATTCGAGGCCGTCCGTTCGGCGGGAAAATTGCGGCACGGTCCACGAGACCCCACGCGAACAACTCGACGAGTTGCTTGTCAACGGACGTTCGGCGGATCTTCAGTTTCTTCGCGAGGTCTTCCGGGTGGTCGAACCCCTTCTGGAGCAGCCGAAGGATTTGGCGGCGCGTTTCCGAGCCCGCAATACGGATGAGCTCCAACGGTTCCGGCATCCCGTCCGGCGAGTCGTTTCGGCCTACTTCAACGTTCTTCCCCGTCGCGTCGGACGTCGTCTCCCCGGAAGGAGATGATGTCGAGACGCCGGCGGAAGGTATCATTTTTATCCGCGACGTTTGCATAAATAAGCCGGGTCCCATCGACTCGGTATGCTCGGACACAAGAACGCCCGGAAGAAGACCGAGACATGGATTGCGAAAGCCCCGTTCGAGGCCCGTGCGCGGAAGGAAATGTATTTCGCTGTGGCCTCCACTTTCCGGTGGACCCAATGAAGCGGAAGGACATCCTCCGGAAACTCGAGGAACGCCTCGCGCGCGGCGAGATCAACGAGAAGACATACTTGGAGATCAAGGCCCGCTACGATTCGGAACCGGAAGAGCCGGAGGAGTCGGAAGCACCTGAGGCAGTGACGCCGGATCTCGGGGAGGCGATTGGGGCCGTCGTGGCGCAGGCGACAGCCGAGGCGTCCCGCCATGCCGAGCACGCGGCTCACGTCGTCGGCGAAGCGATGCGCGCCGTGGACTTCTCGGGGATCGGAACGAAGCTGAGCGAGGAATCGATCAAGATCCTCGGCAGCGGCGTCGTGACGGGGAACCCGATCAAGACGGCGGAGTTCAAGGCCGCCGGGAGCGCCCGGGTCCAAGGTCCATTGGAGGCGAAGAGCGCCCGGATCGCCGGATCCTGCATCTTCGATTCCGACGTGCATGTGGAGGAATTCCGAGCTGCGGGATCGACGCGCATCGCGGGGAACCTGAAAGCCGAGGAGATCGAGACGAGCGGCTCCCTTCAGGTCGACGGCTCCATTGCAGCGGAGGAGATTTCCTCGAGCGGCTCGCTGAGTGTCAAAGGCCGGGTCGAGGCCGAGGAATTTCGATTGAGCGGGTCCGTTCGTATCGACGGTGGGTTAAAGGCCGAAGAAGTCGAGATCGACCTCCAGGGCACCTCGAAGATTCCCACGATCGAGGCGGAGGAAATCCGCGTGAAGGCCACCGGAGGCTTTTTCCGGATCCGCGGGGAGTTGACCGCGGACCGAATCGAAGGCCAAGAGATTGAGCTCGAGGCGACGACGGCGACGCTCGTCAAGGGAAATGCGGTCCGCATCGGGCCCCACTGCCGCATCGACGTCGTCGAGGCGAAGGAGCTCGTCGTGCACTCGTCGAGCGAGGTCCGCGAGCGTCGGACCGTCTCGTGATTTCTGAACTTTGTCGGACCGCGATTACCGTCCCACAACCTTGATATAAGCCGGGGGACTTCGAACCGGTGTGCCTGAGCGGATTGTCCTCAAGGTGGCCGAAGCGCCCCAGTCGGACGTCGGCTTGGGTCGGGCCCGCGTCGACACGAAGACCCGCGTGGCGCTCGGCGTCGACGTGGGCGAGATTATCCAGATCATCGGGAAGAAGTCCACGGCGGCGAAGTTGTTCCGCGTGATGCAGGAGGACGAAGGGAAGAGCATCATCCGCATCGATGGCCTCGTCCGTCGGAACGTCGGGGTGAGCCTCGGGGACAAGGTCGAGGTCCGCAAGGCCGAGGTCCTGCCGGCGGAGCGCATCACGATTGCGCCAATCATCAGCGAGGGCCATAAGATCTCCTTCGGCCAAGGGATCGAGAACTTCGTGAAGCGCGGCCTCCTGAAGCGTCCGCTGAACAAGGGCGACGTCGTCATCGTCCCCGGCATCGCCCTCATGGGCGGCGCCCTCCCGTTCATGGTCATCAGCACGGCGCCCAAAGGAATCGTCCAGATTCAGGACGACACGATTATCGAGATGAAAGAGGAGCCCGTCCGCGAGGGCGAGGTCCTCACGCCGACCGTCACGTACGAAGACATCGGCGGCCTGAAGGAGGAGCTCATGAAGGTCCGCGAGATGATCGAGCTCCCACTGAAGCACGCGGAGCTGTTCGAGCGCCTCGGCATCGATCCTCCGAAGGGAGTGCTTCTGTACGGCCCGCCGGGGACCGGCAAGACGCTCATCGCCAAAGCGGTCGCGAACGAGGCTGGGGCCAACTTCTACTCCATCCAAGGGCCGGAGATCATGTCGAAGTACTACGGCCAGAGCGAGGAACGCCTCCGGGAGAAGTTCGAGGAGGCGCAGAAGAACGCGCCGAGCGTCCTGTTCATCGACGAGCTCGACTCCATCGCTCCGAAGCGGGAGGAGGTCACCGGCGAGGTCGAGCGTCGGGTCGTCGCCCAGCTCCTGACGCTGATGGACGGGCTCTCGGGCCGCGGTCAGGTCATCGTCATCGGCGCGACGAACCGCGACGAGGCGATCGATCCCGCGCTGCGCCGGCCGGGCCGCTTCGATCGGGAAATCGAGATCGGAGTCCCGGACCGGATGGGCCGGAAAGAGGTCCTGCAGATTCACACGCGAGGCATGCCGATCGAAGGCGCCGAGGACGATCGGGACCGGCTGCTCTCCGAGCTCGCCGACGTATGCCATGGGTTCGTCGGGGCGGACCTCGCCGCCCTCGCCCGGGAGGCGGCGATGAAGGCGTTGCGGCGATACCTCCCTGAGATCGACCTCGACAAGCCGATCCCCGCGGAGACGCTGGAGAAGATGCGGGTGACGAGCGAGGACTTCAAGCTCGCGCTGAAGGAGGTCGAGCCGAGCGCGATGCGGGAGGTCCTCGTCGAGGTGCCGCGCGTCAACTGGTCCGATGTCGGTGGCCTCGAGGACGTGAAGATGAAGCTTCGCGAGGCCGTCGAGATGCCGCTCAAGGATCCCGAGGCGTTCAAGCGGATGGGCATCCGGCCGCCGCGCGGCATCCTGCTGTACGGCCCGCCCGGGAGCGGCAAGACGCTGCTCGCGAAAGCCGTGGCCACGGAGTCCGAGGCGAACTTCATCTCGATTAAGGGTCCGGAGGTCATGTCCAAGTGGGTCGGCGAATCGGAGAAGGCCGTCCGGATGATCTTCAAGAAGGCGAAACAGGTCGCTCCCTGCATCGTCTTCCTCGACGAGCTCGACGCGGTCGCCCACGTCCGCGGATTCGACTCGGATAGCGGCGTGAGCGAACGGGTCGTGAACCAGCTCCTGACGTCGATGGACGGCCTCGAGTCCCTCGAGGGCGTCGTCGTGATCGGCGCGACGAACCGTCCGGACCGGCTCGATCCGGCGATGCTTCGCACGGGCCGATTCGACCGCATCCTGCTCGTGCCGACCCCGAACCGGGACGCGCGCCTCGCGATCCTTAAGGTGCACACGAAGACGATGCCTCTGGACGGCGTCGACCTCGAGGAGCTCGCGGTCGACATCGACGGCTACTCCGGCGCGGACATCGAAGGGTTGTGCCGTGAAGCCGCGATGATCGCGCTCCGCGAGAGCAAACATGCGAAGCGCGTGTCGACGACGCACTTCCAGGAAGCCATGAAGGTCGTCCGTCCGAGCATCGATGCGGACACGATTAAGTTCTACGAGGAGTTCGACAAACGTTTCAAGAAAGGCGTCGAGCGGAAGCGCGAAGAGAGCGTCCTGTACCGCTGACGTCCCGCGAATTCACGTCGGACCTTTTTTATCCACCTGCCTGCTTGCGGGGTCGATGCGCCTCCCTCCCTTCAGGGCATGGGCCCGTCGGATCTGGGGCCTCGGACCGTCGCGCTTGGCCCTCGGCCTCGCGATTCTCCTCGCGTTGATCGCCGTTGGGTCGCCGCTGTGGTCGATGGCCTGGGTGAGCGGCGGCAACCGCGAGATCAGTTCCTACAGCTGGACGACCGTCACCATGGACAACTACCTGAATGGCAACTGGGACGGGACCCTCATCCTGCCGTACACGTCCGGCTTCTTCTCCTTCGACACCGTGGCGGGCGTCCTCGCCACCGCATATCTCCTTGTCGTGGTGTTCATCCTCCTAATCATCGCGGTCGCGGTGCTCTTCACGATCGAACGCACGCGGCGGATGTCGACCCTCACGCTCTTGGTCATGAGCCTTCTCGTGGTCGGCGTCGGACTCTTGGCCCTCCTCTACCCGATCGTCGCAATTCCCGGCGCCGCGACGACGGACGTCGGGACGTTCACGGTCGCGGGGTTCTGGGGTTCTACCCGTACCACGGCGCCATCGCGGGACTGGTCGTGGGGTGCGGGCCTCGGTTGGTGGCTTCTCCTCATCTCCGTCGTCCTCGGAATCGTCGGCGCGGCCCTCCCGTACCTGAAGAGCATCCGCGCGATGGTGCCTCCTCCGCCGGAAGACTGGCAGCCGCCGGCGCGCTGATTCCGCATCGCGGCGGAACGTTCATATATCGTGCGTCAGATGTCTGTCGGACAAAGGGATGGGATCCCGCCGCGGCGGTGCCGCAACGGGCCCTCGCCGATGCGGGTGATGGGATGAAGAAGTTTGCCACGGAGCTCCGGGGCAAGACCGTCATGACGAACGACGGTCAGATCCTGGGGACGATTGAGAACTTCATCGTGAACACGAAGAGCGGGAAGCTGTCCGACGTCCTCGTGCTCCCGGCGGAGAATGTGCCGAGGAAAGGAATCAAGACGGATCCGGAAGGTCGGCTCATCCTGCCGTTTCAGGGCATGCGGGCCGTCAAGGACGTCGTCGTGATGAACCTGTAAACCGCGCGGGCACAGGTTATGTTGTCGCCCCGGCGAGGACTCTCAATGCGACCGCGAGCTTCTCGGGCTCCTCGAGTAGGGCCTCGAGCACGGCCGCCAGGAGCGCGGCGGTGGACCACGCGTCAATCGCGAGGTCCGGATCCATCCCGACGGACCATTCGACCGGGGCCTCATCCATGGATCACGTCACCGTGGTCTGTTCCACAACGCTCCCGTTGACCTCGAGCGTGAAACGGTAGGTGAACGCAGACAGGTTGTTCGGGTCAACGGCAATGTGTACGCCCCACGTGTGCGTTCCAACCGAGAGAGCATCTTGGTTCCAGAAATACACGCCGTATCCGTACTGGACCCCATTCTCGAACGCGCGTAAATGCAGGTGAAGCTTGTCGACACCGATCGACGCGCCCTCGATTGCGAACTGCACGTCAAACGTCATGTTCCCCTTCCCATCGAGACCCATCTTGGTGATGCTCACGAAATGCGCCTTCGGGGACGTGAGTACGTAGACGGCCGCGGCGAGGCCGACTACGACGACGAGAGCGACGATCACGATTGCGACCACGAGCAAGGGAGACTTCTTCTTCGTCGGTAGAGCCGCATACGGCTGTCCTGGCCAGTATCCAGGTGCGATCGGCGGCGCCTGCATCTGCGGCGAGAGAGGCGGAGCCGACGGAGGCCACGTCTGTGCGGGGGCCGGCGACGGGGCGGCCGCGGGCGCTGCCGTATCGTCGGCCGTGGACCTTGGGATCCGCGCTCCGCAGTGCATGCAGAACGCAGCTCCGGGTTGGAGCGGCGCCCCGCACGCGCCGCAATAGTTCAGGGCCACGCCCTCACTTCGAGATGTCTTTCAGCTTGCCCGCGAGCTCGGAGAGGTCCATCCCCGTCAGCGCCTTCACGAGCGCCGGCGCCGTGGCGGCGATGTCCACGACGCTCCCGACGAGTTGCGATGGGCCCCGTTCGCCCATGATGATGAGCTTCTGCGTCGTCTCGAGCGACTTCGCCGCGTTGGCGACGATCTCCGGAAGCTTTTCGACGATGAGCTGCGTGACCGCCGCGCGGCCGTACTGCTCCCACGCCTGTGCCTTCGCGCGCATCGCCTCCGCTTCCGCGAGTCCGGTCGCCTTGATCGCGTACGCCTGTGCCTCGCCCTTGAGCCGGATGATGTCCGCCTCCGCGGTGCCTTCCTGTCGGATGCGCTCCGCCTCGCCGGCGGCCGTCCGGGAGAGACGCTCCCGCTCGCCCTCCGAGACGAGGATCGCGCGCTCTTTCTCGCCCTCGGCGGTGATGATGGACCTTCGCTTCTCGCCATCCGCGAGGGCGGCCACGGCATCCGCCTGCATCTTCGCGGGCACGACTTGGGCCGCCATCTGCTCCTGCTCCCGCCGCCGGACTTCCTGTTCCTGGACGAGGACCTCTTGCTCCTTGGCCCGGATGTCGATTTTCCGCTGTTCGACGATTAGCTCTTGTTGCCGCTTCGCGGTTTGGAGCTGGAAGGCGATTTCCTTGTTCGCTCTCTCGAACTCGACGGTCGCTTCGGACTGCTGTTTTATGATGTCTCGGTCCCGGTGGAACTGGGCGACGTTCGCCTCCGCGCTCGCGTTCGCCTTCTCGGCCTCTTGCGCCGCTTGGGCCTCCGCGATTGTCGCCTCGCGGTTCGCGTTCGCCTTTCCCATCCGGGCGTCCCTCTTGACCTCCTCTGTCCGCTTGACGCCGAGGGCGTCCAGGTAGCCCATCGCGTCTTCGATTTCCTTGATCACGAAGGATCGAATCTCGATTCCCATGTTCCGCAGGTCGTTGCCCGCCATGCCGAGGATCTTCGACGCGATCGCGTCGCGGTCCGAGTTGACCTCTTCGACCGTCAAGGTCGCGCACACGCCACGGACGTGTCCTTCCAGTGTCTTTAGCGCAATCTCATCGACCTGCTGTTCGGTCTTTCCTAGTAGGTTCTCGGCGGCGGTGTCCAGCGTCGCTTCGTCGGACGAGATCTTAACCTGCGCGACCGCCTTGATGTTGATCTTCGCGCCGGATCGCTTGACGTCGGTCACGATGTCCGTGACGACCAGATCCAACGTGCGCACGTCGAGCTTGAGCCACTCTACGGACTCGAAGATCGGATAAATGAATTTCGCGCCGCCCGATTTTACTGTGTATCCGCGGCCACCGGGCCCGCGCTGCTTTTTCCCGTAGATCACCATCGCCATGTTCGGCGGGACCTTCTTGTATCGGCTCGCATACGCCAGCACAGTCCCAAACCCGCCACCCACGATTGCCAGTACGACGAATACGATGATATCCCCGTCTGCCATGACACTCCCTCCTACACTCTGTGCACCTTGACCGAGTTCCCTACGATTGAATCGACGACGACGTGCTCGTCCGTCCCGATCGGGTCTTCGGAGATCGCTTGGAGCAGCGTGCGTCCCCGCGCCTGCGTCACAACGACGATTTGGCCGGGCTGACCCGGCTTGATCGGGATCATGACTTGACCCTTGTACCCGACCAGGGTCGCGAGATCCACCCGCGTCTCCGCCTGGCTCTTCACGAACAGGTTCAGCATGACCACGTACATCCCGCCGGCCACCAGGATCGCGAAGACGGCGGCGAGGACCGGCGTGACGATCGAGCCGAAGCCAAGGGTCTCGAGGATCGTCCCGAAGCCGCCGAACGCCGTGCCGAAGGCGGAAACGATCGGCAGGCTGAGCGGGCTGAGGCCCGTGTCGACGTCCAGGCCGATGTCGTGATCGAAATCGAGCCCTCCGATATCTCCCAAGACGAGGACCAGGATGAGGAGCATGAGGAAAATGATCATCACCCACGTGTACGGACTCAGACCGAGGAGAGCCATCGTTTCACCTCCCCTGACGCCAGTCACGCGTGACGGACTCGACCTTCTGGGAAGGCAGCTTCACGACTCCGGAGGCGCCGCTCGCGCGAGCACCACAGTTCCAGCAGAAGGTATCCGTGCGCTTCACCTTCGCGCCGCAGTACGCGCAGTACGTCGCCGTCGCGGGGGGTCGCGCGGGGCTCGCCGGGGGCTTCGGAGGCGCCGGGGCCGTCTTGCCCGGAACCGTCGGAGCAGGCGGTCCACTGGCCCTCGAGCCGTCGTCGAACACGGTGCCGCACTCGTTGCACCGCTTCGCGTCCTCGGTCACGAGGGCGCCGCAGATCGGGCACACGAACCCGCGGAACACGACGCCGCGGCGGCCGAACCCGAGATCGCGGTTCGCGTTGAATTCCAGCGCCCGGCGCGAATCGAACTCGAGCGGACGCCGGGCATCGAACTCCAGGGGGCGGCCCGGAGTGAATTCGAGCTCCCGGTCCGAATTGAAGTTCAGGAGGTCGGCCATTGCCCTCCACTCTCCCCCTCAAGATATCCGGGCGTACGCCCATAAACGTTGTGTAGGCATCCCGCGGGAAGTCAGAGGAGGACGCGGCGCTCCTCCTTGACGACGTTCAGCACGACCTGCGTGTACGTGTTCTCGACGTACTCCATCGAGCCGAGGCGCTTGATGAACGCGTCGAGTTCGCGGGTCGTCCGCAGCCGCACCACGACGATTGAGTCCCACTCGCCGGTGACGTCGTACACGTGGGTGACGCGCTCGTCCTTCGCGATCCGGCGTTGGACCTCGAGGAGCTTGCCTTTCTGGATCTTCACCCCGACGACCGCGAGGACGTCAAAGCCGAGCTTCGATTCGTTCAGGAGCGGGACGTATCCGGAGATGACGCCGTCCTCCTCGAGCCTGTGGATCCGGTTCGAGACCGTGCTGATGCTCGCATCGACTTCCTTTGAGATGTCTCGGAACGACTTGCGCGCGTCTGAGTTGAGGAGGCGTACGATCCGAACGTCGAGGTCATCGAGTCCTTCCGAGGATGCCATGGTCTCTCCGTCCTCCGGTCGGCCGAATGCTCGGATTGTGCGTCGGCCGTGCGGGACGTTCCGAACAATGTCCCACAGAATATGAGGATTCCGGTCATATGTACGGTTTCCGAGGCCAACAGTTTATATATGTTCATATTTCTCGCTAACGCAACGGACGGACGGCGGGTCCGTCCAGGCGGGAAGGACATGGCGATTGCCTCGAGCACCCCGGCGAAGTCCAAGAAACTGACCGTGGCGTCGGCGTTGAAACGGATCGAGACCGAGGGGATCCGGTGGATCGACCTGCAGTTCGTCGACGTCCTCGGAGCGCTTCAACATATCACGATTCCTTCGACTTCCTTGGGTCCGGAGGAGTTCAAGCGGGGGGTCGGCAAGTTGGATGGCTCTTCGATCAAGGGCTTCAAGGAAATCCACGAGTCCGACATGGTGATGGACCCCGACCCGTCCACGTTGGCCGTGCTTCCGTGGTACGAGGGGGCGCACAAGACCGCCCGCTTCTTCGTCGACGTGTACGAGGGCGGCAGCCACGAGCGATTCAGCCGGGACTCGCGTTACATGGCCCAGCGAGCCGTCCAGTTCGCCGCGGACCAAGGCTACGATACGACGTACTGGGGTCCGGAGATCGAGTTCTTCGTGTTCGACGGCATCCGAATGCTGCCGACCGCGGACGCGGTCCGGAACCCGTGGTCCGGTGCCGGGTACGAGATTATCTCCCGCGAGGCTCCTTGGCAGGCCAGCGACGGCAAGAACTTCCCGATCCGGTTCAAGGAAGGCTACTACCCCGCGCCGCCCGTCGACAGCCTCCAGGACTTCCGCAACGAGGCGTGTCGGGTGCTCATCGATTCCTTCGGCCTCACGCTCGACGCGCACCACCATGAGGTCGCGACCGCAGGGCAGTGTGAGATCGACATGCGCTACGACGAGCTCGTGCCGATGGCGGACAACGTCGTCACGTACCGCTACGTCATGAAGATGGTCGCGCACAAGATGGGGATGATGGCCACGTTCATGCCGAAGCCGATCTTCGGCGACAACGCGAGCGGGATGCACGTCCACCAGAGCCTCTGGACGAAAGGCAAGAACATGATGTTCGATCCGAAGGACGAGTATGCGGAGATCAGCCAGACGTGCCGGTACTACATCGGCGGGTTGATGGACCACGCCCGCAGCCTGTGCGCGTTCACGAACCCGACGACGAACTCGTATCGCCGGCTCGTGCCGGGCTACGAGGCGCCCGTGTTCATCGCCTGGTCGAAGCGCAACCGCAGCGCGAACATCCGGATCCCGATGTACTACCAGGGGATCGAGGCCGCGAAGCGGATCGAATACCGCACCCCGGACCCGGCCTGCAACCCGTACCTCTCGTTCGCGGCGATGTTGTGCGCCGGCCTGGACGGCGTCAAGCGGAAGCTCGACCCGGGCGACCCGGTCGACGAGGACCTGTACCACCTGAGCGCGAGCAAGCGCAAGGAATACGGCGTCCGCGAGCTGCCCGGCTCCTTGAAAGAGTCGATCGAGCACCTGCAGACGGACTATATGTTCCTCAAGTCCGTCTTCCCGCAGGACCTCCTCGAGAAGTATGAGGAGCTGAAGCTCGACGAGCACCTGCAGACCTCGCTCCGGCCCTCGCCGTACGAGTTCTACCGGTACATGGACGCCTGATTCGCGCCAGCTGCCGAAGACAATCGGCGGGGTATCCCCGCGTCGGCCCCTTTCGAGGTCGTGTCCGTCCCGGCTCAGGCCGAGGTCGCCTTCTTCCGGGCGGACCACCACGCGGTGACGTACCCGATTCCTCCTAGGAAGAACCCGAGAAGGGCAATTCCGAGGAGGGCGGTGATGTACGGCGCGAGAGGGTTCAGGATGTTCGTATGGACGTAGAACGCGTTCTTGCCGAGGCCCCCCGAGGACACCGGCAGCAACGCTGCGCCTCCCATGTACCCGCCGTAAGCCATGAGGAGAGTCCCTGCGCTCGCGCTAACGCCTCCGAGGACCAGGTGAAGCCAAGCCACGAAGTTCCGCCACCCCGTGTAGACGGCGCCAAGGGTGACCTCGAGGTGTTGATAGAACAGCGCGCTCATCGCGACCCCCAACACGCCGACGAGACCGTAGCCGATCATCCCGACCACGAACCACATCCCGGCGCTCGAGCACGTCGCCGTGCCCGTCCCCGCGGTCTGATTGGTGATCGTGACGGAGCAGGTGTCCCCTCCCGCGACGATCCGTCCGGGACTGGGATTCATCTGTAACGCGCTGATTCCGATCAAGACGCCCAAGATGGCGAACGCGATGGCGCCTTGGATGATGGCAGCCCCGATGAAACGACCCGCCCAACGGCTCCGATTCGGTTCCATGGAGGCCTCAACAATAGGCTAGTCCATAACGATTTCGTAATTACCTGCAACCATCGTGGACGCGAGCGCGGTCAGAAGGAAATCGATGCTGTTCGACCTCGCAGCCGCCTAATCCTCCAAGACGACCAGCCAGCCCGTCATCGTCGGTTGATGGTATTCGCAGCGGTACGCGAAGATCCCCGGCGTGTTCGCGACGAAGGAGAATGTCGTGGTGTTGCCGTAGGGCAGCACGTGGTTCATCGCATACGGCGCGTCCATCGTGAACGTATGGTCCTCCGGCTCGGTCTCCGTGTTGAAGAAGTGGACCGTCACATTGTCGCCCAGATTGACCGTCATCCGGTCCGGCGCGAAGTAGTCATGGGAAGGGAACCCTGGCGTGCTGTCGTTGAACGGCAGCACGACCGTGAAGACCCAAAACTCCCGGGCCTGCGCCGGCTGCAGCGTCCGAGGCGGCGAAGGAGGAGCCCGCGAAAGGTAGCCCGCTGCGTATCCGGCCACGGCGCCCACCAGCGCAGCCACGACGATCGCGATCACCAGAGTCCTGCCCACGGAGAAGGAACTGCGTTCCGGAAGTCCCGCCATGAAGTTGCCTCGGTCGCGGGAGGAGAGGGAGGGGCTCTTGAGGGCGCGATACGTACTATCTGTATTTCGCCGCCAATACGTATTTTTGCGAGTAGTTCCCCGAGGCCCAGATCGCCGCCGCGGTTTCGATTCGAGTCAGGTGCGCCGCGCCGGTCAAGGTTGGTTCCGGTCCGCCCCTGGGCGCGTTCAGGGACGACCGGGCGCTGGTTTAAGTCGAACGGTGTATGTCCCGACCCCCGGAATGGTCGAGCAGAAGGACGAGATCACCGAGGAGCGCCGCATCCTCAAGAAGGCGGGCGTCCTCGACGACAAGCTCCTCGACAAGATGGACATCTACCCCGGAGACCGCGTGCGGTTCCGGTTCTACTATCCGCATTCCGGCTTCGAGGAGATCGTCGGCCATTTCGTGGGCTTCTACACGTTGTACGAGGGCCCGGAAGGCGGCGGCGACCTCAACCTCGTCATCCGCATGGTGAAGGACGGCCGCACGACGGTCGTCTACAAGGACCGGAACTACCTCGAGGAGTTCGAGATCCTCGAGCCGAACCTCGAGGTCCGCGACCAGATTAAGGACCTTGACGCCCGCCACGGACGGCACGTGGGGCACGAGTTCGGCTGAGCCTCAGTACCGGTCGATGCCCTGCGCGAGCGCCCGAAGGCGCGCGATCCGCTCCTGGATCGGCGGGTGGGTGGCGAAGATCCGGACGAACGCGCCTCCGCGGAACGGGTTCACGATGAAGAGGCTCTGGGACGCCGGGCTGCCGAACGTGATCGGCCGACGGCGGTTTTCGACCTCGAGCTTCTCGAGCGCAGACGCCAAGGCGAGCGGCTGCCCGATCGCCTTCGCGCCGCTGTAGTCCGCCTTGTATTCCCGGCTGCGGGAGATCGCCAGCTGCACGAGGAGCGCGGCAATTGGCGCGAGGACCATCCCGACGACGGCGAGGATCATCGCGGCCCCATTCCCGTTCCGGTCCCGGGATCCGCCGAACAGGCTGTTCCACCAGAACATCCGCGCCATGAAGGAGATCGCGCCCGCGAGGGTTGCCGCGACGGACATCACGAGGATGTCCCGGTTCCGGACGTGGGACACCTCGTGCGCGAGGACCCCCCGGAGCTCGTCTTCGCTCAGCAGCCGGAGGATTCCTTCGGTCACCGCGACGACCGCGTGCTCGGGGTTCCGGCCCGTCGCGAACGCGTTCGGCGTCTGGGTCGGGACGATGGCCACCTTGGGCATCGGTAGGCTCGCCTGTTGCGTTACCTGCCGCACGATGCGATACAGTCCCGGTGCCTCCGCCTCCGTCACGAGCCTCGCCCGGTACGACCAGAGGACGATCTTGTCGGACGCGAAGTACGCGATCGCGTTCATCGCACCCGCCAGCAACAGGAACAGGATTGCGCCGGTGATCCAATCGCCGAGCCAGACCGTGCCGATCGCCCAACCGAACAGCACGAAGATGCCCGCCAACAGGACGAACAAGGCGACGGTCCTCGCGTACGCTCCCACGGTCTCCACTCCCCACACTGGGTGTCGTCCTAGCACCCGTACGTCTCATATGAAGTTGATGCGGGCACGCCCCGCGATCGAGCGGACCTTCACAGCCCGAGGACCTCGGCGTACCCTTCCATGTCCATGAAGCCGTGTCCGCTCACGTTGAAGGCGATGACCTTGGCCTCGCCCGACTCCTTGCACTTCAGCGCCTCGTCGACCGCGCAGGCGATGCTGTACGCGCTCTCCGGCGCGGGCAGGAAGCCTTCCGTCTGCACGAACGTCCGGGCGCGCTCGAACACGTGTCGCTCGTCCGTGGGGTAGGCGACCGTGTCGATGAGCCCGCGGTGCCGGAGGAGGGAGAGGATCGGCGAGCACCCGTGGTACCGGAGCCCGTCCCCGCGCACCGGCGTCATCTCGGCCTGGTGGCCGAGGGTGTACATCTTCAGGAGCGGCGTCATCTCCGCGTGATCCGCGAAGTCGTAGCGGTACTCGCCCTGCAGGTTCGGGGCGGCGGCGCTCTGCGCCGCGATGAAGCGGATGTCCTTTCCGTGGATCGCCTCCGCGAGGAAGGGCAGGGCGAAGCCGCCGAAGTTCGAGCCGCCGCCGAGGCAGGAGATCATGACGTCGGGGTGCTCCCCCGCGAGCTCGAATTGCCGCTGGGTCTCGAGCCCGATGATCGTCTGATGGAGGAGCACATGGTTGAGCACGGACCCGAGGCAGTAGATCGCCTGGTCGTCCCCTTGCGCGTCCTCGAGCCCTTCCGACACCGCGATGCCGAGGGCCCCGGGGTGGTGCGGGTCTTTCGCGAGGAGCGCTCGTCCGACCGCGGTCTCCTTGCTCGGGGACGGATGGACCGTCGCGCCGTACAACTTCATGAATTGCCGCCGCTGCGTCTTCCAGTCGTGGACCGCCCGGACCCAGTAGATCGTCGTCTTCAAGCCGGCCAGGCTCGCCGCGTACGCGAGCGCGGTTCCCCATTGGCCCGCGCCGGTCTCCGTCGTGAGACGCTCGTACCCCTCTTCCTTCGCGTACCACGCTTGGGCGAGGGCCGTGTTCACTTTGTGGCTGCCCGTGGGGCTGTAGAACTCTGCCTTGTAGTACAGGCGCGCGGGCGTGTCGAGGCGCTTCTCGAGGCGTCGGGCGCGGATCAGCGGCCGAGGTCGGCCCGCCTGCCGATACAGGTCTTGAATCTCCTGAGGGATGTCGATCCACCGCTGCGTCGAGTTCTCCTGGCGCAGGCACTCCCG
>DASPZJ010000052.1:0-42624 GCA_035636315.1 Thermoplasmata archaeon
CCACGGGGTCTTCGCTTTCAGGTGGAAGGTACTGGACTGTGCGCCAGTACGTCAGTTTCACCGGCCTCCACGCGGGGACAGTAGAGCTCTCGTTGGGCCTTCATGCAAGTCGCCAATTAAGCGACAAGGTATTACGCTCACACTGTTGCTTGCGTGACCTGATTCACGAGGGATTCAGGCGGGCCACGATTTCTCGTGACCTCCTCACGTCGCCGTGAGGGTCGGACTTTATCTTCACCGCATGCTGGCGGCGATCGGCGTAAAGTCTCTGAGGGTTCCGACCTCTTGCGAGATCGGCCTTCCCTGCGGATTGTCCGCACCTCGAGATTTTTACCGCGTTGGGTACTCGAGGATACTCGGGGTTTCCCGCATATGGCCGATTTTTATTAAGGCTCGCGTATGGAACCTTAAGAGGGTCATAGTTACCCCCGCCGTTTACTGGTCCTTCGTCCCGTTGAAACGAGCTTTCAGATACCAGCACTGGGCAGGCTTCAGCGGCCGTACAAAACCTTTCGATCTGGCGGCCACCTATGTTTTGGTTAAACAGTCGGGGCTCCCTTGTCACTGCGACCAGCCGCTCGCGCGGCTGGCACCCCTTATACCGAAGGTAGGGGGCTAATTTGCCGAATTCCCTCGCGTGGATTTTTGCCGACACGCCTTGGGCTTCTCACCCAGGGGCACCTGTGTCAGTTCTTGGTACGGTCGCACGGATTGACCCCAACGTCCTTTTCACGGGCACCGCGGATGAGCGGAAGAGCTTGCGCTCCTACTCCCGCATTCGTCCCCTTCTCGCCATTACGGCACTCCGGGGACTTCAACGGTTGAATCGCCAGGCAAGGCGACTCCGCCTACCGCGATGCGTCCGACGTTGGGCAGGGATCCGCACGGTGCAGGAATATTAACCTGCTTCCCTTTCGCGTTCTTCGGTTAGGAGAACACTTAGGACCGACTAACCCTCGGCTGACGAGCATTGCCGAGGAACCCTGGCCCCTTCGGCGGTGCGGATTCTCACCGCACTTTGCTGCTACTCCTCCCAGGATCCTCATTCGAACGCGGTCCACCGGACCTCACGGCCCGACTTCGACCCGCGCACGACGCCCCCCTACAAGATCACCTTTCGGTGCTCTGCAGTATCGGTGACCGACTTAAGCCCCGTCCCTTTTCGGGGCCCATAATCTCGGCTGGTGAGCTGTTACGCTATCTTTGAATGATGGCTGCTTCTAAGCCCACATCCCAGCTGTCTGAGACTACGGACTCCCTTTGGTATTCGCACTGAGTCGGCACTTAGGGACCTTAACTGCAGGTTGGGCGGTTTCCCTTACGGATGCCAAGATTACCCCAGGCACCCGACTCCCGGCATCTACGGTGACCACGGATTTGGAGTTTGACAGGGCACCGACGGATTTCTCCGCCTAAGCGCCCAATCAGTAGCTCTACCCCATGGCCGACCTCCGCCGAGGTCCAGCTGCGACTGATTTCGGGGGGAACCAGCCATTCCCGGCCTAGATTGGCCTTTCACCCCTATGCCCAGATCATCCGAGTGATTTGCACATCAACACCGGTTCAGCCCTCCACCCGCCTTTCGGCGGGCTTCAGCTTATCCAGGCATAGATCGACCGGCTTCGGGCATCGCACCCACGACTCCTCGCGAGCCCACGACGCGCCTCGCGCCTTGCGGCGTTGCGCGCATGTCGCTTTCGCTTCGGCTTCCCTCGTGTAGAGGTTAACCTCGCCGTGGGTCAGAACTCCCTGGCCCGTTATTCACAACGGATAACACGACGCCGCTCCACCCTTTCGGGCTTCGTCGCTTTCGCGCCGTGTACGTCTGTTACTGTCTGGTTTCAGGCTCTTTTTACCTCCCGTCAAGGGCACTTTTCAGCTTTCACTCACGCTACTAGTGCGCTATCGGTCTCGGGTCGTGTTTAGAGTTGGATGTCTATGCCACCCATATTCGCGCGCGATATCCGACGCACGCTACTCTGGATCCTCCGAATCACCTTCCCCGCGTACCTCTACGGGGCTGTCACCCTCTTTCGCCTCGGCATTCCACCGGAGTTCGAGTTGGCAGGATAAGGTGTGCCGGAGTCCGAACACCACACCGCCACCGCATTTCTGCGGCGGCTTCGGTTTGCTCTGTACCCTCTTCGATCGCCTTTACTGAGGGCATCCCAATTGGTTTCTTTTCCTCCCCGTACTAGGATGCTTCGATTCCGGGGGTTCCCGTTCCTTTCGGAACAACCTCGCGGTTAGGAGGTCCCATTCGGAGATCGTCGGATCACAGGTTCCTTGCGCCTACCCGACGCATATCGCAGCTTGGCACGTCCTTCCTCGGCGCCCGAGCCGAGCCATTCCCCAGACAGCATGTTAGCCACGGACCTGTCGGCTTAGCACACGTCCAGGATGCATATGATCGGTATCAGCGGACGCTGTGCAAGCGGCGCGCGTGCGCCTCCAGCGGCCTCTACCCCTTCCCCTTCGACGCCCGCGCACGTCGAGGGTGCACGTTTCGCCTTCAAGCGCAAAACGGGATGCTACGTTGTTGCAGAGCCCAGAGCTCTCGGAGGCCCGTTTCACTATGCGATGGGCGTATTTAATCCTTGTCTCGCGACCGATGGGATGGAAGGCGCGCGGCGTCGTCGATCCGAGCCGCCAGCGCCGCGAAGGACCCCTCGTTCCTCGTCGGCTGTTTTCGCTCCAGGTAGCGGTCCCCGAAGAGGAACACGCCGATCCAAACTCCGCCCTCCGCGGGCATCAGGGTGCGATGGCCGGGCTTGCGAAAACGTACGTGATGGCGATGAGGCCGAACAACGTCGCGAGGAGGCAAAGGGCGAAGGCGGTGAACGACCTCACACGGTCGCCCCGGACATCTGGACAATCCGGGCTTTCCCGCGGTCCACGAGGATCTGCGCGATCGTCCTTGGGAGCGTGACGACGTCCTCCTTCTTCAGCCGATACGTCGTATCGATCCCTGCGAAAGGCGGGAGGTCCTCGAGCACGTGAACGAGGACATGGTCTTTCAGGCTTGGCGGCGTCGGCGCGCGGCGCGTCTCCTCTGCCCGTACGACCTTCATGCGCGGAGCCTCCTTGCTCGGAGCCGGTTTCTCCGGAGGCGTCGGCTCGAGAGGCGGCGTGGCCGGTTCCGATCCGAACGGCGATCCACCGAACGACTCCGCGCGGGCCTTCCTCAAGACCGCCACCATGCTCTCGAACAGCGTCCGCTCTTGCGCGGGCAAGTTCGGGATCTCGACGTCGGCCCCGCTCGCGCGGCTCGACGCGAGAAGTGCGAGTTTCCGCTCGCGGTACGTGAAGATCTGGTCCCGGCGTTTCCGGACCTTGCGCAGCTCGTCCTGGAGCAACAACGCCTTCGGCGAGTTCGGATCTTTCTGGGCCTCTTTGTTCGCGGCCTCATCGAGGCGCGCGACGTACGCGGCGAGCTTGTCGTAGAAGTCCGCCTCGAGGCTCACGAGCGTCTTCTTCCCGCTCTCCTCGCGGTAGACCTTCGTCACGCGCTCGAAGTTGACGTCCTCCTCGCCCGGCACGATTCGCATATCCGGGCCGCCGTATATGATGGCGTCGCCACACAATCCTTATTCGCGGCTCGCGGTTTCAGGGAGTGCAGGAAGCGCGCGGTCGTCGGCCGTCGCGCTTCGAGGGCGTGTTTCTGATGGACTGGGAGCGACTGCACGAGGACCTCCAGCGGGCGGTCGAGGAACTGCAGGAGCGGAGCCGCCATGCCCCGGTCATCGTCGAAGGAGAGTACGACCGCCGGTCGTTGCGGGCCCTCGGCGTCGTCGGCGACATCCGACTCGTGAACGAAGGCTCGACGATCTTCGGCCTGTGCGAATCCATCGCCGCGCGTCACCGCGAGGCGATCATCCTGACCGACTGGGATGTCCGGGGCGGACGCCTCGCCCGGCAGTTGCGGGACGGCCTCACCGCGAACGGCGTGCGGTACGATGAGGAGATCCGCGCGCGGCTCACGCGGCTGTGCCGGAAGGACATCACGGACGTCGAATCGCTCCACGGATTCGTCGAGCGCGTCGAGGAACACGCCAGCGTGGGCAATCGACAGCGGCCCTCGAAGCGATGGTACGCGGACCAGGTCCAGCGGCGCGACACCCGCCGACGGTCCCAAAAGTGAGAATCATCGCCCGAACCCTTAAATAGGCCCGCCCCCAGTTTGGAACCCGGGATAGCGGCTTGCGCCGCGATTCACCGATCCCCCTCATCCGAATCATCCTTTCCTGTCTCCCGGGAATGGGAGGCTGCGGCGCCCTGCGGGGCCGAGAGTTGTCCGGATAGCGGGAGGTAAACCGCGAGCGAGGCCCGCATCCGGAACGTGCGAGCATGAACATCGATCCGAGTACAACGAAATACCTGATCCAGGCCCGAATGGAGGCCGAAGGGATCGTGGAGAAGCCCGACGTCGTAGGGGCCGTCTTCGGCCAGACGGAAGGGCTGTTGGGAGAAGAACTGGACCTGCGGGACCTGCAGAAGAGCGGACGCATCGGCCGCATCGAGGTCGACGTCCAGAGCAAGAAAGGGCGGAGCGAGGGGACGATCCTCATCCCGTCCTCGCTCGACCAGGTCGAGACGTCGATCCTGGCGGCGGCGCTCGAGACGATCGACCGCGTCGGGCCCTGCAAGGCCTCGATCCGCGTCGACAAGGTCGAGGACGTCCGCGTGACGAAGCGCAACAAGATCATCGAACGCGCGCGTTCGCTGCTGAGCCAGATGGTCGAGGAGTCGAAGACGTCGGGGACGGACCTCTTGGACGAGGTCAAGATGAGCGTCCAGGTCTCCGAGATCGTCTCGTTCGGGCCCGAGCGCCTGCCCTCCGGGCCGAACGTCGCGGACAGCGACGCGATTATCATCGTCGAGGGCCGTCAGGACGTCCTGAACCTCCTGCGCTCGGGCATCAAGAACGCGATCGCGGTCGAGGGCACGAACGTCCCGAAGACGATTCAAGAGCTCTCGAAGGAACGCGCGCTCACGGCCTTCGTCGACGGAGACCGCGGCGGCGACCTCATCCTGAAGGAGCTGCTGCAGGTCGCGGAAGTCGACTTCATCGCGCGCGCGCCGCGCGGCAAGGAGGTCGAGGAGCTCACGCAGAAGCAGATCATGAAGTGCCTGCGGAACAAGATCCCCGCAGACCAGTACGTCGAGATGTACGGCCTCGCGGGCCAGGTGTACAAGCCGGAATCCGAGTTCCCCGAGCCGAAACCGGCCGGCGGACCGCCGGGACGCTCCGAGGGACGCCCGGAACCGCGGCCGACCGAGCCGCGGCCGACCGAGGCGCGGCCCATGGAGGCGCCCGCGTTCCGGGAGGAGCGCGCACCCGCGCCTCTATCGCCGACGACGAAAGCCCTGAACCCGAAGCTCGAGAAGTACCGCGACATGCTCGTGCAGCTCGGCGGCTCGTCGACCGCGCGGCTCCTCGACGATTCGGACATCGTCCTGTCGGAGATCCCGGTGCGGGAGCTCGTCGAGACGCTGAAGACGAAGAAGAACACCCGCGCCGTGGTGTTCGACGGGATCATCACGCAGCGGATCCTCGACATCGCGGCCGAGATGAACATGCACTCCGTCATCGGCACGAAGATGGGCACGATCACGAAGCAGCCGACCGGGGTCGAGGTCTGGACGCGGAGCGACCTCGCGCCGTAGGTCCGAGGTGAGCGTATCGCGCGGACGAAGCTGCTCGCGGCGGACGAGGGATTCGGCCTCGACGATTTCGAGAGCACGTCGGAGATCCTGATTCCGGACGATCCCCTGAAGCGGGTCGTCGGCCAGGACGAGGCGGTCGCCCTCGCCCGGATCGCGGCGAACCAGCGGCGTCACTTCCTCCTCGTCGGCCCGCCCGGGACGGGCAAGTCGATGATCGCCCAGGCCCTCTCCCTCCATCTCCCGGCCGTCACGGAGGAGATCCGCATCGTCCACAACCCGGAGAACCCGGAACGGCCCCTCGTCGAGGTGAAGCAGCGGGACGAGGTCGTGTCGGAGCGGACCCGCCTCGCCGGAGCGGAAGGCGACCTGATCGATCCGAAGGAGGCGCCGATCAACGTCGCCGAGCGGCTCGGATACAAGTGCGTCCACTGCGGCACCTACTCGTCTCCGACGGACCGGATGTGCCCCAAGTGCGGCCGGCCGAAGGCCGCCGCCCAAGGCAACGTCGGGAATCCGTTCGGCGATCTGCTCGGGGGCATCTTCGAGGTGACGTTCGCACAGATGGGCGGCCGGGACCGCGTCACGACGACGCGGCAGCAGTTCGGCAAGGAGGAGGTCGTCGTCTACGAGCGGGCGGGCGACATGATCCGCGTGCTCGACCAGAAGGCGCTCGAGAAACGACGCGAGGTGGAGAAAGAGAGCCCGCGCAAGGTCCTCGTGCCCATCACCCGGCGTCCGTTCGTCCTCGCGACGGGGGCGAGCGAGACGGAGCTCCTCGGCGACGTCCGCCACGATCCGTACGGCGGGCACCCGCAGCTCGGGACGCAGCCGTACGACCGCGTCGTCGCGGGCGCGATCCACGAGGCGCACCAGGGCGTCCTGTTCATCGACGAGCTGCCGCAACTCGGCCACCTCCAGCGGTTCATCCTGACGGCGATGCAGGAGAAGCGCTTCCCGATCTCCGGCCGGAATCCGCAGAGCGCCGGGGCGAGCGTGAAGGTCGACATGGTCCCGTGCGATTTCATCTTCGTCGGCGCGTGCAACATCCAGGACCTGCCGCACCTCCTCTCGCCGCTCCGATCGCGCATCACCGGCGCGGGATACGAGGTCCTCGTCGAGACGACGATGCCCGACACCGAAAGCAACCGGGCGAAGCTCGCGCAGTTCGTCGCCCAGGAGATCATGGTCGACAAGCGAATCCCGCCCGCGTCCCGCGACGCCGTGGGGGTCGTCGTCGAGGAGGCGCGTCGCCGCGCGAAGACCCTCGACAACAAGGACAAGGGCCTGAGCCTGCGCCTGAGGGAGTTGGGCGGCCTCATCCGGTCCGCGGGGGATATCGCGGTCACGGAAGAGGCGAAGCGGATCGAGGCGGACCATGTCCGGCGCGCGGTGAAGGTCTCGCGGTCGATCGAGGACCAGATCCGCGAGCGCTACGGCTCGTACTCGGCCGGCGTCGGCACGGACCTGTCGTCCGCGCAGCGGGAAGCGTCCCCGTACCACTACTGGAACGAGCACAAGGCCGACGACGTCCAGGGGTACCAGTGAGTCGGGCGCGGCTCACAGGTGCTTGAGCATCTTGTAGCCGTCCTCGCCGTCCGTGTAGAAACGCGGCAGGGCCCCGGCGATCTCGAACCCGTATCGCTTGTAGAACGGGATCGCCTCCGTGTTCGACACGCGGACCTCCAGCTCGATCCGCTTCAGGCCGCGCATCGCGCACGCCCGGAGGAAGGCATCCATCATCGCGGCGCCGACCCCGCGGCGACGGAATCCCGCCGTCACCGCGAACATGAGGATGCGGGCCTGTCCGTCCGCCGTGATCACGGAGGCGAGGAAGCCCACCGGATGGCCGTCCAGGTCCGCGACCAGGAACCCGTCCCGCCACCAGCGATGGATGTCCAGGTACAGGGACGTCGGATAGTTCTCCCGCAACGCCTCGCGGACGATCGAGGCGACCGCGGGGATGTCGTTGGGGACGAAAGGCCGGATGCGCACGCGGGCGCACCGAAGGGCCCGCCCCTTTTCAAAATGACGGTCGTCGGCAAGCTCATCTCCTTCCCGACCGTTCGAAGGCCGTGCGCCTCGCGATCGAGCTCTCCGGCGAACACCCGACGCTCCCCCGGGCCGAGGCGTACGCCGCGTGCGCAGCGGAGGGCGTCGAGATCCGCGCGGCGACGTTCGGCCCGAAGCTCTTGCGCCTCGACGTGTCCGGGCCCGCGACCCGGGCGGTGAGCCGTCTCGGACTCGCCCACGTGGCCTCGGAGGAACTCGCGGCGGGAGACATCGAGACGGTCCGCGCGGTGGCGCGGGACACGGACCTCGGAGGCCGCACGTTCCGCGTGCGCGCGGAGGGGATCGGCGTGGACGTCGACGCGCGGTCGCTCGAAGGCGCTCTCGGCGCCGACTTCGGGCGGACGGGGAACGTGGACCTCGATCGGCCGGACGCCGACTATCGCCTGCTCGTCGGGGACGAGTTCGTGCTCGGGCGGATCATCCATCGGGTGAACCGAGCCCGCCTCGAGACGCGGAAAGTCGCGCACCGGTCCTTCTCCCTCCCGATCTCGCTGCACCCGAAGCTCGCACGCGCCCTCGTGAACCTCGCCCGCATCCCGCGGACCGGCACCTTGCTCGATCCGTTCTGCGGGACCGGAGGGATCGTGCTCGAGGCCGCCGACCTCGGCATCGGCGCGATCGGCACGGACCGCGACCGTCGGATGGTCCGAGGGACCCGGGCGTCGATGCGGCAACTCGAGCTGTCGGCGGGGCTCGCGGTCGCGGATGCCGGACGCCTTCCCCTGAGGAACGCGACGGTCCAAGCGATTGCGACCGACCCGCCGTACGGGCGTGCCGCGTCGACCCGCGGCGAGCCGATCGAGCGGCTCTACGCGCGGGCGTTCGACGCGTTCGCAGACGTGCTTCCGAAGGGCGCCTACGCGGCCGTCGTCTTGCCGAGCGAGCAGGCGATCGAGATCGGTGCGTCGAGGATGGAACTCATCGAGCGTCACGAACTCCGGGTGCACCGGTCCCTGGTGAGGCACTTCTGCGTCTTCGTCAAGGCGTGACGTTCAGGGTGACGCGCAAGTCCTGCGACGCGGTGCCGCGCAACGTCGTCGCGTGGACCTCGAAGAAGACGGACCGGGGAGGGGGCACCGGCCACGACGGCGGTGCGATCACCTGCAGATTGAGGATCGCGCGCTGCGTCGCGTTCAGCCTCACGCTGACGGTGTCACTGTTCACGACCGTCGTGTTCGAGCCGACCACCACATTGAGGATAAGGAACGTAAAGCCGAAGGCCTGGAGGTTGGGATCCTTCGCCGTCACGACGACGATCTCGGCCGCGGATGCGGTGTGGTTCACCGCGAAAGTCATCACGACCGATGCCCCGACGGCGACGGTCTCGTTGAGTTCGATGAGCGGGCTTCCGTCGACCGCTTCGAACGCCAGGGTCTGTCCCCCGCCGATCGCGACGAACGGCACGGGGACGAAGGTCAGGAAGAGGATCACGACCGCTGCGATTCCGACGAGCTTGCGGACCGGATCGAGGCGCGTGAGGTCGTTCAGCGGCGGCGGATGGCGCGCGCCGAGCATCAGGATCAGGAAGGCGAAGAAGATCCAGCCGATGTAGAAGTAGCTCATCGTGAACAGCAGGAGGATCGCGGCCCAGGACAGGTAGAACTGGTTCCGCCCGAAGAGGGCGCGGGCCACGTGCCCGCCGTCGAGCTGTCCCGCTGGGAGGAGATTGATCGCGGTCACGAAGAGCCCGACCCACCCCGCGAAGGCGAGGGGATGCATGACGAACGAGTCGGGCAGCGGGAAGAACAGCGAGAGGAAGTTGAAGAGCAGGGACGCTTGGATCTGCTCGCCGGCGACGCTCGGCGGCAGGGACGGCGACGCCGTCGAGAGGGCGAGCCCCGCCAGCGTCACGGGGATCGCGATCGCGAACCCGACGAGCGGCCCGGAGACGCCGATGTCCAGGAGGGCCCGGCGGTTCGGGATCGGGTCGCGCATGCTGATGAACGCGCCGAGCGTGCCGAGCGGCGGCAACGAGGGCAGGAAGAACGGGAGCGAGGCCTGGACCTTATACCGCTTCGCCACGAGGTAGTGCCCCATCTCATGTGAGCCGAGGATCGTGAGGAGCGGGAGAGAGAAGAACAGACTGCCGTAGCCGATCGACGCGGCGGAGAGGATCGGCTCGCCGGAGTAGGCGGACCAGTTCCACGCGCCGCCGAAGAACACGATCGAGGGGATCGTCAGGAGGAGCAGGAGGAGGTTCACCTGTCGCCGCGCGAACCGCGTCCGCGGTCGCCGTTGCACGTGGACGAGGGTCTCGCCCCGTTCCTGCGTGATCGTGGGGATGTAGTCTTTGGGAACGAGCTCTTGGCGGAGTTCGTCGAACGGCGCATCGATGCTGCCGGTCGGCGAGGAGACCTGAAACGTCAGCGCGAGCGGCGTCACGACGACGCCGTACACGGTGAAGTACTTCGCCACGACGGTCCGGATCGATTCGATTTCCGCCGCCGGCGAGTCCATCGGCCGAGCGAACCTTCCCATGTATTAAAAGGTGCGGGGGTCACCCCGGCCTCGCGCCGAACAGCCAGAGGAGGGCCGCGGTCCCGAGGCCTGCGGCGACGAACCGCAAGCCCGTGACGACGACGCGCTCGCGCACGAGGTTGCCGAGGTACACCCCGATCACGAACAGGATGACGAGCGTCGCGCCGATCGCGACGACCGTCGCGGTGCGGACGTCGAGGAACAAGAACGGGACCAGAGGGATGAACGCCGCGATCATTGGGGAGACGCCATGGACGAGGGCGCTGACGATAGCGGCGAACCGGAACGCCTCCTTGTGCTCCTCGCTGAGCCGGGCGAGCATCGCGCGCTCGATCGAGCGCACGTCCAGTTTCTTCTCGACCCGTTCGGCCTCGTACGCCCCGACGGCGCTGCTCACCGCGAGGGCGATCCCGGCTCCGATCGATGCGGAGAGGATGATCGCCTTGTGCGATTCGTCGGCGGCGACGGCGACCGTGCCGAGGATGATCCCGAGGATCGTCAGCGCGCCGTCGAACGCGCCGATCACGAAGTAGCGGCGGACGACCGGCCCGACGTTCGTGATCTCGTCGTACTCCCGGATCCGGCGGCGCCAGGCGCGGAGGCCCATGTCATCCGCTCTCGATCCCGAGTTGCTTGCGGACGAGCTCCTCGAGCCGCGCCGCGGCGGCCCGCGCCTGGTCGGCGTTCGGGAAGCTGGCCTGCGCGAAATCCGGCTTTCCCCCTCCCTTGCCGTGGAACTCTGGCGCGACGGTCCGGACGAGTTCCGCCGCGTCGACCGGCACCTGCGCGCCGCGTGTGAGGACGAGCTTCACGTCGCTCGGCGAGGGCGCCCAGTAAATCCCGGTCGCGCGCGACTCGGAGGCTGTCGCCTTCGACATCGACAGCATGAACCCGACGCCTTGCGGGACCTCCGACCGCAAGATCGGCCACGGACCTTTCGCGGTCTCGATTTCCTGTCGGGTCTTCGCGGCCGCCTGCTCGTCCGTCGCCCTCTGCGAGAGCTTGCGGTACTCCTTCCACTCCGCCACCATCCGCTCCACGGCGGGGACGACGTGGTCGAGGGGCACCTCGAGGATCTCCGCAACCCGCGCGAGTTCGTCGACTTGTTTCCGCGCCGCTTCGAGCGCGCCCTTGCCGGCGACGTACTCCAGGCGGACGACGCCGTCCTGGATCCGCGTCGAGCGGAGGATCTTGATCAGCGAGACGTCGCTCGTCCGCGAGACGTGGGTGCCGCCGCACGCTTCGACGTCCCACTTCGGGATCTCGACGACGCGCAACTCGCCCCCGGGGACGGAGCCGCCCTGGTAGAGCCGGAAGCCGAACTTCCGCTCGGCGACGTCGCGGGCCATGAACTTCGCCCGCACCTGGCGTCGCGCCAGGACCTCCTCGTTCGCGAGCGCCTCGATCTTCGCGACCTCCGCGTCCGAGAGCGCGTCGAAGTGCGTGATGTCCAGGCGCGCCATGTCGGCGGCCTTGTGCGCCCCCGCCTGCCACACGTGGTTCCCGAGCGCCTTGCGCGCGGCGCCGAGGACGATGTGCGTCGCGGTGTGGTTCCGCATCAGCGCCTCGCGCCTCTCGCCGTCGATCGCGCACGCCACGCGCGTGCCGACGAGCGACGACGCGTCGCCGCGGACGAAGTGCAACACGGTCGGCCCGACCCTCTGGACATCGAAAACCTCGCGGTCGGCGATCGTGCCGTGGTCCGCCTCCTGGCCGCCGCCTTCCGGGTAGAAGTACGTCTGGTCGAGGACGACCGCATCGCCTTCGACCGCGAGGACCTTGGCGCGGAAGGTGCGCTTCCGTTTGTCCTCGTACACTCGCAGTCTCGTCGGAGGCAACGCCTTAGAAATTGTGACTTTCTTCGCAGGCTCGGCGGCGGTGGGCCGTTCGTGGCGAGCCGCGACGCGAGCATAGAAGTCGTCCGGGATATCGACGGGCAGGTCCGTGAACTCGCGCACGACGTCGGGGTTCAGACCGTGGCTGTCGTACAGCTGGATCAGTGTATCGACATCGAAGCCTCTCCCGGCCGCCTTGAGTTCGTCCGCAATCCGGCTGACCGTCGCGCGGCCCTTGTCCAACGTTTCCTTGTACCGCGTCTCCTCGACCTTGAGGAGCTTGAGGATGTCGCCTTTGTTGAAGAAGAACTCCGGATAGTCTTCGCGCATCTGGTCGATCATGAACGAGACCGTGTCCGCGAGGCTGTACGTGATGTTCAGATCCTTCAGCGCTCGAAGCCCGCGGCGCACGAGCAGGCGGGCGAAGTACCCCTCCCGGCTGTTCGACGGCACGACCCCGTCGCCCAGGAGGAAGATGAGGGCCCGGGAGTGATCGCACACGATGTACAGGGATTCGAGCGGGGAGACCTGCGCGACGAGTTCGTCGACGGAGATCCCGACCCGCTCCGCGGTCTGCCGGCGGATCTCGCGGATGTCCGCGAGGCTCTCGATCTTCAACATCCCCGCGACCTTCGAGTACTCTCGGAGCACGCGATCATCGACGCGCTTCGCGCCGGTCGCCCGCTTAAGGTACGCGAGAGAGTCGCCGAAGACCGCCTCGTACGCGGACGTCGTGCCTTGAGAGAGCCACGTGAGTCGCTCGAGGCCGTAGCCGGTGTCGACGACCTGCGTGTCCATCGGCACCCGATGGCCGTTCACGTCGCGGTTCATCATGAACACGAGCGTCGCGGCCTCCGCGCCACCGAAGACGACCTCGAAGCAGGGCCCGCTGTTCCCGCCGCCTTCCCACCAGGACTCCTTGTACCGCACGATATCCGGCTTCAGTCCGAGCCGGTCCGTCAGAAAGCCGTGGCACAGCTCGACCGTGTGGTCCTTGAAGTACAGGAATTTCCCGGGGAAGTTGAACGCGTGGTGGGCCATCATCTCGAACATCGTGAAGTGCTGGCCCGTCTTCCCGACGTTGTCGACATCGAGGAATCGCACGCACGGCTGGGAGAGCGCGAGCGGGTTCGCGGGCGGGCTCGCCTCGCCGCTGATCACCCAGGGCTGGAACGGGTAGACGCTCGCCTGCACGAAGAAGACGTCGTCCCGCCACCGTGCGACGATCGGGTAGCGCTTCACCCGCGTGTGGCCGTTCTGCTCCAGGTAGGAGAGGAAGTCCTCGCGCATCGCGCGGTACGTGAGCTTCTTGGCGAACGGAGGATTCCCGATGAAGTCGTACTCCTGGCACGGGGCCTCGCCGCAGGTCTCGTGCTGGCCAATCGACCAGAAGGCCTTCCCACACTTCGCGCACGTCTGGCGGGTGAATCCCTGCTTACGGAAGAGCTCGACTTCGTATTCACCCTCAGGCATTCGCGGCTGGATGAACGCGCGCGATATAAAGATGTATCAAGGTGCGGGAGTCACCTTGCATGGCAGGACCGCAGCCCTTCACTTTCGCAGACCTCCCCCCGAAAAGTCCAGTGCAGCGTCTCCGTTATGCCCAATTGGGCATAACCGAATGACGCGATCTCGATCCGTCCGACGAGCTGGACGGCAGAAACCCGCGGGACTGAGCGGGTTCGTGGTCACGTGGGATGTAGATAGTCGCGATGCTTCGCAGTGTGGGCGGGTCCGCCGATTCATCTTCGGATACACGCTTCGTCCGAACGGAAGAGCATACCGGTATCCGGGCTTCGTCGAGCGAGACGGAGTGCGGTATCTGGGACAGTCGGTGCTCTTCATGACGTCCGATCGCCTGACGGAGCTCCTCGCCTTTCTCCGGACCGAAGGCGTCGTCCACGTGGTCATGCAAGGATCGCTCGGCGCCGTTATGCCCAACTGAGCATATGCGTTCAGCGCCTTTGCGGGCCATCGACGAACGCTATGCCCAACTGAGCATAATGGTCCTCATCCGAGTTATGCCCAAGTGGGCATAAACGGCGGCCTGGTGGTGTGCTTGCAACCGTGGAGCCTTCGCGAGGCACTACTTCCCAAGCAGATCCCGGGCGATAACCATCCTCTGGATCTCGCTTGTGCCTTCTCCGATTTCGGTGAGCTTCGCGTCGCGCAGCATCCGTTCTACTGGATAGTCCGCGATGTATCCGTATCCGCCGTGGACCTGGACCGCCTTGTTCGTCACGAACGACGACATCTCGCTCGCGTAGAGCTTGGCCATCGCGGCCTCTTTCTTGAACGGCTTCCCCTGATCTTTCAGCCACGCCGCGCGTCGCACCAACGTTCGAGCGGCCTCGATCCGCATCGCCATGTCGGCGAGCATGAATTGGATCGCCTGATGTTCCGCAATCGGCTTGTCGAATTGGATCCGTTCTTTCGCGTACTTCACGGATTCGTCGAACGCCCCCTGCGAAATCCCGACCGCCATCGAGCCGATCCCAATTCGGCCCCCGTCGAGGATCTTCAGGGCGTTGGCGAAGCCTCCGTTTTCCAGCCCCAAGAGCGCTTCCTTCGGGACCTTGCAGTCCGTGAGGATCACCTGCGAGGTCGCGCTCCCGCGGACGCCGAGTTTGTCCTCGACTTTGCCGATCGACAGCCCGCGGTTCCCTCGCTCCACGATGAAGGCGGACAGCCCGCGGTTCCCTTTCGTCGGATCCGTAACCGCATGGATCACGAACGTTCCGGCCACCGGGGCGTTTGTGCAGAAGGTCTTCGTGCCGTTGAGGACCCACCCGTCTTTCGTCCGTTTCGCGATGGTCCGCATCGCCGCCGCATCGGAGCCGCTCGTGGGTTCGGTGAGGGCCCACGCTCCGATCTTGCGGCCGCTGGCCAGATCTGGGATGTACCGTCGCTTCTGCTCCTCGGTCCCGGCGAGCCAGATCGTGCCCGTGCACAGCGAGTTGTGGGCCGCCATGATGAGCGCGTGGGACCCGCAGACCCGTGCGACCTCCTCGATCCCGATCGCGAGGGCGACGCAGTCGAGGCCTGCGCCCTCGTATTCCTGCGGTATCGCCACGCCCAAGAGTCCGAGCCCCGCCATCTTCACGACGGTCGCCTTCGGGAACGCGCCGGTCCGGTCGACTTCCGCCGCGACCGGACGGATTTCCTTCTCCGCGAAATCGCGGACCGTCCGGCGAATCATGTCGTGTTCGGGTTTCAGCTCGAAATCCATCTCGCGCCCTGAGAACCCTATTGCAGACGCGCCTTTAGGGCTTCGCTCCACGGGCGTGGGCGTCGTGTAGGATGCGACAAGAACGGGTCGTTCGGGCCGGGCGCTCTTGTAGAGTCTTCAAATCAGTCGGCGGCGCCCGAGGGCTCTGACGGCCTCCGCCGTCTGTCTCCGAGATCTCCCAATACCTGGAGACTCTCGTTCAACACATCCATTGCGGCTTCCCGCTCACGCGTCACGTACTCGATGATATCGAGGTAGCGCCCGTCCCGGTACATCTTCGGAACGCGGCTGCCGCTCTCTTTGTCCGCGTACCGATGGAGGCTCGATCCCTCGAACGAGCCGCGATTCAGCAGGACGAGCACGGACGAGAGGTCGAAGTATGGCTTCGTGAACCAATAGTACTTCAGCTTCCCCATGTCCCAGTCGATCAGCTTCCACTTCGTCGCCCGCTCGATGAGGAACGTCAGATCGAACCGCAGGCGATTCCCGACCGGCACGAAATCCCACGTGGGCTCAAGGACGCCTTTGGCGAGGACCGTCTGGATCGCCTGCTTCTCCCCCCATTCCCACTCCGCCACGATCTGAAGGGAGCCCGTCGGCGTCAGCCCATCTGCGAGAGCTTGGTATTGCACCGTGATGATGCGGTCTTGGGCCGGATCGTCCCCGGTCGTTTCCATATCGAAGTAGTATAGGGGCAGGGAAGAGCCTTCGGAATGCGCGAAGGCGGTTGGCGGGCCTTAAGTCCTTCCCCGGGTCGCCTCGTCCGACAGTCTTTTCCCCGTACGCCGCTTTGCCGCCGCGGGAAGGGAGGCCATGCGAGTCGGGATCATCGGCGTCGGCCTGACGACGTTCCGGCCGTCCACGCCGGAGTACAGTTGGAAGGAGCTCATGTTCGAGGCCGCATCCCGCGCGTACGCCGACGCCGGCGTGGATCCCCGGGCCGACGTCGGCTCGTTCGTCACCTGCGCCGAGGACTACTACGAGGGATTCGGGATCTTCGACGAGTTCGTCCCGGACCAACTCGGCGCGGCGCTTCGGCCGACGTGCACCGTCTCGGGCGACGGCCTGCAGGGACTCGCGAACGCCTTCATGCAGATCCAGACCGGGTTGATCGACGTCGCCGTGGTCGAGGCGCACAGCAAGATCTCCGACGTGATGACGCCGTTGGGCATCATCGAGCACGGCCTCGACCCGATCTGGAACAAGCCGCTCGGATTCCATCCGTACGTCGTCGCGGGGCTCGAGGCGGCCGCGTACCTGCGTGCGACCCGCACTCCGACGAAGGCGCTCGACGCGGTCGTCTCGAAGAACCGACGGAACGCCTTGCGGAATCCGATCGCGGCGTACGGCGCGGCGGTGGACGCGGATCACGTGGCGGCGTCGGAGGCACGGTTCGAGCCGCTCCGGTCGCTCGACATCAGCGGGCCCGCCGACGGCGCGGTCGTCCTCGTCCTCGCTTCGGACCGCGCGGCGCGCCGCCTCCATGCGACCCCCGTCTGGATCCGGGGCGTGGGGTGGGCGAGCGATTCCCCGAGCCTCGAGACGCGCGACTGGGCCTCGGCCTCGTACGCGCGCCTGGCGGCCGGAATGGCGTACCGGCTCGCGAAGGTCCGCCGGCCCTCGGCCGAGATCGATGTCGCCGAGGTCGACGACCGCTTCTCCTACAAGGAGCTGCAGCACCTCGAGGCGCTCGGACTCGCGAAGTCCGGAGAGGCCGGCAAGGCGGCGCTGCGGGGCGCCTATGCCGCGGACGGCCGGCTGCCCGTCAACGTCTCCGGCGGCTCGCTCGGCTGCGGGAACGTGTTCGAGGCGACCGGCTTGCATCGCGCGGCGGAGGTGGCGCTTCAACTGCGAGGTGACGCGGGGTCGCGCCAGATCGACGGGGCGAAGGTTGGCGTGGCGCAGGCGTGGCGCTTCGTCCCGAGCGCGACCGGGGCCGTCGCTGTGCTGGGGGCGGGACCGTGAGGAAAGTCGGCGTCATCGGCGCGGGCATGACGATCTTCCGACGGCGACTCCAGGAGACCGGGAAGGAGATGTGCTTCGAGGCCACTCGGATGGCGCTGGATTCCGCCGGCCTGTCGATCGGCGACGTCGACATGGTGGTGAACGGCACCGCTCCGGACGCCTTCGATGGCGTGCACATGAAGGGCGAGTACCTCCTCGACGGATGCGGCGGCTACCGCAAACCGTACACGCGCGTCTTCACGGGCGGCGGGACGGGCGTCTTCAGCACGATCGCGGGCTGGTGGCACGTGGCCTCCGGCCTCGCGGACGTCGTGCTGGTCGTGAACGAGGAGAAGATGTCCTCCTGCCAGCCGCATCCGCAGTCGGTCTTCGCGCACATCTGGGACCCGATCCTGGACCGGCCGCTCAAGCCCAACCTGGTGTGGATCTTCGCGATGGAGATGAACCGATACATGACGGTCTACGGGATCAAGAAGGAGGACATCGCGCGGGTCGCCGTGAAGAACAAGCGGAACGCGGTCGGCCATCCGTGCGCCCAGCTCGCGGACCCGAACATCACGGTCGACGACGTCCTGAAGAGCGAGGTCATGGCGTGGCCCGTGCAGCGGCTCGACATCAGCCCTCCCAGCGACGGCGCGTCTGCCGTCGTGCTCGCGTCGGACGACTTCATCCGCCGACGGCGGATCAAGGACCGCGCGTGGATCTCCGGCGTCGGGTGGTGCATCGACTCGACGATGTGGACGGATCGGGACCTCGTCTTCCCGGAGTACGTCGCGCGCGCCGCGAAGATGGCGTATGGCATGGCGAAGATCCGCGACCCCCGCCGGGAGATCGACTTCGCGGAGCCCTACGACCCGTTCGACTACAAGGAGCTGCACCACCTCGAAGGTTTGCTGCTCGCGAAGAAAGGCGAGGCGGCGACCCTCACGCGGGAAGGCGTGACGCAGCGGGACGGAGCGCTCCCCGTGTGCCCGTCCGGCGGGCTGATGGGGGTCGGCAATCCGATCGCAGCGACGATGGGCATGAAGATCGGCGAGCTGTTCTGGCAGCTCACGGGCCAAGCGGGCAAGCGGCAGATCCCACACGAGGTCCGCACCGGGGTGTCGCAGGCGTGGGGCGACCTCATGCAGTACGGCTGCGTGGTGGTGATGCGGGCATGACCTCGCGCGTCGCGAAGTGGCCCGGGGTCGAGCTGAGCGCCGCCGACCTGCTCGAAGGAAAGGTCACGCAGACGCGCTTCCGGCCCGACGCCAAGTACGCATGGTCCGCAGGCGAGGCGATCTCCCGGTTCCTCGAGGAGCTGCAGGCCGGACGTCTCATCGCGCGGACCTGTCATCGCTGCGGACGCATCCTGTTCCCGCCGCGGATGTTCTGCGAGGAATGCTTCCGGCCGACGGATGCGTGGACGTACGTCCGCGACACCGGCACGATCGAGACGTACTCCGTCTCGTACCTCGACACGGACGCGAAGCGGATCTCGGAGCCGATCCTCGTCGGTGTCGTGAGCCTCGATGGCGCGTCCCCGAAGATGGGGATGATGCATTACTTCGGCGAGATGACGAAAGACGAGATCCGGATCGGCATGCGGGTGCAGGCTGTCTGGAGGCCCGCGGAGGAGCGGAAGGGGAGCGTCCTCGACATCCGCTACTTCCGGCCGCTGCGGGAGGGGGAACGATGACGTTCCTCGAGCGGACCACGGACGCTCGGCGGTACCGGGCGTGGGAGGGGAACATGGAGGCCGACTACATCTACACGTCCGGCCTCGCCGGGGAACGGTTCTTCGTCGCGCTTCGGGACGAAGGACGTCTCCTCGCCGCTCGGTGCACCGCGTGCGGCCTCGACTACCTCCCGCCGCGGATCTTCTGCGAGGAGTGCTTCGCGGAGCTCACGGAGTTCGTCCCCGTCGCGCCCGAGGGCCAGGTCGCCTCCGTCACGGTCGCCCACCAGGACCGCACGGGGGCCCGCGCGTCGCCGCAGCTCTGGGCGTTCGTCACGTTCAAGGGGGTCCGCGGTGGGCTGCTCCACCGCCTCCTGGCGACCCCGGACGCCGCCCGGCCGGGGATGCGCGTCCGCATCCGGCTCCGACCGCAGGAGGCGCGGACCGGGACGATCGCGGACATCGAAGGGTTCGAGCCCGCCCGTTACGGAAAATGAAAACCAGCCCGACGGCTTGATAACCCCCTCCCGGCTATCAACGACTGGCATGCTGCGAAGGCCCTCGATGGACCCGGAGTCGAAGACCTATAAGTTCAAGATCTGCTTGGTTGGCGAGGAGGGCGTCGGCAAGACGAGCCTCATCCACCGCTTCGTGTCCGGCGCGTTCGACGAATCGTACATCCGCACCCTGGGCGCCGTCGTGTCGAAGAAGACCGTCGCCTTGGGATCGGTGCAAGGCCGCCCGGTCCAGGTCGATATGATGATTCTAGACATCATGGGCAAGCGCACGTTCCTGCAACTCTTCAAGGAGGCGTACTTCCACGGCGCGAAAGGCGTCCTGGCGGTCTTCGACACAACCCGGGTCGCGTCCCTGCGCGACCTGACGAAGTGGATCGATGGCGTGCGGGACTCCGTCGGGCCGATCCCGACGTACGCGCTCGGCAACAAGACCGACCTGACGCACCGCCGCGAGGCAACGCCGGAGGAAGCCGCGTCCATCCTGCGGTCGTACGAGTGCCCGATCCTCTACACGTCCGCGAAGACGGGCGACAACGTCGAGCAGGCGTTCCAGGGCCTCGCGAAGACGATCGTCGAGTCGACCGTCACCGAGTAGCGGCGCAATTATCTTATAGGCACCGGCGTTTGAAACCACCCGAGGGTTTCATGCGGAACGGAGACGAGGGCCGATCTCTCGAAAAAGAACGAAAGCGGTGGGAGGAGACGACGCTCAAGGAAGCCCTGAAAGCCCTCCCGGAACGCCGCAAAGAGTTCCTGACGACCTCCAGCCGCACGATCAAGCGGATCTACACGCCCCTCGACATCGCGCACAAGCCGTCCGCGGAGCGCCTCGGGGCGCCCGGCGAGTTCCCTTTCACCCGCGGCATCCACCCCACGATGTACCGGGGCCGGCTCTGGACGATGCGGATGTTCGCCGGCTACGGAAGCGCGGAGGACACGAACGAGCGGTTCAAGTACCTCATCGCGCACGGCGAGACCGGCCTCAGCGTCGCGTTCGACATGCCCACGCTGTACGGATACGACACGGACGACGCGGAGGCGAAAGGCGAGTTTGGCACGTGCGGCGTGGCGGTCTCGTCCCTCGAAGACATGAAGATCCTGTTCGACGGGATCGACGTCGGGGAGGTGAGCACATCGATGACGATCAACTCGCCGGCGAGCGCCATCTGGGCGATGTACCTCGCGATGGCGGAGGAACGCGGTGCGTCCTGGTCTACGCTCCGCGGCACGATCCAGAACGACATCCTGAAGGAGTACCAGGCGCAGAAGGAGTGGATCTTCCCGCCCGAGCCCTCGATGCGGCTCGTGGTCGACACGTTCGAATTCGGTTCCGCGCAGGTGCCGCAGTGGAACACGATCTCGATCAGCGGGTACCACATCCGCGAGGCGGGTGCGACGGCGGCCCAAGAGCTCGCCTTCACCCTCGCGAACGGCATGGAATATGTGAGGTGGGGCATCGACCGCGGCCTGGCGGTCGACGACTTCGCGCCCCGCCTGTCGTTCTTCTTCAACGCGCACAACGATCTCTTCGAGGAGCTCGCGAAGTACCGGGCCGCCCGGCGGATCTGGGCGCGGGAGATGCGCGACACGTTCGGCGCGAAGAATCCGCGCTCGTGGCTCTTGCGGTTTCACACGCAGACGGCCGGGGTGAGCCTGACCGCCCAACAGCCGGAGGTCAACATCGTCCGCACGACGGTGCAGGCCCTCGCCGCGGTCCTCGGCGGCACGCAGTCGCTGCACACGAACGCGTACGACGAGGCGTACCAGGTGCCGAACGAGAAGGCGGCGCGGATCGCCCTCCGGACGCAGCAGATCCTGGCGCACGAGAGCGGCGTCGCGAACACGGTCGACCCGCTCGGCGGCTCGTATTTCCTCGAGGCGCTCACGGACGAGCTCGAGGAGGACGCGTACCGATACTTCGATCGGATCTCCGGTCTCGGCGGCGTGATCCCGGCGATCCGCAAAGGGTTCTTCCAGCAGGAGATCGCGAACTCCGCGTACCGCTACCAGCGGGAGATCGAGGACGGAGAGCGCACGATCGTCGGCGTCAACGATTTCACCGTCGACGAGCAGTCCGAGGTCGAGCCGCTGCGCGTCTCCGAGGCGTCGTTCCGAGGACAGCTCGAGCGGATCCGCCGGATCCGACGCCTTCGGGACGCCAAGAAACATTCCCGCGCCTTGGACCGTCTCCGCGCGGGATGCGAAGGCGACGAGAACACGATGCCGCTGATCCTCGACGCCGTGCGCGCGAAGGCGACGCTCGGCGAGATCTGCGACGTGATGCGCGAGGTCTTCGGCGTCTGGGAGGAACCGCTGCTTTACTGAGGGTGCGCCATGCCGAAAAAGATCCGCGTGCTCATCGCGAAACCCGGCCTGGATGGGCACGACCGCGGCGCGAAGGTCGTCGCCCGTGCGTTGCGGGACGCGGGGATGGAGGTCATCTACACCGGCCTGCGGCAGACGCCGGAGGACATCGTCGAAGCCGCGATCCAGGAGGACGTTGACGCGATCGGCCTCTCGTCGCTGAGCGGTGCCCACATGACGCTCTTCCCGGCCGTCGTCCAGCTGCTCCGGAAGCGGAAGGCGGGCGACATCATCGTCGTGGCCGGAGGGATCATCCCGGAGGAGGACGTCCCGAAGCTGAAGAAGGCGGGCATCCGGATGGTGTTCGGTCCCGGGACGCCCCTCCGCGAGATCGTCGCGTTCTTCGAGAAGGCGGGCAAAGGGGCGTGAGGCGGTGACCCGCCGGACCGCGTCCCCCCGACGACCGCGGGACTCGGTCCCCGAGCTGGTCCGGGCCCTCCTCCGGGGGGAGAAGCGGGCAGCGGGGAAGGTCATCTCGCTCATCGAGGACGACGAGGCCGAGGCGGTCGAGGCCGTCGCGCGGATCTTTCCGCACACGGGTCGCGCCCATGTCGTCGGGTTCACGGGGCCGCCGGGAGCGGGGAAGAGTTCGCTGATCAACCGCCTGGTCCGCACGTTCCGCGCGAAGGACAAGAAGGTCGGGGTCGTGGCGGTCGACCCGACGTCCCCGTATTCGGGCGGTGCGGTGCTGGGCGACCGTATCCGCATGGCCGACACGGGAGTCGATCCGGGCGTCTTCATCCGATCCATGGCGACGCGCGGGCACGCGGGCGGTCTCGCCCTCGCGACGTTCGATGCCGTCCGGGTGCTCGATGCGCTCGGCATGGACGTGGTGTTCGTGGAGACGGTCGGCGCGGGACAGAGCGAGGTGGAGATCGCGACCCGCGCGCACACGACGGTCGTCGTCGAGATGCCCCTGACCGGCGACGTGGTCCAGACGATGAAGGCGGGGATCCTGGAGATCGGCGACGTGTACGTCGTGAACAAGGTGGACCTGGGCAACGACGACGTCCTCGTCGCGAACCTGAAGTTCCAGCTCGGGGCCCGCGACGGTTGGACCCCACCGATCGTCCGCACGATCGCGACCGACGGCCGCGGAATCGACGAACTCGCCGACGCCCTCATGCGGCATGTGGAGTTCCTCGACCGTACGGGGCTTCGGCGAAAGCGCGAAATGGCCCGGGCCCGGCTCGAGATCCTGGAGAACGCGCACCGATCGCTTGCCCGCCAGGTCGAGGACACGTCCCGGTTGGGTGCGGCGTTCGACCGGCTCGCGCAGGACGTCGCAGATCGCCGGATCGACCCGCACGCCGCGGCCGTGAAGCTCCTGAAGCCGCCGCGACGAGAAGCTCGATAACCGTCCCGGAGACGCTCGGGTGGGGATTCGAACCCCAGATAACCCGCTTAGGAGGCGGGTGCCCTTTCCGTGCTAGGCGACCCGAGCGCGGCGACGAGGCTTTGGCCCGCCATTAAAGCTTCGGCCTCCATGAACCGGTGCGGGAGAGATTCGATCAGGACCGCGTTCGGCGCGGAGACTAAAGTTCCTCGGGCGCCTTCTCCGCCGACCGCGGTTCCTCTTCCTTCGGGGCCTCGGCGGCGGGCTTCGCCTTCGTCGCGGTCGCTTTCCGCCTCGTCTTCTTCGCAGGCAGGGCCTCCGCGGCCTTCGCCTTCGCTTCCGCGGGCGCCGCCTCGGCCGTCGGCTCGGCGGGCTTCGGTTCCTTCTTCTCGTACTCTTCGAGGAACCGGATCGTCTTGAGCTCGGACAGTTCCCGGAGATCGGCGACGACGCGGAACTTCGAGACGAACCACTTCTCGTCCGTCTTGCAGACGTCCGGCAGCTGGATCTCGGCGGTGCCGTCCTTCAAGTGGATCTTGAACTGGTCGCCGAGCCCGTAGTCCATGTCGAGGACCGCCCGCATCCGTTCCTCGGGCGTCGTCGCCTTGCGCGTCACCCGGAAGACGTACTTCAGCGTCCTGCCCGCGAGCGGGTTGTTGAAGTCGACGCGGACCCGGCCCGCGCTGACGGCCGTGACGATCCCGTGCTTCCCGGTGATGGAGACCTCCATCCCGACTTCCGGGTCGATCTCCTGACGCAGGAACTCCCGTTCCGTCCGGAGCTCGACGAGCCTCGGGTCCCGCGCCCCCGCGCCCTTCTCCGGGGGAATCAGCACCTCCTTCTGTTCGCCGGATTTCGCCTCGAGGAGGGCTCGCTCGAGCCCTTCGAACATTCGACCGCGGCCGACGACGACGGGGACCTCCATGTAGACTTTCTTCTCGTCGAACTTACCCTCCTTCTTCGCGACCTCGTCATGGGTCGTGTCGAAGAGGGTCTGGGTCCCGTTCGGGTTGATCGTCCAGGCGTCGTATTCGAGCCAGACGATGTCTCCCTTCTCGATCGTCTCGGAAACCAACCGCTCACCGCAGGATTGGTTCGGAAGGGACGCACTCGCTTAAACCTTGCGGGCGCGCCGTGTCGGCGCGCCCCTCACTTGTTCATCCCAATGGCGACGGAGATCCGCTTGTACCGGTTCCGGATCGTGACTTCGGTCACACCGGCGACCTCGGCGACCTCCTTCTGCGTGCACGGCTTGTTCGACAGGATCGCGGCGATGTAGATCGTCGCGGCCGCGACGCCGCTCGGCGCGACGCCCGACGCCAGCTCGTCCTTCTCGACCTTGTCGAGGATCTCCTTTGCCTTCCGCTGGACGTCCATCTCCAGGTTCAGGCGATTGCAGAACCGCGCGATGTAGTCCCGCGGGCTCTGCGGCAGCAGCTTCAGCCCGAGTTCCCGGACGAGCGTCCGGTAGGTCCGGCCGATCGACTTGCGATCGACGCTCGACTTCGACGCGATCTCGTCGAGGGTCCGCGGCACGCCGCACTGGCGGCACGACGCGTACAGAGTCGCCGCGACGACCTCGTCGATCGAGCGCCCGCGGACGAGGTTCTTCGTCGACGCCCGACGGTACAGGACCGCCGCGCTCTCGCGGACGTGGCGGGGGAGGCCCATCTTCGACGCCATCGTGTTGATTTCCGTCAGGCCCTGAGCCAGCGACCGCTCCCCGCTCTTCGACGTGCGGATGCGGTGCTGCCACTTCCTCAGGCGGTAGATCTGCGCCCGCGACTTGTGCGGGATCTGCCGGCCGTAGGCGTCCTTGTTCCGCCACCCGATCGACGTGGAGAGGCCCTTGTCGTGGGCCATGATCGTGCTGGGCGGCCCGGCGCGCTCGCGGGACTCCCGTTGCTCGGAGTCGAAGGCCCTCCACTCCGGGCCCTCGTCGATGATCATGTCGGCCAAGACAAGCCCACAGTCCTCGCACACGATCTCGGCCCGTTCGTAGTCGCGCACCAGGTGGTCGCCCCGGCACTCCGGGCACTGGGTCTGAATCTCCACTTCCCGCACTCTATCAAGTCCTCCCCCAGGAAGAATACTACAAGCCCTACGTGACAGGATTTATATAACCCTTCCTTACGAGCCCCTCAGGATTTTCGCTCCCGGGGCGGACCAGTCCACTCCGGAAGATGCAGTACGCGCAGTGGCCCGCGTTCTATTCGGATCTACGGCCGGAATTCGACGGACTCGCCGTTCCGTAACATGCGCCAGCGACCCGGGAGCGTGGGTAGGACTTCCGAGCAGACGACCCGCATGTCCTCCGTGCCCGTCTCGTGCAACGTGTAGTACGGCACGCACGTGCGGGCGTCGCGGTGGGCGATCAACCGGTTGCCGTCGAGCAGCAGGAATGTGTACGACTCGACCTTCCGGGGGAAGCGCTCGTCGATGCCCGCCTTCGCCTTCGCGATCGCCTGCTTCAGCTCGGGAAGCGGGCGCATTTCGGTGCCCATCGACTCGACGAACCGGTCGAAGATGAACTGCGAATCGATCTGGCTGTCCTGGACCCCGAAGTCCGTGATCTCCCCGTTGTGGGCGAAGAACACGCCCCGGCCGTCGACCTCCCGCCGGAACGGGTGGCAGTAGCGTTCCTGGATCGTGTCCCGCTTCGACGCGTATCGAAGGTGGGCTACGAGGACCAGCGGCGGGCTGCACGTGCGGACCATCTGGCGGACCGCCTCCTCGTACCTCGGATCCGCGGTCGCCTTCACGGGGCTGCGCGCGTAGAACTCGCCCTCCTGCGCCACGCAGGCAATGCCCCAGCCGTCCGGATGGCCCGACTTCGGGTTGGGCTGCGGACATCCGAAGTCCCGGAAGTTCCGGCCCGTGTCCGCGAGCTGCCGGAACGCGAGGAGCGTGTCCGCCGGCACGGGCTTCCGGCTCACGACCGCGAGCATCCGGCACATGTCAGCCCAGCTTGTAGCCGATTTTGCGGAGGAACGCAATCCGCTCCGCGCGGTCCTTCTCCGTCTCGACGCCTTTCGCCCTCTCGCCGTCGACCACCCCGAGGACGCCGCGCCCACGGGGCGTCTTTGCCACGATCATGTCGACCGGGTTCGACGTCGCCGCGAAGATCGTCACGATCTCGGGCACGTCCCGGAGCGCGCGGAGGACGTTGATCGGGTAGGCGTCCTTCAGGAAGACGACGAAGAAGTGCCCGGCGCCGACCGCCAACGCGTTCTTGGCCGCGAGCTCCTTGAGCCGAGGATCGTTCCCTTCCGTGCGGACGAGGCACGGCCCGGACGCCTCACAGAACGCGACGCCGAAGCGGATCCCCGGGACGGACCCGACGAGGGCCTCGTGGACGTCCTCGGCGGTCTTGATGAAGTGCGTCTGACCGAGGATGACGTTCAGTCCGTCCGGGTTCTCGATCGGGACGAGCTCCGTGTCCACCGGCATCGTCGATGTATCGACCCGGGCCGATTAAAGTCTTGTTCCGCGGCCGCGGACGTACATTACGTGCACGCGGAAGGGAGACGGCCCTGGCCCCCATGGACCTCGCATGACGCGCATCAAAGGGCTCTGGGCCGTCCTGTTCGAGGTCGAGGAGGCGGATGTCAGGGAGGACCTTGCCCTCGTCGCGACGGCGATCCAGGTGCACTTCGTGAACCGCGTGACACGGGAGCGGGCCGTCGTGGAGTTCATGGCGATCCGGTTCCGATGGCCCGCGTCGCGCACCCGCAGGCGGCTGCAGGGGCTCGTCGACCTCGGCGTCCTGCGGTGTTCGCGGGATCTGGCGGACAACTGGACGAAGGTCTACGAGGTCGTCGACCGTCCGCACGTCCCGGCGGCGTTCGCCCTCGAGATGGCCGGCTGAACGCGCCTACGGACCGGGCCGCGTGGTCGCCTTCCGAAGGCGTTCGAGGAATCCGGACGACCGGAGCGGCTGGTAGCTCAGCATCAAGAAATCCGAGGCGACGAGCACGAAGATCTCCCGCGGGACCGTCCGCACCGACCGGTGTCGGATCGCGACGACCTCTCCGTCGGGATGGAATTCGAACGGGAACCCCATCTTCCGGCTCGAGGCCACGAGCCGCCGCACCGCGCTGTTCGGCCGACCGGCGATCGACTTGTGGAGGGTGCCATTCGGGGGCCGGACGAAGGCGTACGCCACCACCTCGGGCGGATTCTTGACGCTTGGGAGCACGTCGTCTCGGAGCGCGAAGCCGAACGTGAAGCCGGCCCGCGCGTTCCGACGCACGCGGGAGAAGCGGTAGCCCACGAACCCGTGGTTCGCGATCCGCGTGCGGTGGAAGTTCTCCATGGGCCATTGGAGCGGGCGCCGGATCCGCTCGAACGTCGCGGCGATCTCGTCCCGCCGATCCGCCGCCATCGGTCCGGCGGAGTTCGTGGAAGGCCATAAGCCCTCGGTCGTCCGCGGGCTTCTTGTACCGGCCCATCACTTCGCGGGCGGATGGAGCGCCGGTGGGCCGCGCTGACGCTCGTCGTCGGGCTCGCGGCATGGCCTGCACGGTCGCGACGTTCCTCGTCGACTTCGGCGACCACGACCTCGCCGAGGGGTTTGCGCTGCTCGCGTTCGTCCTCGGCCTGTTCCTCGTCTGGGAGGGCGGGTTCAGCCTGTGGCGGCATCATGCCCTCGCGAGCCGCCAAAAGCCGAGGTAGCCGCCACATTCGGCCGCGCGCCGGACGCCCAGGTCTGCGACGGTTAACTACATATTGGACAAGACGCTGCCCGAGAACCGGGACCCCCCCAAGGCCTCGTGATGGCGACGGCGCACCGCCTACCAGACACCGTCCGACCCGAGACGTATTCGATCGAGTTGCGGCCGAACCTCGGGGAATTCACCTTCCGAGGGAGCGAGTCCATCCGGATTCGGGTCGCGCGGCCCACGAAGACGATTATCCTGAACGCCAAGGACCTCGAGGTCCAGGAGGCGACCGTGCGCTCGTCCCGAGGCCGCTCGGTGCCTGCCGCCCGGATCGACACCGATCCAGCCGCCGAGCGGTTGCGCCTGACCTTCGCGGAGACGATCCCGAAAAGCTCGGCGACGCTCGCCCTCGCCTTCACCGGCACGTTGAACGACCAGCTCGCGGGATTCTACCGGAGCAAGTACACGACGGCGGCGGGCAAGGAGGGCTACATGGCCGCCACACAGTTCGAGTCGACGGACGCCCGCCGCGCGTTCCCCTGCTGGGACGAGCCGGCAGCGAAGGCGGCATTCGAGGTGACGCTCATCGTTCCCGACGGGATGGCGGCGGTCTCGAACACGCCGGTCCTCCGCGACGAGCCTCTCGGAGATGGGACGCACCGCGTGAGGTTCGCGAAGACCCCGAGGATGTCCACGTACCTGTTGGCGTTCGTCATCGGTCCGCTGGAGGCCCTCAAAGGCTCGACCCGAGGCAAGACGGAGATCGGCGTGTGGGCCCTGCCCGATCGCGTCGCCCACGGTCGTTGGGCCCTCGAGAGCGCCTCGCACATCCTCGACTACCTGAACGAGTACTACGGCATCCCGTATCCGCTCGAGAAGCTCGACCACGTGGCCCTCCAGGACTTTGCGGCCGGCGCGATGGAGAACTGGGGCGCGATCACGTACCGGGAACGGATCCTGATCTTCGACCCGGCCACGTCGTCGGCGCAGACGAGCCAGAACATCGTGGACGTCATCGCGCACGAGACAGCCCACATGTGGTTCGGCGACCTCGTCACGATGGCGTGGTGGGACGACCTCTGGCTCAACGAGAGCTTCGCGTCGTGGATGGGAAACAAGACGGTCGACGCCCTCCACCCGGATTGGCGCATGTGGACGCAGTTCCTCCTGTTCGACACGATCCGCGGCCTCGCGCTCGACGGCCTCCGGAACTCGCATCCGATCGAGGTCCGGGTCGAGGACCCCGCCGAAATCCGCGAGATCTTCGACGAAATCAGCTACAGCAAGGGCGCCTCGATCCTCTGGATGCTCGAGCAGTTCCTCGGGGAAGACGCGTTCCGCCGCGGGCTCCGGAGCTACCTGAAGGCGCACCGATACGGCAACGCCCGCACGGAAGATCTGTGGAGCGCGCTCCAAGACGCGTCCGGAAAGCCCGTGCGCTCGTTGATGGGGACCTGGGTGAAGCAGACCGGCTTCCCCCTCCTCGATGTGCGAGTCTCGAGGACGGGAAAGGGTGCGACGGTGCGGCTCACCCAGTCGCGGTTCCTGTACGAGCACGTCGCGGGAGTCCGGGAGGGGAAGGCGCTCTGGAAGGTTCCGATCCGGATCGCGCGGTCGGGTGCCCCCGAGATCGAGCGGTCCCTGATGCAGAAACGGACCGAGACTCGCTCCGTCGCAAAGGGGAAGCGCCTGCCGGAAAGGGACTGGATCAAGGTGAACGCGGGGCAATCCGGCTTCTACCGGGTCAACTACCCGCCGGACGAATGGGAGCGGCTCCGGCGGGCCGTCGCTGCGGGCGAGCTCGAGGCGCGAGATCGACTCGGGCTCCAGAACGATGCGTACGCCCTCACGGTCGCGGGGTATCTGCCTGCGACGGCGTTCCTCGAGATGACGTCCGCGTTCAAGGACGAGGACGACACCACGGTGTGGCAAGGGATTTCGGATTCGTTGATCGGATTCGAAAGTCTGATCGCCGACCGGCCGTACCTCGAATCGTTCTATGGATACGCGAGGGACCTGTTTCGACCGGTTGTCGCGCGCACGGGTTGGGTCCCGAAGAAGGAAGAGGGGCATCTCGGCGCCCTCCGCCGCATGACCGTGCTCGCCCGCCTGGGCCACTACCTCGATAAGCCGGTGTTGGACGAGGCGGCGAGTCGTTTTGCTTCTTACCTGAAGGAATCCGCATCCCTGTCGCCCGACCTGCGCGCCGTCGTCTACGGGCTCGCCGCCCAGGAGGCCGACGAGGCGACGTACGAGACCCTTTGGCAACTGGAACAGAAGTCCGCGCTCCAGGAAGAACAGGTCCGCCTCCTCATTGCCCTCACGCGCCCCCGACGGGAATCCCTCCTCCGGGAAACCCTGACTCGGGCCCTGTCGGACGCAGTCCGCTTCCAGGATGCGCCGATCGTGATCCGGGGCGTCGCGACGAGCCGACCGAGCGTCGGGAGGGACCTCGCGTGGACCTTCATCAAGACGAACTGGGACGAGTTGTATCGGCGGTATTCACCTTCCGGATTCCTCATCCGCGGGCTCGCCGCGGTCCCGGAGACGTTCGCGAGCGCCGATCGGGCGCGGGAGATCGAGGTCTTCTTCAAGGGTCATCCGTCGCCCGGCGTCCGCCGGACCGTCAAACAGGTGATGGAGAAGATCCGCGTGAACGCCGCGTGGCTCCGGCGCAACGACAAGGACCTTGCCTCCTGGTTCCGGGAGCACGCCGGCCGAAAGGGTCCGCCGTGAAGGGACGGGGTGCCATGGTCGCGAGCGAACCTTTTTCTCGGAGGCGCACGATTCGAACCGCGGAATGGCCGGCGTCGAAGTGAACCGAAAGGTGAAGGCCGGAAAACACGCGATCCTCGACGTGTTTCCGGGACTCGATCGATCCCCCGCTTTCCGAGAGATCTTCCCGGACGGATTGCGGGAGGAGGTGCTGCGGGACTGCCGGATCGACGTCATGCCGGAGGACATGTACATGTACATCGACGACGCCGCCGGAAACGTCGTCGCCGGACTCGGGTACCTTCGGCAAGGCGACGAGAAGATTCTCTACCTCGATATCCTGCACGAGCTCACCCACATCCGGCAGTGGCACGCGGGCCGGGAGCTCTGGGACCGACGGTACAACTACGTCGACCGGCCGACGGAGGTCGAGGCATATCAGGTCGCCGTGGACGAGGCGCGCCGGCTCGGCATGACGGACCGCGAGATCGCGGACTACCTCCGCGTCGAATGGACGAGCCGCGAGGAACACGAGCGGCTGTGCAAGCACCTCGGCGTCCGAAGTCCCGAATCGCGCGCCGTCTGAAGGCGAGGTCTCAAATCGCCGGAGCCTGTTCCGCGCCGGGTGGGACGATGACTCGGATCACGATGGAGGAGTTCACGAAGATCGAGATGCGCGTGGGCAAGATCGTCGACGTGCAGGACTTCCCCGAAGCGCGCAACCCCTCGTACAAGCTCTGGATCGACTTCGGGTCCCTCGGGGTCAGGAAGAGCTCCGCGGCGATCCGCCGATGGTACGGCAAGCAGGACCTTGCGGGCCGACACGTCGTCGCGGTCACGAACTTCCCGCCCCGCCAGATCGGTCCGTTCCTGTCCGAGGTCCTCTGCCTCGGCGCGGTGCAGTCCGACGGGCGGGTCGTGATGCTCCGTCCGGATTCGGAGGGAGAGCTGGGTGCTCGGATCGCTTGATGCGAAGCGGGAGTTCCTGGTCCGCGCGTGCGGCATCCTCATTCACGACGGCGCCGTGCTCGCCCAGGAGGGAGACGACGGACGCGGCGGCCGGGGCTACGCGCTCCCAGGCGGCCACCTCGAATTCGGCGAGACGCTCGCGATGTGCCTCTCTCGCGAGGTCTACGAGGAGAGCGGCCTGAACGTTGAGGCCTGGAAGCTCGTGTACGTGCATGAGAACTTCTACACCCTCCGGGACGTCACGACGCACGAAATCGGATTCTACTTCCTCGTCGACCTGAATTCCGAGTTCCCGACGCCGGACCCGCAAGGGTACGTCCCGAGCCGCGAGTCCCACATCCGGATGCGCTTGCTGCCACTTTCGGAACTCCGCACGTTCGCTTTGATGCCGTCCTTCCTTCGAGACCGCCTTCCTTCGGACGCGCAGGCGCGCTTCGCCGACCCAACCCGGCATCTCATCTCCCGGGACTGACGATGACCCTCCGAATCCGTCCGCTGCGCCTCCGCGACTACGACCAGATGATCTCTCTTTTCCGGACTTGCGGCCTAGATCCGAAGATCCGAGGGAGAGATTCGCGACCCGCGATCGCGCGGCAGCTCCGATCCAACCGCGGCCTCTACCTCGGCGCAATCGACGGGGATCGGCTCGTGGGGACGGTCCTCGGGACGCAGGACAGCCGCAAGGGTTGGATCAATCGGCTCGCGGTCCATCCTTCGTATCAGCGGCGCGGATTGGCACGCCGACTCGTTCGGGCGTGCGAGCGGGCGTTGCAGGCTCGCCGCATCGAGATGTTTTGCGCGCTGATCGAGCCGGACAACAACGCCTCGGAGGCCGTCTTCCGTTCGCTCGGCTACCAGATCGTCCAGCTCTCGTACGCGCGCCGGAAGCTCCGTGACGGGATCTAGGCGATCACGTTCAGTTCTTTGCCGATCTTCTCGTACGCGGCCAGGGCGTCGTCGAGGTCCTGGCGCTTCAGCCCCGCGTTCACGATGTTCCGGATGCGCGCCTTGTCCTTCGCGACCATCGGGTACACGATCGGCAACGCGAACACGCCTTCCTCGAACAGCCGGTCGCTGAAGCGCTTCGCGATCGCGGAATCGCCCAGCATGACGGGCGTGATGGGAGTCTCGCTCCGTCCGATGTCGAAGCCGAGCGAGACGAGCCTCTTCTTGAAGTACTTCGTGTTCGACCACAACTTCTTCACGTGCCTCGGCTCCGTCTCGAGCACGTCGATCGCGGCAGTGCAGGCGGCCGTGACCGCCGGAGGATGCGATCCGCTCAAGAGCCAGGTCCTCGATTTGTTCAGCGCGTAGTTCCGGAGGTCGTTCGATCCGGCGACATAGCCGCCGACCACACCGAGCGCCTTCGAGAACGTACCCAGCTCGACCTGGATCTTGTCTTCGACGTGGAAGTGCGACGCGACGCCCCGGCCGCCGTCCCCCAGGACCCCTTCTCCGTGGGCGTCGTCGATGTACACCATCGCCCCGAATTCCTCGCTGACCTTCGCGATCTCGCCGACCGGCGCGATGTCGCCGTCCATCGAGAACACGCCGTCGCTCACCACGAGGATCTTCTTCGCGGAGACGTCGGCCTCCTTCAGCGCTCGTTCGAGGTCGCCGACGTCGCGATGCCGATAGATGATGCGCTGGGCCTTCGTCAGCCGCACGCCGTCGATGATGCTCCCGTGGTTCAGCTCGTCCGTCAGGATCGCGTCGCCGTCGCCCGCGAGCTGCGAGATCAAGCCCGCGTTCCCGGCGAAACCGCTCATGTAGAACAGGGCCGCCTCACGTCGCTTGAAGCGGGCGATTCGGCGCTCGAGCTCCTCGTGGAGGTCCATGTTCCCCGCGATCGGCCGCACGCTGCCGCTGCCCGCACCGTGCGTCTTGATCGCCTCGCGGGCCGCGCGCTTCACCTTCGGATGGTTCGACAGGTTCAGGTAGTTGTTCGAGCAGAGCATGATCACCGTCTTCCCGTCGACGATGCTGCGCGGGGCCGACGGCCCTTGGAGGACTCGGAGCTTCCAGTCGAGGCTCTGGGCGACGAGGCTCTCGTATTCCGCGCGCATCCAGGAGGTCGGATCTCGATTCGCCAGCGTCATCCCTCCATCGGGAACGCGACCTTGCCGCAGTTGCCGCTCCGCATCACGTCCATCGCCTCGTCGTACCGGTCGAGCGGGAACTTGTGCGTCAGGAGCGGCCGCAGATTCACGTTGCCGCTCTTCAGGAGGCCGCCCATCTGCTCCCACGTCTTGAACATCAGCCGGCCGTGGATCCCGTGAATCGACGCGCCTTTCGTCACGAGCTCCGACATCGGGATCGTCACATCCTTCGTGTAGAACCCGAGGATGTGGATGCCCCCCGCCGGGCGCACGATCTCGAGCGCCTGCCGAAGCGCCTGTTCGCTCCCCGACATCTCGAGGACCTCGTCGACGCCCTCGCCCGACGTCAGGTCGTTAATCTCATCGACGAGACTGGCTTTCGACGCGAGCACGTGGTGCGCCCCGACCTCCTTCGCGAGGTCCATTCGATATCGGTTCGTGTGGCCGATCGCGATGACCCGCGCGGCGGCCATCGCGCGACAAAGGGAGACGGCCATCAAACCGATCGGTCCGAGTCCGAAAATCGCGACGGTCTTCCCGGGCACGTCCGCGTTCGTGACCGTGTATACCGCGTTGCCCAGAGGATCTTGCATCGTTGCGAGCTCCGGCGGAAGGTCCGGGTCGTTCACGATTACGTTCGTCGCGGGGACCTTGAGGTACTCCGCAAACGCGCCGTCCCTGTCGATCCCGAGGATCGACACGGTCTTGCAGACGTGCGCGTTGCCCGTGCGACACATGTGGCAGCGGCCGCACGCGACGTGACCCTCCGCGCTCACGTATGCGCCCTTGTCGAGCCCCGTCACCTCCGAGCCGAGCCGCTCGATGCGCCCCGCGAACTCGTGTCCCTGGATGAGCGGCACTTTGATCCGGGCTTGCGCCCACGCGTCCCAGTCGAAGATGTGCACGTCCGTCCCGCAGATCGATGCGACCTCCACGCGGATCAGGACCTCCGCGGGGCCGGGCTCCGGGATCGGGACCGATCGAATTTCTGTGCTCCGCGGCGACGCCTTCGATTTCACCGCGGCCTTCATCGTGCCGGCCATGCGCGCATTCCCCCGGTCGTGCCTCGCATGGGACCGGGGTATTTCAACTTGGTTCCCGACATCTGTGCGTCAGCGTTGGATGGGGTGGAGCTTCGACGTGCGATATCCGATCAGGACGAACAGGTACTCGCGACGGCGGAATTCCTCGTCGAGCGCCGCATCGCCCGTGTCGACCCGCAGCACCGGCGTCATCGCGAGCTTGCCGGGCGTCGCGACGGCGATCACGTTCCGCGTCCCGATCCGTCGGAGGACGTCCGGGCTCGCCTCGAGGTTCCCGCGTCCCACCAGGAAGCCCTGCGCCCCGATCGGGCTGACGACCAGCTTCGCCTTCGGATGCGCATCGAGCAAGCGCAGGAGGGACCGCTCGTCCGCGTCCTTCGCGATCGTTCGCCCGCCGAGGACCGCATCGATCCCGAGCAGGGTTTTCTCAAGGCCCAGGGCGCCGGCAATGGATGCGATGGTCGAGCCCGGACCGAGGAAGAAGAGTGTATCTGGTTCGGCCGCGAACAGTTCGCGAAAGTGGTCCGCGAGTTCCTCGCGCGTGGACTCTTCGGTCAGCTCGGCGACCTGGAGCTTTCCCGCCTGGACCAGGGTTGGCTCCACGAGCGTCTTCGCGGTCCCGACAAGCGCGATGTGCCATTCGCCTCGGCGGTACGCGTCCTCGTCGAGGTCCAGGATTTCCGCCGACCCGATGCGGAGGCGGCCCCGAAGGTAGGCGAGGGTCAGTTCGGCGGCCGCCTGCGGCGATACCGCGAACACGGCCGAATGCATCTTGACGCCCGCCGGGATCCCGAGGATCGGGAGGCGATCCCTCGCCGATTCCGCGACGTCCCGCGCCGTCCCGTCACCGCCGCAGAAGAGGACGAGCTCCGAGCCCCCGTCGATGCACGCCTCGACCGCGCGCCGCGTGTCCCCCGCGGTCGTTGCTTCCGGAGGGCGAGAGACGATTTCTAGGGGCTCCTCGGCGACGCCTGCCGCTCGTAACGGTTCCGAGCCCATCGGTCCCGCGGCCGTGAGCCACCGGATCGAGAGCGATGGATCGCCGCGGGAGAGTGCGAGGATCCTCTCCGCGAAGGCGCGCGCTCGGGTCGGCGCAACGGGCCCCGCACCCGCCGTCCGGGCCTCGTCGACAACGCCGTCGGTCCCCTTCAGGCCGACACGGCCTCCCATGCCCGCGATGGGGTTCACAATGAATCCCAGGCGCCGCACGACGTCCGCAGACCCCCCGCCGTATTTCGCTCTTCCGAGGACACGTCAGCGGTTCCGGGATTGCGCCAGGGGAGCGCGACGCCAGGCGCGTGCGAGGGCGGCGGGCGGTGCCACCACGACGAGGTGGGCGAAATACCCGAGTGCAGCGAGAGGGAGCAGCGGCCACAGGATCGGCGCGAGCAACACCGACGTCGATAGGCCCGCCACGATGCCGAGTTGGATGACCCGAAGCTCGTTGCGGGTCGTCGACTCCAGGTTCGTGGGGTCGATCCGCAGATGGAACCAGAGGGTCGGGAACGTGAGGACCGCGGCGAAGAAGAACGCGTGATGGAAGGTAACCGCCAGCCAGAGGTCGAGGAGGACGGCCACGCCCGCCATCCCCGCGGCGTACCGCTTCGCGTTCCGGAACCCGAGGGCGACGACGGTCGTCCGCTTCGGGGGGACCGCCGCCGCGTCCATCGGGGCGTCGGCATAGTGATGGACGACGAGCATCCCCGTGCACACGAGCGCGTGGGCCGCGAGGGCGATCGCCGCCACGGGCGAGAGGGATAGCGCCTGAATCGCGTACGCGCCGAGGCCCGACAGCAGGACGCCGGGAAACCCGCCTAGCCACTCTCCGGCGAAGGGCCGATACGACATCGCGATCGGCGGGACGGTGTAGGCGAGCCCGATCAGGTACCCGGCGACGATGATCAGGGCGAGCCACGGGGCGCGGGCTACGACGACCCCGATCGTCAACGCGGCGACGCCGAGGGTCGCCCACGCGTAGATCCGCCAGAGATCCCGTTCATCGAGCAGGCCCATGTTCCGGACCTTGCTCCCACCGGACAGCGCGCGGAGGCCGATCTGGTCCGTGCCGCTCCTCCAATCGTAGATCTCGTTGACGGCGTGCGTCTCCCACCCCTGAACGAGCCCGCCGAGGGCGAGGGCCACCACGAACCACAGCGGGTCGAACGTCCCGGCGACGGCGAAGGCCATCGCGGTCCCCAGGACGACGGCGGTGTACGACCACAGGAGGACCGGGATGAGACGGAACTCGAGGAACCACCCGAGCGCCTTGCGTTTCCACGGCCGTCGGGCGGGGACGGACGCCACCATTTTGACTATTTCGATAGTAATATTAGAACGTTCGGGGATGCGGTGTTCGATGCCCGCGCCGCGGCCGACTCTATCGAAGAACGGCTGGGCGCGGGGCTTCATGGACAAGCGGTTGTGGTACCTCATCGCGGCGACCCGCGGGGGCATCAACCGCGCGCGGATCTTGCGGACGCTCCATGACCGTCCGTACAACGCGAACGACCTCGCAGGCCGACTCGGTCTCGACTACAAAACGGTTCGCCATCACTTGCAAGTGCTCCGGGAGAACGATTGCGTCATGACGCTCGGGAACGAGGGCTACGGGACCCTGTACTCGCTCTCGCCCCGCCTCCAAGTGCACTTCGACGACTTCCTCGAGATCTGGCGGCGCATCGAAGGCCGCCTTGGGGAAAAGTAAATATGGCGCGCATCCGACTCGGCGAGGGGTAACGTGGCGCTCGGGACTTTTTGGATGATCGACGTCGGGCTCGCCCTCGCGAGCGTCGGCGTGCTCGCGGGCCTCCTCTACATGTACGTCGGGAATTACCGCCACCTCCGGTCCCCCTTCTCCCTCGGCCTCATCGTGTTCGCGGCCCTCTTCGTGGTCGAGAACCTCGCCGCCGTGTACTTCTACGTCCTCATGAGCCAGGACTTCGGGGCCCCCGTGGCCGTCCCGATGCTCGCGCTGAACGCCGCGGAACTCGTCGGCTTCTCGACACTCTTCTACGTGTCCTGGCGCTGAAGCCTCGCGGAGCGTCGCCGTCAAATACGCCCGCCCCTTTGTGGTCCCGTGGCGGTCCCTTGGTGAACTATCGTCCGATGGGCAAGTCCGAGCTCGAGGTATCGGAGGTGGGGTTCGGGGTCTGGACCCTCGCATCGGGACGGTGGGGCGAGTTCGGCGATGACCAGGCCGTCGACTTGCTGCACAAGGCGTACGAGGCGGGGATCAACTACTTCGACGTCGCGCCGACGGACGGGGCGGGACGAGGCGAGCGGCTGCTCGGACGGGCGTTCCAGGACAAACGGGAGCTCGTCATCATCTCGACCAAAGTGGGCCGCGCGGATGGCTCGGTCGACTTCTCTCCGGCCGGCATCCGCAAGTCGCTCGACGCGACCCTCGATCGGCTCGCCTCGTCCTACGTCGACGTCTTGCAGCTTCACTACCCCGATGCGGCCACGGTCGCGAACGCGGGGGTCTGGCAGACCCTCGAAGCACTGAAGTCCGAGGGGAAGGCCCGCTACGTCGGGATCGCCCTCGGCCCGGGCCCCGGGGGCCTCGAGGAAGGGCGGGCGGCGATGCGGAAGCGCGATCTCGGCTGCGTGCAGACGTATTACAACCTCCTCGAGGAGGAGCCGGGCCGCAAGTTCTTCCCGGTCGCGCTCGAGATCAATCAGGGGATGGTGATCCGCGCGCCGCACGCCGGAGGCGTCCTCGAGTCGAGCGCGGACGCGGTGCGCTTCCCCGCGGACGGGGATCTCCAGGTCAAGGATGCGGCGTGGATCGAGCGAGCCCGGAAACAGGCGGCGAACCTGAGCTGGATCTACGAAGGGAAGGGGATGAGCCTCCCCCAGGCCGCGCTGAAGTTCATCCTCTCGGAGGAGACCGTGGCCTCGGTGATCCCGAACATCTACCGGGAGGAGCACCTCGCGGAGTACGGTGCCGTCTCGGACTTCGAGAGCTTCTCCCAGGTCGAGCTCGGCGAGATCGCGGAGCAGTTCCGGAAGGGGTTCGGCGTCTGAGGCGTCCGGATGATCCTCGGCTACGTGGACTCGGACGATCGCATCTACGATCTCGGCTTCGCGACGATGCGCCTTCGGGTGCGGATCGAGGCGGGGGACGGGGGCGCCTCGCGGGCGACGTTCTCCCAGGTGGCGGGGAGCGGAGCGGCGTCCTATCGCGTCCTCGGGGAAGCGGAGGCGCGCGCGGACGTGTCGATGGACCACGACGGCCATCGCGTCCCGCTGCTGCGCGAAGTCGACGGGCATCTGTACCGACACGAGGCCGGCCTCCTTTTCTTCGCGTCCCCGGCGACGCGGGATCCCGAGGACCCCGGGTACTTCCTCGTGAAGCTTCGCGCGATGCCCAGTGCGGTCGCGTTCTTCTTCGAGGACCAACAGGGCCGCGAACTCGTCTCGATCCCGCGGGACGAGGTGCTTCGGATCGCGGACGAGGGGAACGGAGTCACGGTCTTCGTCAGCGCGGCGAGCGTCGCCCTGCCGAAGGAGAAGATTGCGTACGCGGTCCGCTTCGAACCGGCGTCCCGCGTCGGCTCGCTCCTGCAGGATCTCGCGTCGACCCCGGCCAAGGAACCGGCGGTTTCCAAGGGACGAAATCCTTAATACGGCCCCGCAACTTGGCCCGCTAGAGGTCCGACATGTCCTACGATGTCGCGGGTCTGGGTCTCGGCGGCGAGAAGAAGGGAAAGCGGAAGATGTACATGTACGTCGGGATCGCCGTCGTGCTTATCGTCGTGGTAATCGTCGCGGTCTGGTGGGCCTACTTCCGGATGTAGCCCGATCTCTTGGCGGCATGCCGGCGTCGACATTGACGGATCGACCTCGGTCGCCTGTCCGGCGACCAGGCCAATGTCTCCATCAGTCGCGCGTTCGCGATGCAAGGGATAATTCTTAAATAGTGCCGCCCGTATGCTTCGGCCGTCACCCTGTGACACCCTTTTGAACGGGAGTGTTCAGATGTCAACGGTTTCCAGAGAAGTCGAGACCGGCACGACGACGCTCGGGCTCGTTTGCAAGGACGGCGTCGTCCTCGCGGCGGACCGGCGTGCGACGGCCGGGACCCTCATCGCGCACAAGCGCACGAAGAAAGTGTACCGGCTCGACGAGAACCTCGGCCTGACGACCGCAGGACTCGTCGGCGATCTGCAGGTCCTCGCGCGGTACATCACCGCGGAGGTCGAGCTCTACAAGCTCAAGCGGGGCATTACGATGCCCGTCGAGGCCTGCGCGACGTTGACGGCGAACATCCTCAGCGGCAGCCGGTTCTACCCGTACTGGGTGCAACTCGTGATCGGCGGCTGGGACCGGACGGGCGGACACGTATTTTCGCTCGACGCGGCCGGCGGTTCCCTCCCGGACAAGTTCGTTTCGAGCGGGTCCGGCAGCCCCTACGTGTACGGTGTGCTCGAGGACCACTTCAAGGACGACATGTCGACGGAGGACGGCGCGAACCTCGCGATCCGGGCCGTCACGGCGGCGATGAAGCGCGACGCGGTCTCCGGCGAAGGGATCGACGTCGCGATCATCACCAAAGACGGATTCAAGATGCTCGACGACAAGGAAGTCGAGAAGCGCAAGTCAAGCATGAAACTGACCTGAGTCCGCAAGCGACATCAGGCCAACGAGACGTCCGATGACCATTGAGGACATTCTGAACGACGCGCGAAGCGTCGTGAAGAAAGTGGTCCCCGACCACGTGGAAATCACGCAAGTCGACTTCGAAGGCCCCACGATCGTGATCTACACGAAGAACATGGAGGTCTTCGCGGAGTCGAACGACCTGGTCCGCCAGATCGCGCAGCAGCTACGCCGCCGCATCGTCGTGCGCCCGGATCCGTCTCTCCTGGCATCCCAGCAGGACGCGGAGAAAATCATCCGTGAGGTCATACCGCCGGAAGCGCAGATCACCGGCGTCTACTTCGAGACGGAGACGGGCGAGGTCACGATCGAGGCGCTCGCGCCCGGCATGGTGATCGGCCGCCACGGGTCCGTCCTGAACGAGATCAAGAAGCGGATCGGATGGGCGCCGAAAGTCGTCCGCACACCACCGATTCCCTCGAAGACGGTCGAGGAGATTCGTCAGTACCTCCGGACGATCAACGACGAGCGCCAGGCGTTCCTGAAGCAGGTTGGCCGGCGGCTCGCGAGAGAGGTCCCGATGGGCGAGAACTACGTCCGGATTACGGCCCTCGGCGGGTTCCGCCAGGTGGGGCGGTCCTGCGCACTCCTCAGCACGCGGGAGTCGAAGGTCCTCATCGATTGCGGCGTCCTCATCTCGGAGGATAATGGCTCGCCCTATCTCAATGCGCCGGAGGTGATGCCCCTCGGCTCGATCGACGCGGTTGTGATCACGCACGCCCATCTCGACCACTCGGGGCTCGTGCCAGCCCTCTACAAATACGAATACGAAGGGCCCATCTACACGACACCCCCGACGCGGGACCTGATGTCGCTCCTCCAGCTCGACTTCATTAAAGTCGCGATGGGCGAGGCGCGGAAGTCCCCCTACGATTCGAGCAATGTCCGCAAGGCCGTCGCGAACACGATTCCCCTCAAGTACGGCGAGACGACGGACATCGCCCCGGACGTCCGGTTGACGTTCCAGAACGCCGGGCACATCCTCGGCTCCGCGGTCGCGCACTTCCACATCGGGGACGGCCTGTACAACGTCGCGATGTCGGGCGACATCAAGTTTGAGAAGACGTGGCTCTTCAACCCGGCCGTCAACAAATTCCCGCGTCTCGAGACGCTCGTCCTCGAGTCGACGTACGGCGGCTACCACGACATCCAGCCGTCCCGGCACGAGGCGGCGCAGCAGCTGAAGGAGGTCGCCCGCCGTGTCCTGAGTCGCGGGGGCAAGGTCTTGGTCCCCGTCTTCGCGGTCGGGCGTTCCCAGGAGGTCATGCTCGTCCTGGAGGACGCGATGCGGAGCCACCAGATCCCGGAGGTCCCAATCTATCTGGACGGCATGATCTGGGAGGCGACCGCGATCCACACGGCGTACCCGGAGTACCTGAACAGCCAACTCCGGACGCAGATCTTCCAGACGGGGGAGAACCCGTTCCTCTCGCCGATGTTCAAGCGCGTCGAGACGTCGGACATGCGGTCGAACATTTGCGACGACGTCGAGCCGTGCATCGTGCTCGCGACGTCCGGCATGATGTCGGGCGGCCCCGTCCTGGAGTACTTCAAATCGTGGGCGGACAATCCGCTCCACGCCCTCCTGTTTGTCGGATTCCAGTCCGAAGGCTCGCTCGGCCGGCGGATCCAGCGAGAGGCGCGCGAGATCACGCTGACGGATCGGGGGCAGCCGCTCACCCTCCCGATCAAGCTGGACGTCGAGACGATCGATGGGTTTTCGGGCCACTCGGATCGGCTGCAGCTCCTGAACTACGTCGGCACGATGGAGCCGCGACCCGAGCGCGTCATCGTGAACCACGGTGAGGAGTTCAAATGCTCCGACCTGGCGTCGGGGCTGTACAAGAAGTTCGGCCTCGAGACCCGGGCGCCGATGAACCTCGAGACGATCCGGCTCAAGTGAGGCCGATGTCCGCCCGCGTGTCGGGGCCCGCCCCCGCTTGGAGGCGCTGGATCCCCGGCAGCACGGTCATCTTGTTCTTGCTCCTCTCGGGCGTCCTGTGGATGGCATCCATCGCCGCAGACGCCATCGGTCAGGCGGTCCTCGTGGTCGTGTTCCTCGCGGTCGCCGCCTTCGTCCCGCTCGCCTGGCTCGGCGAGCGCATCCGGGATCGGCCGTTGTGGGCGTTGCGAGTACGCGACGATCCGGAGACCGTCACCTCCGCGGTGCGGGACGCGTTGCGCGACCGACTCCCGACGCAGGTCGCTGCCAAGGACGGCCCTGAGGGACTCTTCCGTCGATGTGAGACGCTGCTCCGGGTCGACGATCCGGGCTGCTGGATCGGGGTCCAGAGGTCGGGCGATCAGAGCGGGACAACGGTCCTCCTCCTTCCGCGGTCTCGGGATCGCCGATCGAT
>DASPZJ010000053.1:0-14193 GCA_035636315.1 Thermoplasmata archaeon
TAAACGTCGTGGGAATCGCCACCACTGCGAGTGACTTGGCCGGAGATTCGGCCGTCTTCGCGAAGAAGCTAACTGGAGGTTAGGCCTTGGAGTCCGCCCGGCCACTAATACAGGTAGACGAAATTCTCGTTGCAAAGCGTCGGAGGAAACGTTCGAACCAGCGGGTTGTAGATCTCGGGGTCTTGTCGGTGGCAGTAATCCTGACGGCGGTGTCGCTCGCCTCACCAGCAAGCTTAGATGTCCAAAACCCTCTCCTGCTCGGTGCAGGGATTCTGACACTTTATGCCATTGGCCTCGTCGCCTTTTGGAGTGATTCGAGTCGGTTGCGTGCCATCAATGCGGTACTGGTCACGGATCGAGGTTTCTGCCCACCATTCAAGCCCAAGCAACGTCTCTCCAAGGGGGATTGGTTCGTCCCCTACAAGGACATCGCGTCCATGGCGCCCGTCGCCGGGAGGGGCGCCTCCGTCTCCGCTTACGACGTCACCCTGCGGAACGGCCTGACGTTCCAAGTGAACGCCCTTGACATCCTAGTGTACTTGGGCGAGAAGGAAGTCCGCCAGTACGCGAAAACGCTCGCTCTCATCAAACAGGAGGTCGAGCGGCCAGAGAACCAAGCCAAGGCGGAGCGCGGAGAAGATGTAGTGGTTCCAAGAGACCGATTCCAATCGATCAACGAGACTCGAACGAGTTGGTAATCTCTAGCCCCATATTGCGCACGCATTGTCATCACAGACGGTCTCCACGCTTCGGACAATTGATGCGAGATGAACCTCGGTTCAGACGGCTTCGCGACGGATCCCTGGAAGACGGACACGGACGGCGACATGCTTCCGGACGACGAGTACGCGACGAAAGGCGCGACCTGGGTTCGAATCCCAGCAGGGGCCTCTTCTCGCTCGCGGCGATGATGCGGCGGCCCTTCGGGGCACGCCTGGGTCCCCTTTCTTCCGCCGGGCTCTCCTGCGGGGAGCCCCGCCAAAGGTATATGTCGCCCCTCAGGTAACGCTCATCCGCCCACCGAAGGAATACCATGTCGCTCCAGCTCGGAACGGACCCGGAGGCGAAGACGCCCGTCGAGCTGCCGGAGGAGGCGCTCCTCCGCCACGTCGTCATCTTGGGCGCCACGGGCGCCGGCAAGACGGTCCTCGCGAAGGCGTTCCTCGAGGAGGCCGTCCGCGCGGGCGTCCCCGTGATCGCGGTCGACCCGCAGGGGGACCTTGCGTCCCTCGCGCTCGCGCACACGGACGCGTCGGCGAAGGAACACCCGGCGGACCCGGAGATTGTCGAGGAATACTGGTCTCGGGCCGCCGTCTCGATCCTCACGCCGGGCTCGACGCGCGGCACGCCAGTCGGGCTGAATCCGCTCAAGTCGCCTCCCGTCGCGACGGCGCCGGAGGACCTCGTCGTCGCGCTCGACGCGCTCGCGGAGAGCCTCGCCGGCGCGATGGGCTACGATCCCTCTGGCGAGACGGGCGGCCGCGCGAAGGACGTGCTCTTCCTCACCTTGCAATCGTGCCTCAAAGGCGGTCGATGGCCGCGGGACATCGCGGGGCTCGTGAAGATCCTGGAGGCGGAAGCGCCTCCGGACGCCGCGGCACTGCAGACGAAGCAGGAGCGCGCCTCCCTCGTGCGCCGCGCGCAGTCGATGACCGTCGGGGCGAAAGGCCTCCTGTTCACCGCCGGACCGGCGCTCGATGTTGAGTCCATGGTCCGTCCCGCGCCGGGAGACCGTGTGCCTGTGAGCGTCGTGTACACCGGCGGGCTCCGCAACCCGCGGGAGCGGGAGCTCGTCGTTGCAACGTTGTGCAAGGACGTCGTCGCGTGGATGACCGCCAAGCCGCTCGGCGATCTGCGGCTCGTCGTCTACATCGACGAGGTCGCGGGCCTCTGCCCGCCCCATCCGCGGAACCCGCCGGCGAAGAAGTTCCTCTCCCTCCTGTTCCGGCAGGCGCGCAAGTACGGCGTCGGCGTGATCGTCGCGACGCAGAACGTGACGGACCTGGACTACAAGGCGCTCGGTCAGGCGAGCACGTGGGCGCTCGGACGGCTCATGGCGAAGCAGGACCTCGACCGGGTGCGGCACGTGATCGCGTCCGTGAACGGACCGCCGGAAGCGATCCTGGCGGCGATCCCGTCGCTCCGCGCGGGCGAGTTCATCCTCCTGTCGCCGGACCACCTGACGTCGGCGCAGCGCCTGCGCGTGCGGGGCCTCGCGACCCGACACGAGGTCGTGCCGGAGGAGAAGTTCCACGAGATTCAAGCGACCGGGACCCTTTCCCCGGCGGAGCCGATGGCCGAGGACCGGATCGCGCATCGGCGGCGGATGGCGGCGGCGGCCGCCCGGGACGCGAAGGCGACGGTGCCCACCGCGGTGGAGGAGGGGATCGGCCTGCGCGTGCTGAAGGTCTTCGAGGACGCGCCGGGACTGTACGGGCAATCGGAGATTGCCACGCGCGTCGTCGTCGACGAGAAGTTCCTTCCGATCCTCCTCCGGAAGCTCGTCGAGCATCGGCTCCTCATGGCGGAGCGGATCGACGGCCGCGAGGTGTACTGGGACCCGACCGTCGGATTCGATCCCCGCCGTGGCGCACCGGCACGGGTCGCGATGTTCCCGTTGCGGTTCCCGCTCGTCCGCGCGACGAAGGTCGTCCGGGACCACGCCCGCAGGCGGTTGCTCAGTCCGCGGGAGCAGGTCGCCCGCAAGGCGTTCTACTATCTCCCGCTGTGGCGGGTCGAGGCGGAGGTCCCGCTCGGCCGCAAAGGGGGTCGCGTGATCCGACAGTTCTATGTGAACGCCGCATCGGGGGAGCTGGGCCACGGGGTGTACGGCCGCATCACGTTCGAGGAGATCCCCCGCAAGGACGCGGTGAAGCTCGAGCCGCTCGCGCCGAAATCCCTCCTGGAGCATATCCCCGCGGCCCGAATCGACGACTCGATCCGGATCGCGCAGGTCGGCCCGTCGCGGGCGCAGGAGATCGTCCGCACGACGCTCGGCGTGAAGCCGTCGGCGGTCGAGCCGGAGCTCGTCCTGCTGCCGATCTGGCGGTTCGATGTCGAATCGAACGGAGACGGACGCCCGCGGTCCCTCTGGGTCGACGGCAGCCTTGGGTCGGTGTTCCGCGAGGCGCCGTGAGCGGGACAATTGACCGGCCGAGAACTACATCATTCCCAGGGGGCCAAGCTTCTCCGGAAGATACGTATCCGTCACGTAGTCGAGTCCGTACTTCGCGAGCGCCTGCTGTTCCGCCTTCTTGTTGATCTCGAGCATGGTCTGGATTTCGGTCCTCCAGAACTCATCGTTGAAGCGCGGATCGGACATCTCCGCGTTGAGAGCCCCGACGTCCCGCGGCGTGAGCGCATCCGTCGGCAGCTCGTAATTTAGGATGTCGCTCGCGGTGATTCCCACGAATTCCGCCGTGGGTGTCGCGAGATACTCGGAGATATGGGCGGTCTTGATGGCCCCATACGCAACGGAGGCGTGGATGCGGAACGACCACGGATCACCATCGGTATTGTGGAGGCATAATGCACCTAGCCCGCCCAGGAATGTCTGAGCGGCAGGGACCTCCAAGTCGTAGACCATAGCGCTCCCAGTTGCAACCCGACTAATTCTTCTGACAGGCAGTAAGGCGATCCGCTGTTCGACCAGCCTCCGGAGGAAATCGATGTGCTCGCTCTTCCCCTCGGGGACGACGCTTAGAAACTTCCCCAGTGTGGGATAGGTGATTCTCTTACAACCCCAGTAGGTATCCCCGAATCGGCCAATTTTCGCTCGCTGGGCGAACCGTCGAATGAGGCGACGCATGTCTTCCGTTATCAGCTCTCGGGGAATCGCGAGATACTTGCTGTTGATTGCCTGTTTGGCGGAGACGCCATCTTCGGAATTGGCATCAAGGAGGTCGCGGAACTCTTGCATCTGGGTCAGCTCCCCGTGTATGCTGACGTCGTAGACTGTATGATTCGTGAAGCCCGTGCCTCGATCCGGTACGACTTTCGAAGGCGTTGACCGCCTTCTTCGTACAGCCGCCGTAATCCCAAGTTGGGCGAACAGCATTAGGAGATCGGCCGCCAAGCTCCGACTCACGGTTGTGATGGAGATTGCAGCACCGCTTCGCCTCCGTCTCGCGTGGCCGTCTCCCTGAATGAGAGCGCGCAGAAATGCTACCTGAAGCTCCCGCGGCATAGAGAAAACAATCCACGGAACGGCCTTTGAAAGGGCGCTGGTGCCGCCCCCCAAGGCACGAAACAACTCTGCCACGAGCTTGCCCCCGAATACGATTTGCTTCTCGTAGTGGTGCGGCGAGAAAACTCCTACGTGGATGTTTGGAAAGACGTCGCGAATGCACCGGACTGCGTCCTCGATTAGGCTTGTTTCATGGCTGCCGAAGGAGAGCGTAATCCCGCGGGCCGCGCAGGTGCCTTCCGCGGCGAAGTATCCGAGGAGTTTTGCCAGGGATCGAGAGACACGCAGGTGTCTTTGCACCGAGTTTTTTGAGTGAGGCAACGAGAGGTTGGAGGGCGACCGTCCCCGAGCCAGTGTTTCTGCCAATCGAGCCCGTTTCACATCGGTCCCGGTACCATCTCGGAGGTCAGGCCACAACTCGGAATTTCGGAACACCTCCACGAGATCCAGGGAGTCTACGTCGTCGCTGGGTGGGAGCCCCGCCGCGGCCGCGACGAGATCATTCGGGCGGAGTTCCAATACTGCTCTTGGCACCAACCGATAGTTGTCGAAGACCATGATGCTGTGCGCGTCGGTCACCTTTGCGGACCAACCGTATGCGGCTTGTACCTCCACGAGTTCGGCCGGGGCCGGGTGTCGTATCACCGCTGAAACTTTCGAACGTCCAAGCAACATTCCGTCCCCTGTGATGCACGGCACATCGATGTCAAGATGTTCAACCGACAATCGATCGTGCTCGATCGGCGCGGTTCGATGAACCGTTCCGTTCTTTTCCATCAAGCTATCGATGTAGGGCCCGATCGAAATCGGTCTAAGATGTCGACCCTCCCACACGAGGATTCGTTCGTCCCCATCTACACTAAACGTCGCGACAGGGAGTTTCATCTCCTCATTCAAGCGCTTCAGCAGTCGTCGCGTGCTGCGAGACGGTTGCCCTTTGAGATGGACCAGGACGCATTTCGCGTCATCGTCGAATCCGTTCTCGACGAGCCGATCGAACATGCCGCCGGTCTCGATCGCGAGGATGAACTTCGCGTCCGCCTCGATGAACTTGACCTTCTCCTTCTCCACGTTGTAGGGAATTGTGTAGCCTGCATCGCCCACGTCGTCCCGGCAGTTGATCCGTTTGCGTTCTCCGTTTCGCGTGATCTCTTCGAGGGTCAGGTTGCCGATCACGCTCGCCCCGCTCTCTTCCGGTCGGAGCTTGAAATCCTCTCGCAGGAGCTGGGTGATCACCTCGAGGTCTTCCGCCAGCAGGTTCGATTCGTCCTGGGCGTGGAACTTCGCGATGTCCCACCCTTCGGAGATGTAGTACATCTCCCTGAGCGTCGAGGACTTGCTGTCTCGGATCATGTCCCGGATGAACTCGAGGACGTGCATCGTCCGGAGCAGCATGAGCGCCCCTTTGAGTTTCTTCGCGCTCCGGACGCCCATGAGGCTCCCGTATTTCCAAACGGCATGCTTCGAATCGAATCGGATGTTCGCCTTCGTGCGCAGCGGGATCTTCATCTTCGGGATCTGGCCAACGTCGAGCTCCTCGTAGATCTCCTCCGCGATCTTGTACAGGGCGTCCACGGCTTTGTTCGACTCCGGCGCGACGGCCTTCTTCTTACTCATCGTCGAGCGTCTCCTCTGTCTCGTCGTAGTCGATCTCGCCCTCCTCCGGTGCTTCGGGCGCGGGGGCTTCGGCCTCCTCTCCCTCGAAGTCCGCGTAGTTCATCTCCCAGTCCCCGGGCAAGGGCTCCGCGCCAATCACGAGGCCCGGGTTGATGCCGCTCACGAAGACCTCGGACTCATCGTACTCCGCCTCGTCGAGCCCTTCGAGGACGAACGAGACGGATCCTTTCTGTACGGAGTCGATCCGTTTCAGCTCCCACGTGATCTTCCCGTCGTCGCGCACCTCGGCAGGCTTCGGCTCGAAGCCTTTCGCCCCGATCCCGCGCGGGAGCAGGAGGTGAAGATTGAGCTTCTTCCCGGCGGACGTGAAGTTGTGGACGTTGATGGTGACCGTGTGCCGCTTCTGCTTCTTATCGTACGCGATCTCCTCGTCGATCCAGACGACGCCCATGATCTTGGTGATCGTCGCGTCGAGGGAAGGGACCTTCTTGTCCACGATCTTCGCGGACTTCTCCGCGATCCGCGGCAGGATGAGCTGGACGATCTCGAACTTCTCCTTCGTCTTTTCTCGGTGCGCCTTCTTCGTCAGGTGCGTCTTGAGGCGTCGTCCGCATTCCTTCAGCGCGAGGTCGAGTTCCGTCATGATGTCGTCGACCGTCGCGACGGCCTCTTTGGCTTCGGACGAAAAGGGAACCTTGGTTGAACACAGATGGACCAGGATGATAGCGGGACCGAAGGGGACCCCCTGGCCGCCACGTTGTTCGAGTCCATATCGCCGCCAGTCGACGTTCGCGACCGCCTGCGTAAGCGCGCAGCCTCCCGCCTGATACAGCAGCGGGACCCGATTCGCGAACCGAAGGACTTCCGTCGGCTGGTCCGGAGGCAGGTCGCCACCGAAGACGATCCCGACTTCGGTCTGGAACGGGTTTCCGGCGTAGACAGCGGGATCTCGAGTCAACGGCGGGGCGTAGAACTCGGGCCGGAGGTTACCGAGGACATTCTTGAGACCGCGCTTGATTAATCTCTCTCCGATCGGACTGAGGCAGTCCGTCGGCGGGGCCATGAGCTTCGCGGATTGCATGGCATCATGGAGGGCGTTCGCCTTCTCAAGGGTCAGCGACTTCGGCCTGGTGTCCGGATCGATCCCGGCCGCGTCGCAGATTTCCTTGGCGACTCGGGAAGACACCCGGACGAATTCCTCCTCGAGGAAGGCACCGAGCTTGTATGACTTCGTCTCCTTCATCATTGCCATGAGCGCGCCGAGTTCGATGCCGTGCGGGTGCGGCGCGATCTCCTTCGTGACGGGCGGGAGATCCTCCGTCGCTCGTTCGTAGGTGGTCGTCTCCCCGTCGGGCCCCTTGTAGACGATCCGTACGTGAGGATTCACGATAGCGGACGCCTTGAGATACTCCGGGATGGACTGCTTGCCCGCGACGTATCTCCCTTTGAGCGGGATTTCTACCCGCGTGCCGTGGGCTTTCTCCCAGATGACAAAGTCCTCCGAAATCGTATTCGGCCGGTTTTTCTTCGTGTCGAGGATGAGTTCAATCTCGTAGGCGACATCGTCTTCCGCCGTCTTCGATCGGACTTTCGTCGGCTTCCCGGTCGTCAGCTGCCCGTACATGACCGCCCCGGAAATCCCAAGTCCCATCTGGCCTCGCGTTTGCCGTCGCGCGTGGAAGCGGGAACCGTAGAGAAGACGTCCGAAGACGTTCGGGACCTGCTTCTTCACAATCCCCGGGCCATTGTCTTCGACCGCGACGAGAAACTCCTCCTTGTCGAGTTTCGTGACCTCGACCAGAATCTCCGGGAGGATCTCGGCCTCCTCACAAGCGTCCGCGCTGTTCTCCCAAGCCTCCTTCACGACGGTGAGCAGGGCTTTCGTCGCCGAGTCGTAGCCGAGGATCTGCTTGTTCCGCTCGAAGAACTCGGAGACGCTGATCTCGCGCTGCTTCTTCGCGAGCTCCTCGGCGATCGAGGTCGAGGGCATGCAATCACCGGATACGGTTCACGAGAACGCGGGGCGTTCCCATCCCAGGGTCCCGCATGTTTACGGCTGCCATTTAAGGTTTCCTAGGAAAACGTGCGCGGCCGATTCTATGGAGGGAGAGGCTATCAATCTGCCGGGCAGGGGTGAGCGAAAGTGCACGATGGCGGATGCGTTCACTCCTCAAAGACCGCCCCGCACTTGGGGCACTTCTCGTCGTCTTCGCCCACGTCGGCCCCGCAGTTCGTGCACGTGAACGCAGCGGCCTTCGACGCCTTGCCGCCGGGGTCCGCCGGCTTGTCGCCGGCTTTCGGCGAGGGCTTCTCCTTCGGGATCCGCGGCTCCGCGCCGAGCATCCGCGCCCGGTTTTCCCGCATCCGGATCGTGTACCACCACATGAACAGGATGACGAAGTAGAAGAGCGCGGGGAACGTCATCGAGATTCCCGTATAGTACGTGAAGAATCCGTAGAACGCCGGGCCGGACGCCGTGATGGGCCCGAAGTCGGACGGCGTGTAGGTCCAGTTCCCGCGCTTGTCCGTCACGGAGAACGCGTAGCCGTAGATCGATCCGCCGAGCGGCAGGATGGCCTGGTACCAGGTGCCGTTGCGGGGGTTCGTCGAGCTGTTCGTTCCCGGACTGTATGTCATCGAGAACGCAGGCTGGGTCCCGGAGACGCCATCGATCACGGTGAGATTCAGGGAGACGTTGTAATTCAGGTACGAATCGTTGAGGGTCGTGATGAGCCTCACGCGGAACGTGAAGTCCCGGTTCGGGTCGGCGTGGTACGGCGCGACGGTGCCGTTCGCGAGGGCCATCGTCGGGGCCGAGAACGGGACGGCCGCGCTGCTCAGTTCGATGGGCTCGTTCTGCGCGAGGAGCGCCTGCGTGGCCATGCCCCCGGCGAGGAGCGTCGCGATCACGAAGATGGGCAGCGCGTTCAGCGCGAAGTGCCGCATCCGTCGCTCGCCGAAGTAGTACGGGACGAGGAACACGGTCAAGGGCATGAGGAATAGGATCAGGCACGCCAGCGCGCTCGCCGTGAGCAGGTACAGTTCCGCGACGAGGCCGCCGAGGACCAGCACGTAGAGGACGCGGAACCACGGGGTCGCGCGGAAGGCACGCGCGATTGCCAAGATGCGTGCCAGGGCCTCCTGGGAGGTCACGGAACCGCGCGATGCGGCCGTCTCGATAAATAGTTGCGCCTAACGTCGGAGCATCTCGCGCAGGGAGCCCGCCTCGTGGTACGACTGCGCCAGGAGGGCCGCCTCCCGCGGAGGCATGCCCCCGGCCTCGAGCGTCTCGCGGAACCGTCGCACGCCCTGCCTGCGGCGGGACTGGAACCGGAGGAACGTCAGCCCGAAACGGATCGTCAGCCCGGGCAACGCCGCCATGAGCACGACGGGGAAGCGGTCGCCGGTGTCCGCCATCACTCTTCGTCCTTGTGGCGCTTCCCGACGGCCTTCGCGATGATCCCGCCAAGGTTCAGCGACGACATGTACTGCTCCGTGAGCTTGAACGCCTGGTCGTCCGTCATGCCGCTCTTCTTCAGGGTGCTGTAGAAGTCCGCCACCGCGGTCCCGAACTTCGTCGACGCGTCCTTTCCGTAGATGGAGTCCGTGAGGCTGTTCAACAGCGACGGAATCTTCTCCGACGCGATCTCGAACATCTCCTTCATCTCTTCCGGCCTCACTCGATGTTTTTCCTCAGTCATTCCTTTCACCTTCCTGTTCCTGCCTACCACCAGGCCGGTCCCGGTACTTGGGCACGCCGAGCACTTGTGACCACTTCTCGGCCACCGCGTCGGAGACGCGGAAGGTCCGGACCCGGGAGCCTGGCGTGGCCACGACGATTCCTTCGCGCTGCAGGTCCTCGAGCCGCTGCCGGACGATGCGGCGGGAGGCGGTCCCCCGCTTCCGCTTGACCGCGTCCGTAATCTGGGAGATGTTCCGTTCCGGGCGGTCGAAGAGGACCGCGACGATGTGCCGCGAGATGTCGTCCTTGAGGCCCGGGATCACGAGGTCCGGCGAGACCTTCCCGTACTTCGCGTACAGGTCGAGGATCCGGAAATAGCCGCGGGACACGTCCTGGAGGCGGTCCAGGTATCCGACGAGCTCGGTGTACGGCCGCGCCACGTCGGAGAGGGCGGCGCGGAGCGCCTCGATCTGAGCACGCAGCTCCCGGATTTCCTCCCGGAGATCGTCCTGGGCCATGGGAAGGCCCGCATGCGGACGGGACGGCTTATAGTGAGGGTTCCTCCGCGATGGCTCCGGGCGGACCCGCTCGACGAGGCACGGCAGACGGACGAGTCGTCGGCCTCCTCGAGTTGGTATCGACGGCCGAACGTTCTTATAGACTCCGCAAAATAGTGCGGGCCTTCCGCCCGGAGGCGGACATGAAGAAAATCGTCATCGCCATAGGCGGGAACGCGCTCCTCCCGGCGGGCGAGGCTGCGGATGCGGCGGGCCAGCGGCGGCGCATCGAACGGACGTCGGCGCGTCTCGCGGAGCTCGTCCAGGCGGGCCACGACCTCGTCGTGACGCACGGCAACGGGCCCCAGGTCGGCAACATCCTCGTGCAGAACGAGGAGACCCGCCATCTCGTGCCCGCGATGCCCCTCGACGTCTGCGGCGCGGAGAGCCAGGCCCAGATCGGGTACCTGCTCGCGCAGGCGCTGCGGAACGAGTTCGCGGACCGAGGCATCGAGCGCGATGTCGCGTGCGTCATCACGCAGGTCCTCGTGGACGCCGACGACCCTGCGTTCGCGAATCCGACGAAGCCGATCGGGCCGTACTATGCCCGGGAAGACGAGATCATCGTGAAGCGCGCGAAAGGCTGGAAGATGGTGTTCGACCAGCGCGGCGGCTGGCGGCGCGTCGTGCCGTCGCCGCATCCCCTGGACGTCATCGAGAAGGACATCATCGCGCGGCTCGTCGGGAACGGCGACGGCCGCGTCGTGATCGCCGCGGGCGGAGGCGGTATCCCCGTCGTCCGGAGAGGCTCTCGCCTCGTCGGCGTCGAGGCGGTGATCGACAAGGACCTCGCGGCCGCGGTCCTCGCGCGGGCGCTCGGATGGAAGCATCTCGCGATCGCGACGGACGTCCCTCAGGTCGCCCTGGATTTCGGCAAGCCGACACAGCGGTCCCTCGACCGCATGACGATCGAAGAGGCGAAGAAGCACCTGGCCGCGGGCCAGTTCCCTCCCGGAGGCATGGGCCCGAAGGTCGAGGCGGCGATCGAGTTCCTGAAGGGCGGCGGGGAGCGCGTCGTCATCACGGACCTCGAGCACCTCGGGCCCGCGGTCGACGGAAAGGCGGGCACCCGAATCGCGTCGAAGTAGCTCGGAAGGTTTTTGGCCGCCGGGGCCGATGGCCCGCACGGCGGGGGAGATCCATCGGGCGCGACCCGAAGCCGTGGTTCGAGTCGTTCTTCGGCCCGGACTACCTGAAGCAGTACGAGCACACGACGACCTCGCAGGAGGTCGACTCGCTTGAGAAGATCCTGCACCTCCACAAGGGCAGCCGGATCCTGGACCTCGCGTGCGGCGCGGGCCGCCACTCCATCGAGCTCGCGTCGCGCGGCTACGACGTCCTCGGGTACGATCTCTCGGAGACGCTCCTGAAGGCGGCGCGGGCCGAGGCCCGCAAGGCCTCCGTGAGGGCGAAGTTCGTCCGCGGGGACATGCGCGAGCTCCCGTACCGAGGCGAGTTCGACGCGGCGATCAGCATGTTCACGTCGTTCGGATACTTCGACAGCACAGAGGAAGATCGAAAGGTCCTCGTCGGAGTATCGAGGGCGTTGCGGCCCCGCGGCAAGTTCGTGATGGAGCGCTTCAATCGGGACGCGCTCGCGACGGTGCTGCCGTCGCAGTCGTGGCGCGTGCGGCCGGACGGGAGCGTGATCCTCCAAGAAGACTCGTTCGATGTCCTCCTGGACCGGTATGAGACGCGGCAGGTCGTGATCGACCGCGCCGGCACGCGCGAGCACCAAGGCTCCGTCCGCGCGTACACGTTCCCGGAGCTCCGGGAGATGTTCGAGGGCGCGGGCCTGTTCGTCCACCGTGTGCTCGGCGGCCTCGAGCTGTCAGGGTACACGCCCCGCTCCCGGCGCATGGTGTTGTTCGCCGTGAAGGGCTTGCAGCCGGAGGGAGTCCGGACCGCCTGGTAGCCGGCCATGGAAGCCTCTTATCTCGAGGGATCCATCCGCGGACGGGAACGACGATGGCGCGGAAGCGTTCGGCCGGTCCGCTGACGGGTGCGAAGCTCGAAACCGTGTTTCTGTGGACGCGGGACTTCCGTGCGATGCGGTCCTTCTACCACGATGTCCTCGGCCTCGCGATCACCTATGAGAACCCTCATTTTGCAAACCTGCAGGGTCGTGGCGCCTCGATCGCCTTGCATGCGGAGCGGGAGAGACATTCCTCCGGGGACAATTGGCACATCGAGTTCCTCGTGGACGACATCGAGGCGACCGTCGCGGAGCTCTCGCGCCGCGGCGTGGTGACCGACCCGATCCGAGAGGAGCCTTTCGGCCGAGTCACCACGTTCCGCGATCCGGACGGGAACGAAATCGGACTCGAGGAGCCGCCGCGGCGGAAGCGTTGAAACCTTTATCACGGGGAGTTCCACTGGCTTCCGCATAGATGGCGACGCTCGAGGAACAGATCCAGTCCATCGAAGACGAGATCCAGCGGACGGCGTACAACAAGGCAACGCAGCATCACATCGGCAAGCTGAAGGCGAAGGTCGCGCGCCTCAAGGACGAACAGGAGACGCGGCGGCTCAAGTCCGGCGGTGGCGGCCCGAGCTACGCGGTCAAGAAGAGCGGGAACGCAACGCTCGGTCTGGTCGGCTTCCCGTCCGTCGGCAAGTCGACGTTGCTCAATCAGATCACGGATGCGACGAGCGCCGTCGCGGCGTACGACTTCACCACGCTCGACGTCATCCCGGGCCTGCTCGAGCACCGCGGCGCGAAGATCCAGGTCCTCGACATGCCCGGGTTGATCCGCGGCGCCTCCAAGGGCCGCGGCCGCGGGAAGGAGGTCCTGTCCGTCGCCCGCGGGTGCGACCTCATCCTGTTGATGATCGACGTCTTCGAGACGCACGTGGACGTCCTCGTGGACGAGCTGCGGCTGGCGGGGATCCGGCTCAACGAACGGCCGGCGGACGTCACGCTGACGAGGGGCCGGCGCGGCGGCCTCACGATCAACCCGACCGTGCGGCTGACGAAGCTCGACGAGGAGATGGTCGCGGACATCTGCCGGGAGTGGGGCTACCTGAACGGCACGGTCGTCATCCGGCAGGACATCACGGAGGACCAGTTGATCGACGTGCTCGCGGGAAACCGGATCTATGTGACGGCGTTCGTCGTCGTGAACAAGATCGACCTCGTCTCCTCGGACTACGTCAAGCAGCTGCAGTCGAAGCTCCCGGAGTGGAAGCTCGTGCCGATCTCCGCGGAGAAAGGGGTCGGGCTCACGCGCCTCAAGGACGAGATTTACGAGACGCTGCGGTTCATGCGGGTCTTCCTGAAGCCCCAAGGCAAGGAGGCGGACCTCGCCGACCCACTCATCGTCAAGGCCGATTCCGACGTGGGCATGGTGTGCGACGCAATCCACCGCGACTGGCGTCGCCGCTTCCGCTACGCCAACGTGTGGGGCCCGTCGGCACAGTTCCCCGGTCAGAAGGTCGGCCTGGAGCATCCCCTGAAAGACTCCGACGTCCTGACCGTCGTCCTGCGGAAAGGCTGAGCGGATGCGCGCGTTCGTCACCGGAGGCACCGGGCTCATCGGGCGGCACCTGGTCGACGTCCTCCTGTCGGGCGGATGGGAGGTCTCCGTCCTCACGCGGGATCCCGCGCGAGGGAAGGACCTCGAGGCCCGCGGCGTGCGCTTGGTCGTCGGGGACGTGACCCGTCCTCGGTTCCAGGCGGCGGTGTCCCGGGCCGAGGTCGTGTTCCATGTCGCCGGCTGGTACGAGGCCGGGGTCCGGGACGCGCGACGCATGCTCGACGTGAACGTGACCGGGACCGGCAACGTGCTGTCGCTGGCCCGCACGGAGAACGTCGGGCGGGTCGTCTACACGAGCACGGCGGGCGTGTTCGCGCCGGCGTCGAAGGACCATCCCGCGACGGAGGCTTCCCCGGTGCAGACGGTGCTCGCCGATCCCTACGTCAGCTCGAAGCTCCAGGCCCATCAGCTCGCGGTGAATGAGATGCACGCCGGGCTGCCCGTGACGATCGTCCTCCCGGCCGCGGTGTTCGGACCGGGCGACACGGGTCAGCTCGGCCGGAGCATGGCCCTCCTCGCGCGCGGTCGGCTGCCGCGGCTGCCGAAGGGATTCGGCACGAACACGTGGACGCACGCCGCGGACGTCGCGGAGGGCCACGTCCTCGCGGCGACGCG
>DASPZJ010000054.1:0-19881 GCA_035636315.1 Thermoplasmata archaeon
TACGTCGACGAGCCGTCGAACTTCGGGGTGCCGCCATACATTTCTCCGTACCCGCGATACGTCGCGGGGGCGGTCCGCGACGCCGGCCATTCGTGGGAGTACGTGACGGTTGACCGAGTGCGCGCAGGCCACCCGCTGAACGGCGATTTGCTCGTTGTCCTCTCCGGTCCCATCGTCCCCGGCAAGTACCTGCGGAGCCTCCCGATCAGTGAGAAAGAGATCGTCCACCACGCGAGGGGGTTCCAGGGACCTCGCGTCTTCGGCGGCCCGCTCGCGCGCTTCCGTTACTACGACGACTCCCTCGTGGAGCCGTTCGATTGGGTCGCGTTGCGCGACATCGACACGGCGGTCTTCGATTGGCTGCGGACGGGGGAGTGGACCCACCGCGACCGCACGATGGAGGAATGGGACCTCTGGGCGCTCCTCGGGGCGGACGCGATCCGAGCCCACCCGGACTTCCCGGAACCGCTCACGGTCGAACTCGACACGTCCAAGGGATGCGTGCGGTACGTCAACAAGGGCTGCTCGTTCTGCATCGAGCCGATGTACGGCAAGCCGAAGTTCCGTCCCGTCGACGGCGTCCTCGCCGAAGTCGCCCGTCTCGCGGAACTCGGCGGCGTGAACTTCCGCCTTGGAGGCCAAGCGGACTTCTTCAGCTACCAGGCGATCGGTCTCGGGTCGTCGCCGACACCGCAAGTCAACGTCGGTGCGATTCACGCGTTGCTGGAAGGCATTCGCGCGGCGGCTCCGAATCTCAAAGTGTTGCACACGGACAACGGCGACCCGGCGATGATGATCGCCCATCCGGACGAAGCGATGGCGGCGCTGCGGGATCTCGTCCGGTTCGCGACTCCGGGTACGATCCTCTCGTTCGGCCTCGAGTCCGCGGACCCGCGCGTCACGGACGCAAACAACTTGAACATCGATGCGGACGGATGCCTCGAGGCGATTCGCATGGTGAATGCGGTGGGCCGCGAGCGCGGCGAGAACGGAATGCCGCGGCTCCTGCCGGGCCTGAACTTCGTCGCGGGCCTCGACGGCGAGACGAAGAAGACGTTCGAGCTGAACCTCGTCTTCCTGAAGCGGCTCCTCGAGGAAGACCTGTGGGTACGCCGGATCAACATCCGCCAGGTCCGGCCCGTGCGCCGGGAATTCGAGCCGACCGGGCTGTATCGCGAATTCCGACGGTTCAAGGAGGCCGTCCGAACTGGGATCGATCACGAGATGCTGCAACGCGTCGTCCCGGAGGGGACGGTCCTTCGGGACGTCTTCTTGGAGTTGCAAGATGGCCACGTGGCCTACGGCCGACAAATCGGGACGTACCCGATCCTCGTCGGGCTGCCCTACGATGCGCCGCTCAACCGATTCGTCGATGTGCGCGTCACGAGTCACGGCCAACGCTCGCTGACCGCGGTCGAGTACCCGCTCGACGTGAACCGCGCACCGCTCGCGGCGATCTCCGCCCTCCCGGGAATCGGGGCGAAGCGCGCTGCCCGCATCGTTCGAGCGAGACCGTTCGACTCGTTGCCCGCGTTCGTCGCCTCTCTCGACGACCCGGCCGTCGCGGACCGCGTCGCGCCGTTCCTTCGCCTCGCGGCCTAGTCCCGAGGGGCCGTGCCGTCCTTTCCGCCGAGACGGAAAAGTTAACCTTGTTTAAGGTTAACTCGGAGGGCCAACCTTTAGACCGTCGCCGGTCTTCTCTGCGCATCGCGTCCATGTCGGTCCCTGCGAAGCACAAGGAACACGCCCCTGCATCGGTGAAGTGCGGCATCGTGACGGTCTCCGACAGCCGCACCGCGGACACGGATGAGTCCGGCAAGCTCATCCGGGACCTCCTGCTCCGTGCCGGTCATTCCGTCCTCTTCTACGTCGTCGTCAAGGACGAGTCGAAGTCGATCCTCGATGCGGTCGAGCAGGCTTCGTGGACGTGCGATGCCATCCTCACGAATGGCGGGACGGGGCTTGCGAAACGCGATGTCACGATCCCCGCGCTCCTGCCGACGTTCGACAGGACGCTGCCCGGCTTCGGCGAGCTGTTCCGCGCGCTCTCGTTCCAGGCGATCGGGAGCCCCGCCATGCTGTCCGGCGCCGTCGCCGGCGTCTACCACGGCCGGCTCGTGTTCTGCCTTCCCGGTTCGCCGGACGCGTGTCGCCTCGCAGTGGAGAAGCTGATCCTCCCGGAGCTCGGACACGCGGTCGGGGTGATGGAACGTTGAAGCGAGCTCACGATCACGAAAACCGCGCCGGCCACGCCGCCCGACCGCTGAAGGCGCTGATCTCCTTGGATGAGGCGATTCGTGTTGCGGTAGATCTCGTGCGGCCGATCGAGCGCACCCAGACGCTGTCCCTCGCTGACGCGTTGAGACGAGTCGCCGCGGAGGATGTGCAGTCGGCAATCGACGTGCCGCTCGCCGATCGCGCGGCGATGGATGGATACGCGGTCCGGGCGCAGGACACGGCCCGCGCGGGGACGACCCACGCTGTCGCACTCCGGCGAATCGAGACCCACGATGCGGATGGCGTGCCGCGCTCGCTCGTGAGCGCGGGCCGATGCACGAAGGTAGCCACGGGTACGACGATGCCAAAGGGCGCGGATGCCGTCGTGATGATCGAAGACACGGAGCGAGATGGGGATCGCGTGAGTGTGCACGCATCGGTCGAACCGGGAGAGAACGTCTCGCGCCGCGGAAGCGACGTCGAACGCGGCTCCATCGTAGTCCGCGCCGGAGTGGTGCTCACCCCCGCGAGAATCGGCGCACTTGCGGCAATCGGCCATGCACGGGCCCGCGTCTACGCGAAGCCACGCGTCTCAATCCTCGTCACCGGCGACGAGGTCGTCCCGCTCGGTCGGTCGATTCGCGCGGGCCAAGTGTACGACGTAAACTCGCATACGATTGCCGGCGTCGTGCGGGAAAATGGCGGGGAACCGAAGGCGGAGGGGCGCGCGTCCGACCGGTTGGCAACGCTTCAAATCGCACTGAAGAAAGCGGCCGCAAACGATCTGGTTGTCGTCTCCGGCGGCTCGTCGGTTGGCGAGAAAGACTTCGTGGCCGAGGCCCTCGAGTCGATCGGCGATATGCGGTTCCACGGAATCGCGGTGAAGCCCGGCCGGCCGACCGCCCTGGGCCTCGTGAACGGGAAGGCGGTCCTCGGGCTCCCGGGGAACCCGACCTCGTGCTTGTCGAACGGCTACGTGCTCCTCGCCCCGATGCTCCGACGGATTGCGCGATTGCCGCCGGCGCGTGCAACTGTGATCGAGGTGCCGCTGGCAACGAGACTCGCGTCCAAGATGGGGCGCGTCGAATTCCACACCGTCCGGATCGTCGACGGACAGGCCGTGCCGGCGTACAAGGAGAGCGGTGCGATCACGTCGATGGCGCACGCGGACGGCTACGTCGAGATCCCTGCGGTCGTCGACGGGATCGAGAAGGGCGAGATTGTCCGAGTCGTCCTGTTCTGAGGGATCCAACTGCGCGAGGCCAGAGAGGAGCCAACCGGGCCGGGCGGAGGTCTCCCATCCATCTCTCGGAAGAAAGCAGACTGCCCGATCTGCCGGCGGGGTCGACCCCGCGATGTCGTCGCGGTCCTGCGATCGGCTTGGGTCAGCGCGCCACCGCGGGCCGCGCTCCCAGGGTACGTGGCCGTCGTCGCGAAGCGTCACGTCATCGAGCCGTTCGAACTGCCGCCCTTGTCCGCGGTCGCATTTTGGCGGGACGTCTTGGTCGTCGCGAAGGCGCTCGCAAATCTCTTCTCGCCCCTCAAGATGAACTACGAGATTCACGGGAACACGATTCCCCATCTCCATGTCCACTTGTATCCGCGGTTCACCGCGGATCCCTTCGTGGGGCGTCCGATTGATCCTCGAGAGGTATCGTTCACACGCTCGAAGGCGGCGCGGACCCGGATCGGCCGCGCGATTCGGCGAGCCGCTATCGAATCCCGCTCGAGGCAGACGGCGCATCGCTAGCGCCTCTCCGGATGCGAGCGCCCAAACGCTTATGTCCCGCGCGGCAGTGCCCGGCGCGCAATGGTCCTCATCGAGCGCGCGAATCCGACCGACCGGGCGGACGTCGAGCGCCTGATAGGGGCCTACATCACGTCCGAAGGCGTGAAGCCGCGGCCGGAGCGGATCACGTGGGGGGTGGAGCAGGTCCTGCGAAACCGCGTCGGCGGGGTGCTGCTGGTCGCCCGGGAGAAGCGGGCGGTCGTGGGCGTCGCCTTGGCGGTGTACTCTCCGTCCGCAGAGCACGGACGTCTCCTCGTCGTGAACGACTTCTATGTCGACCCGGCGATGCGTCGGAAAGGCGTCGGCCGAGCCCTTGCAACGCGGCTCCTCGATGAAGCAAAAGCGATGCGCGTCGAGCGGATCGATCTCGAGGTCACGCCGACGAACGCGACCGCCGCGGCGTTTTGGAAGTCGATGGGCTTCCGGACGGCGGGACGCACGGTGTACGGAAAGGACATCGTCTAGCGGCCGTGGCTGCGGCCGTGAATGATCGTCCGGTGCGCCCGGAACGCCTCTTGGCCGAACTCCTTCCCGCACTCCGGACAGCGGACCCGCGGCTTCGTGCGCTCCGGGTCTTGCTCCTTCAACGCGCCGAGGAGCTCCGCCATCTCGACCGCGATCTCCTCCGATTCCGCCTCGGAGCCGTGGTAACCTTTCAGCTCCCGCATGAAATCGACGTGCAAGTCAATCTCCGAGCCCTTCGGGACCCGCTCGAGGCCGTGCGTCTCGAGGCGCATGTGGAACCGCTTTCCGTTGTACAGCGCCTTGAACGCGACGAGGTCGAACGTCTCGCGTTTCGGCCGGTAGCCGCGCGTCAGGACGGCCGCCTCGATCGCGTGCAGCGTCATGCGGCGGGGAAGGGACACTTTCACAGGCCTCGCCTCAGTCCGTGTACACCACGTTCGCGGGGACGATCGAATAGCCGAGGGGACATTCGAGTTCCCGTCCGACATCGACGATGCGGATTCGGGTTCCCGGCTCGATCCCGATCGGATGGCACGTCCGGAAGTTCGGGCATGCGGCGTCGGCGCACACGATTTTCTCGTAGGCGAGGACGGCGCCCTCGACCGCCGTCCCCGCGGCCACGCTGCACGCGGGCGGGAGGGGCACGACCTCGACGACCCGGGCGCGTTCCTCGTTCAGGAGGCACGGATGGACGACGTCGCGCACCCGCGTGATGCGATAGCGGCGTCCGACCTCTTGGTTGAGGCACGCGGCGCGGACCTTGCACGGCCGGCACTCCGGCTGCGGCCCGCGGTACACGAATTCGTGGCCCACGTCCGCCTGCCTCTCGCCGACGAGCGTGATCTGGACCACGACGGCGGCCTCCGAGAACGCTAAGGGCCGCCCTCGGCTTAAGGGTCGCCGTCGCGGGCCCGATGGTTCAACGCCGAAGGTTCGTCCCGATAGGTTGATGCGGTGGACCGCACGGGAGAGGCGCCTTGGATTCGACTCACGAGGGCTCGCGGAGCGCTCGTCCATGGACTCGGCGCGCTGCAGGGGTATTTTCCGGAAGTACGGTCTCTCGATCGATGTCGAGCGGATCGCCGACGGCATCGTTGGGTCTCTCGACCGGTTCAAGGTCCTCGAGGTCGATTCGAACGGGAGATAGCGGGAATCTCGATCCATCTCAGACAAACCGGCGATCCCTGGCGTTCCGTGGTCCGTGCCGCATCGGGACGGTCAGATGACCTTCGTGATCTTCGCGAGGCGTTCCGCCGCTTCGACCGTGAGGCCCTCGTCCCCGAGGATGGTGTACCGTTCCTTGTTGACCTCGTGCGCGTGCACGAGCGCTCGGAGGACCTCGTCGTCCGTCACCCCGAGCGATCGCGCGGTCGTCGGAGCGCCGATCGCCAGGAGGGCCTCGCGGACCTCCTCCCACTTGCCTCCGTGAAGATACATCATCATGATCGTGCCGACGCCGCACTGCTCGCCGTGCATCGCGGGCTTTTTCGCGAGCCGGTCAAGCGCATGGGAGAACTTGTGTTCGCTCCCCGAGGCCGGGCGGGACGAACCCGCAATGGACATCGCGACCCCGCTCGACACGAGCGCCTTGCAGACGAACCACGCGCTCTCCTCGAGGCGCGGCTTGATCGTCGAAGCGTTCTCGATCACGAGGCGCGCGGCGAGTTCGCTCAGCGCGGCCGCGTAGGACGAGTAGTACTCGTTTCGCAGGTTCCGCGCGAGCGCCCAGTCCTTCACCGCGACGAGGTTCGAGATGATGTCCCCGCACCCCGCGGCCAGGAGGCGGAACGGGGATTCCGCGATGATCGCGGTGTCCATGATCACGGCGATCGGCGTCTGGGCGGCGAGGCTCACCCTCTCCCCGTCCTTCTGGATCGAGGCGCGCGACGACACGACGCCATCGTGGCTCGCCGCCGTCGGCACACTTACGAACGGCACGCCGGCGTTGAAGGACGCGCACTTAGCCACGTCGATGGAGCGGCCGCCGCCGACGCCGAGGGCGAAGTCGATCGTCCCTTTGCGGATCTTCTCCTCGGCCTCGCGGACCTCCGCCATCGTCGCGTCGGGGATCAGATACACCGCCGTCTTGACCTTGCGCGCGCCGAGCTCCTTCTCGACGATCGCGCCGGCAATCTTCATCGTCGTCTCGTCGGCGACGATCAGCGCGCGCTTCCCGAGCTTGAGCGACTGACACACCTCGCCGACCTGATGGACCGCGTCGTGGCCCACGACGACGTTCCGCGGAAGCTCCATCGCCTTCGTCTTAGAGAAGGATTCGACGTCCATCGTCGACACGCGGTGGCTCCGAACGCGGTCCAAGGGAGGGTGTCTACTTAAAGCCGACGACCTGGGTCCACGGATGCTCTCATCCCTGACCGCGACCGCGGAACCCTTAAATCGGCCCCGGAGCTGATGCGGCGGCGATGGCCCTTCCCCTGGCCTTCGCCCTGGCGGCCCTCCCGCCGACGGAGGACCTCGCCCGAGGGGAGGCGGAGTTCCTCCGGGGCAACGCGCACGCCGACGCGCGCGAGTTCGCGGTCGCCATCGAGTGCTACGAGCGCGCGGTCGCCTTCGGGTACGAAGACCGCATCCTCTGGAACAACCGCGGCGTCGCGCTCGACGGCCTTGGCCGGCACGAGGACGCGATCCAGGCGTACGGCCGCGCGTTGCGTCTCGACCCGGCGTACGAGATCGCCGCGTACAACCTCGGCAACGCGTACGCCCAGCTCGGGCAGTTCGGGGAGGCGCTCGTTGCGTACGACCGGGCGCTGGCCATCAAGGCGAGCTATCCGGACGCGCTGTACGACAAGGCGCTCGTCCTCGCCCGGATCGGCCGCACGAAAGCCGCCTTGCTCGTGTACGATGCCCTCGTTCGCACGGACACCTCGAACGCGGTCGCGTGGGCGAAGAAGGGGCAGCTCCTCGAGGAGCTGAACAAGTTCGACGACGCGGTCGAGGCGTACAAGGCCGCGACCTCCCTGAATCCTCAGGACGGCGTGGCGTGGACGGGCCTCGGCGACTCGCTGTACGCGATGGAGCGATACGAGGAGGCGGTCGAGGCGTACGATCGCGCGATCGCCGTCGATCCGGGCGACGAAGAGGCGTGGAACAACAAGGGCTTCACGTTCTTCATGCTCGGGATCCATCAGGAGGCGCTCGCGTGCTACGACCGCGCGCTCGCCATCAACCCGGCGTACAAGCAGGCGTGGTACAACAAGGGCTATACGTTCCACGGGATCAACCGCCTCGAGGAGGCCGTCGCGGCGTACGAGAAGGCGCTCGCCCTCGACGAGGGCGACGAGGTCCTGTGGAACAACCTGGGGAACGCGCTGTACAACCTCGGGCGGTACGACGCCTCGATCCCCTACTTCGAGAAAGCGCTCGAGGTGAACCCGAAGTACGAGATCGCGTGGAACAACATCGGGAACGCGCTGAACAAGATGGGCCGCCACGCGGAGTCGCTGACGTACCACGACAAGAGCCTCGGGATCAAGCCGGACTTCGACTACGCGCTGTACGCGAAAGGCCACGCACTCGACTCGCTCGGCCGCCACGAGGAGGGCCTCGAGCTGATCAGCCAGAGCCTCGAGTTGAACCCGAATTACGATCACGCGTGGATGGCGAAGGCGGAGGCGTTCCATCATCTCGGCCGCCTCGAGGAGGCGCGGGACGCGCTGAACAACGCGCTCATCCTCAGCGGCGAGTACGACGAGGCGTGGGTGTTCCGAGGGAAGATCCTGGAGGAGATGGGGAACGCGCTCGAGGCGGAACGGTGCTACGAGGAGGGGCTCCATTGCTTCCGGGAGTCCCTCGAGCTCGAGCCGCAGAACGGCGAACTGTGGTACCACGAGGGCCGGCTACTTGAAGACCTCGAGCGAATCGATGAGGCGATCGAGGCGTACTCGGCCGCCGCGACGCGAGGTGCCGGCGTCGACGCGCTCGCGCGGTTGGCGGGCCTCCTGCTGTCGGCGCGGCGGGCGGCGGACGCCCTCGTTCCCGCGGACGAGGCACGGACGAAGCACCCGGAGGATCCGCGCGGGTGGTTGGCGGCCGGACTCGCGACCCGCGCCCTCGGCCACCCGTCCGACGCGGTCGACCTCTTCCGGCACGCCATCGAGCTGGGCGGCGGATCGGAGGCCTCCATCGAAGAGGCCCGCGCGCTCCAATCGCTCGGCCGTCTCGAGGAGGCGTTGGCGGCGCTGTCCGCCATCGAAGGGTCCGCCGCGGAGCCGCTCCTGCTCCGCGCGGATCTCCACGCGGCGCTCGGCCGCACGGAGGACGCGCTCGGCGACTGCGACGCGGCGATCCGTCTCGGAACGGAGGGACGGGATCTCGCCTATCGTCGCAAAGGGCGGCTTCTCCTGGACCTCGGTCGATCGAAGGAGGCCGCCGCGGCGTACGACGCCGCCCTGGGACTGAATCCGTCGGACGCCGATGCCTGGTGCGACGCGGCGCTCGCGTGGCGGGCGCAAGGGCAGGAGGCCCGTGCGTCCAAGATGCTCGATCACGCCTTGCGGCTCGATCCGTCCAGCGGCCGCGCGACCCGCCTCCAATCTCACCCTGCGCCGACGGGCTGATTTCGATTCACGTGCAAGGATAAATATCGGCGGAGAAGGATTATCCGTCCCCCGGGCTTCCGGGAGATGCGATGGCCGCGCTGAAGGTCCGGCGGCGTTCCCGGCTGCGCCGCAAGGAGGCGACCGACTGGACCGCGCGTCTCGCCGCGGAGTTCGGGATGGCGGTGCCTGCGGACGACGTGCCGATCGACGAGGCGGAGGCCGGCCCGCATCGCCTCCTGCTCCGGGACAACGAGGCGTTCGCGCTCCTCCTCGGGGAGGACATCGTGCCGACGGTCCGGGGGCTCCTCGCGTTCCCCGGGACGAAACGCGCCGTGACGGTCGACATGGGCGCCGTCCGGTTCATCTACAACGGCGCGGACGTGATGGCGCCCGGCATCGTCGACGCGGATCCGTCGATCCGGGAGGGCGACGTCGTGTGGGTCCGGGACGAGAAGAACCTCCGACCGCTCGCCGTCGGCCGGGCCCGGATGGACGGGCCGACGATGGCGCAGGAGGAGAAAGGCAAGGCGATCGAGACGATCCACCATGTCGGGGACGAGATCTGGCGGCTCGGGGAGGAGGAGACCTGACGTGCGCCCGGTGCGGGCCGTCCTGTTCGACATCGACGGGACGCTCCTCGACACGCGGGACGCATGGGTGGCGGCGTTCGACGGCGGCCTCGCCGCGATCCGGAAGGCCGGCCTCAGCGGCTCGGTGGCGGCCCAGTGGATCGGCACCCCAATCGAGACGATCTACGCGGAGCGGTGCGGCTTGGCCGGCGACGATCTCGCGCGGGCGATCCAGGAGTTCCAGCGGATCGAGGCGGCGTCGGTCCGGCAAGGCATGCGGCCCTATCCGCGGATTGCGGAGACGCTGGCGTCGTTGACGTCGTGGCGTCTCGGCATCGTCACGAACAAGCGGAGCGCCACGGCCGTCGAAGCGTTGCGGGTCACGGGCTTGCTGACGTCCTTCGGCGTCGTCCTCGGCGGCGACTCCGTCGCCCGGAAGAAGCCCGCGCCGGATCCCGTCCTCCGGGCCGCGGCGATGCTCGGCGTGGCGGCCGAGGAGTGCGTCTTCGTCGGCGACACGGAGGTCGACGTGCGCGCGGGCCAGGCGGCCGGTGCCCGGACGGTCGGCGTGACGTGGGGATACGGGACCCGGGCGAGCCTCGAGGCCGCGGGCGTCGGCCACCTCATCGAGTCGCCCGACGCGCTCCCGCCGCTGCTGCGGGCCCTCACGCCCAGTACGGCTGCTTGAGGTGCTTGTACACCGACATCGCGGCGGTGACGGCCTCGCCGCAGCCCGTCACGATCCGCTTGTCTTTGCCGGGATACGACACGATGTCCCCGCACGCGTAGATGCCGGGCACCGACGTCGACATGTCCGCACGGACCTTGATGAGCCGCTCGCCCTCGAGGGCGACCCCCCACTTCGGGAGCGGTGTGACCTTCGGCTCGAACCCGATGTTCACGATCACCGCGTCGACCTCGAGGACTTTCTTCTTCAGGGTGCGGTTGTCGTACACGACGGCGCGCTCGACCTTGCCGCGTCCCTCGATGCTCGTCACCTCGGAGTCGAAGAGCACCTGGACCGGGCTCGCCAGGACGGCCTCGACGTTCTTCTCCATCGCCCGGAACTCCCCGCGGCGGTGGACCAAAAGGACCTTCTTCGCCGGCGCGACGATCTCCAACGCGATCTCGAGCGCGCTGTCGCCGCCGCCGACGACGACTACCCGCTTGTCCTTGTACTCGCGCCAGTCGCGCACGCGAGACGCGACGCCGCTCCCCTCGAGCTCCGCCTCGCCGGGCACGCCGAGCCGCTTCGGCTCGAAGAGCCCCATCCCCATCGCGAGGATGACCGTCCGGCCCTCGTACGCGTTGCCCTGGCGGGTCCCGACCTTGAATCCGGACGGCTGACGCTGGATGTCGACGACCTCCTCCGCCCGCACCTCCGCCCCGCTCTCCCGCGCATGCAGCGTGAAGAGCTGTCCGAGTTCGCCGCCTTCGATCGCGATGTAACTCGGGTAGTCGTAGACGGACTTCGTCGGGTAGAGCCAATCGAGCTGGCCCCCGACCGCCTGGGCCTCCAGGATGAGCGTCGAGAGCTTCCGGGTCCGGGCGTACACGCCGGCCGTCAGCCCGGAGGGACCGCCACCGACGACGATGACGTCGTAGACCATGGGCGGGAAGGCGACAGAGGCCTTTCCTTCTTAAACGTTATGACCTCGGACCTAGCCGTGGCAGGAAAGAACATGGCTATCTTATGGCCATATCGATAATTGTCCCCTCCCGTTGTCACCCCGAGACCTTCTCCCGCGATACATTTAAATTCGTGGCCGCGACTATGGGCGGCGCAGAAGGGATGTGGGATGGCCTTTATCAAAAAGCCATTTAGACGACTGGCCGAGGGCGGTGCTGCGGAGGCGGACACGTACATCGACCTGGCCGAGCTGAGCTTCGAAGGCGAGGGCGGAGCGCTAGGTGAGCCCGTCGAACACTTGGTCAAGGTCGCGGAGGTCTACCGCTACGAGGACGTCGGCGACCTGACGACGCACGTGTACAACGGGAACATCCTCCTCATCGACTACACGAGCCTCGCGAGCGACGATCTCGCCCTCAAGCGCATCACGGCGGAGTTGAAGAGCGCGGTCCGCGACTGCGGCGGCGACGTCGCCGTCGTGGGGAAGAACATCCTCATGGCGACGCCCGCCGGCATCAAGATCGACCGCGCGAAGATCAAGGGCGCATTCTAATCGTCAGGCGCGCCCGCGTCCCCAGCGAGACGGTTTCGCCGCTTCGTACGGCCGAGCCGCGAAGCCCTTGTCGTACCGCAGCACGAAGTAGTCTCGGGAGTGGTCCGTGTGGCGCATCTTCGCGCAACGGAAGAGGAGATGGACCTTCCCTTCGCCCGCGCCGCTGAACCGCAACTCGAACACGCCATCCGCGAGGAACGTGATGTCGTGCGAGACGCCAGGCCGCGCAGGGTCCACGTCCGCGACGACGTAGGTCGTAACGCCCATCGACCGGAGGAACTGGAAGAAGTGGAAGAGCTCGTTCCGGACGTCGGTCAGGTGGGCCATCGACGCGAGCACGTCGAGCGTGTCGATCGCGACGAGGGAGATTGGCTCCCGCTGGTTCCGGCGCACGAGGAAGTCCCGGAGGACGCGGAGCCAGTCCCGGATCTCTTCGGCGCCCTCGCGCTCGACGCGGAGGCGGGAGATGTCGACGATGAAGTCCTCGTCGGTCTCGAGGCCGAGGTGGCGCATCGTCCGCAGGATCGACTCCCGGCTCTCCTCGAGGGTCACGTAGACCCCGCGCCGCCCCGCGGCCCGGTTCCGGGCGAGGACGTATAGGGCGAGCGACGTCTTCATGGAGCCGCCCGGGCCGGTGATCGCGATCACCGCGCCTTTCGGGACCCCGCCCTCCAAGGATGCGTCGATCCGATCGACGAACGTCGGCAGGCGCACGTCCTCCGGCGGCAGGCCTTTCGCGGACGCGAACGCCGCGACCTGCTCCCGCAGCCGGCGCACCTCATCCCGGAGTTCCTTCAGCTCCGCCTCGAGTTCCTCCGGTGGTTTCGAGACTCCCTCGCCGCCCTGCGTCGTCCGCACCCACTCCACGCCCACACCTTGCGCCATCCCGCGAGGGGCATTGCGGAACTCGCGCGTTAATCTTTTGGCGCGTCGCATTCGCCGTCGCGACGTTCTCAGATCCGATAGCTTGCGTGAGAATCAAGGAAAAGCGGCGGCGCAGAACCCTTAAATAGGGTGGACTTCCCATAGGACGGCTCGAGGCGACCCATGGCCATCAAGACGAAGTCGGACCGAGGTCCGGCCGGGACGCTGACCGTCGACGACCTCACGCGGGCGATCAAGAACTCGATCGACCGGACCGGCATGAAGGAAGAGGAGGCCCGGGCGATGGCCCAGCACGTCCTCAACTTCTTCGGCTACTCCGAGCGGATCATCGACAACGTCCTGGAGCCGGAGGACCGGGACGCGTTCTACATGCTCGAGGACTCCGGCATCCTCACGACGGAGCGGGAGGAGACGACCCTCTACGACGGCCGGGAATGGCGGATCCACTACTGGATGTTCCGCAAGGAGCGGATCGCCGAGCTCGTCGAGGCGCAGAAGGCGAAGGAAGAGGCCGAGAAGATGGGCTCGATCTACGACGACGTGCCCGAGGACTTCTGGGCGTCCCGCAAGGAGAAGCCCGCGTCGCCGCCGTAGGCATTAGCCGAACGCGAGCTGCACCGCGCCGCCGAGGCGCCGCACGATATCCACCGCGAGCGAAGGCGGTAGCATCATCCGCCCGTCCCGGAACGGGAACGCGCGGTCGAACTTCTCGAGGGCACGCAACGCCTTGGCGGCGAGCGCGTCGGCGAGGACCGCGCTGTCGGCCGAGTCGCCCGACACGAGGAGCGTGATCGGCAGTCGCAGGGCGGCGGCCTCGCCCGGCGCGAGGACCCCCGCGAGGCGTTCGAGGACCGCGTGGTCGAACGGGTGTTCGTCCCCTTCCCGGGTGCGGCACGCGGGACTCGCCTCGCCGAGGAGCCGAGCGAGGCTCTTCTTCTCGACGACGAGCCCGGCGTTCAGCCGGCCCAGCTCGAAGGCGATCCACCGATCGACCCGCCCCGGGCTTTCCATGGCGCCATCCGAGGCCGGTCTCCGTTGAAAACCTTTCCCCCACACGAAGGCTTTTTGCGGGAGCGGGAGCCTCCGACGGCGCCGCCCATCAACCCGGTCTGACAAGGCTACTTCTTCTTCGAGATCACGTGGGTCACGAAGAACTTCTGGCCGTCGTGATTGAGCGCGAGCGCGTCGTGGTCGTGGTTCATCCAGCGCATCTTGACGCACCGCAGGCGCAGCTGGACTTCCGCATCCCCGACCTCGACCTGTCGCAGGTTCAGGATGCCGTCCGCGAGGAAGTCTTCCCCCCACTGCGCGAGCCGCGTCGAGCCGAAAGGCGTCTCCGAGATCAGGAACGTCGTCAGGCCGAGCTCCTTCAGCGAACCGAGGAAGTGGAACATCTCTCTCCGGGGGGTCTTGACCTCCGAGAGCGTGTACAGCGCCTCGAGGCTGTCGAGCGCGAGGATCTGATACCCGCTCGAGCTGACCGCCTCCTTGATGATCTCGAACAGGATCGTGAACCAGTCTTTCGACGATTCCGCACGGTGCAGGCCCCGCCGGAGCTGGCCCATGTCCAGGATGTAGACGCTCGACTCGTGGAGGGTCTTCATCCCCATCCGCTGCGCGCCCGCGCGGAGGCTGTCCATGTCCTGCTCCAGGCTGACGTAGAGCGACTTGGTGCCCTTCAGCCGGGCGTTCTCGTGCATGAGCCAGAGGATGAGCGACGTCTTCATCGTGCCCGGCGTGCCGGCCACGAGGATCGTGCTGCCTTTCGGGATGCCGCCGCCGAGCGCACGGTCCAGACCGTCGACGTACGTCTCGAGAAGGGGGACCTCTACGTCCATCGCATCCGCACGACGAGGTCCACGTTATAAAGCCCTGGCGTCCTCGTTATCGAGGGAGATATTCACCGGTGACAAATATGGAATCCGCGGCCCGTGAGGGAAGGAATGCTTTTGTAGGCCGGGCTCGTTTCCGAGCGTGCGAGAAGGGATGGGCAAGCGGGACGAGGCAGCCCTCAAGCTGCTCCGCTGGGAGCTCGAGGGCCACGGCAAGATCGTCATGCAGGCGATGTTGCGCCACCCCGACAAGAGCTTGGCCGACGCGGTCGAGCTGATCGAACAGGAGATCCCCGCCTTGTCTGCCCACGACGGGTCCCCGGAAATCCCGATGCCCGAGGCCCCGCGGCCGCGCGCCTCGACGGAGCTCGACGCGCTGAGCCAGGAGTTCCAGACGTTCCGGCACCTCCTGCACCCGAGGGAGGCGAAGGAGTTCGAGGCGGCGCTCCGGGAGCTGGCGCGCACGCAGGACCGCGAAGGCCTGGCGGCGCTCCGCCGGCGCCTGCGGTCGCTCTCCCTTCAGGCGGCGTTCTGGTCCGATCTCGCGCGGGACAAGGAGTCGAACGCGCTCGCCCTCGTGATTCTGCGGCGGGGCCGCGAGGTCCTGGCGAAAGCCGGCGCGACCGCGTATCTGGACCAGCCGGAGGTCGCCGACATGGTCCGTCGGGAGTCCGGCCGGCGTTCGAAGGGCACGTACGTCCTGCACCTGCCGGTCGGCCGGCTCGTCGTGATGATCGGCGAGGACACGTCGATCGCCGCGCTGTTCCGACGCGCGCCGGGGAAGGACGTCGTGGCGGTCCTCGTCAAGACGGTCGAGGCGATCGAGGAGAACCGCGCGGCCGCGACGAAGACCTTCGGGAACGAGGCCCTCGCGGGCAAATACGCGGAGGCGCTCCTCAAGCTCCTCCAGAAGACGTCACTCTGAGGTCGCCCGCGCGATCTGGAAGCGGCCGTCGTTCCGGGTTAGCGCGTAGTAACCGTGCTCGTGCCGCGCGCGGCGCATCTTCACGCACCGCAGGCGCAACTGGACGTCCGTCTCGCCCTTCTCGAACTGGCGCAGGTACAGGATCCCGTCCGCGAGGAATTCCTCCTCGAACGCGGTGAGCTTGCCGTTCGACCCGGACGGGACCTCGGAGATCAGGAAGCACGTCGACTTGAGCGACTTCAGGAAACCGAAGAAGTGGAACAGCTCGCGCCGCGGGTTCGCCAGATGGCTGAGGCTGTACAGCGCCGCGAGGCTGTCGACGGCGACGAGGTCAAACCCGTTCACCCGGACGCGCTGGTCGATGTACTTCTGCAGGACATCGAGCCAGTTCTTTGACAGCTCCTCGTCCTTGTGCTCGAGCCGGATCCGGCCGATGTCGAGGACGTACAGCTCCATGTCATCCAGGCCCGTCATCCCGAGGTCCGTCATCGCCGCCCGGAGATCCTCCTGGCTCTCCTCGAGCGAGATGTACAGGGCCTTCGAGCCCGCCTTCACGTTCTCGTAGAGGATCGAGAAGGTCAGCGCCGTCTTCATCGTGCCCGGCGTGCCGGCGACGAGGACGATGGAACCGCGGGGGATGCCGCCGCCGAGGGCGTCGTCGAAGCCTTCGACGTACGTCTTGAGACGGTCCATGGACGGCCCGCGAACGAGCCGGCTCTCGCTATAAAGGGGTGCCGCGGAGATTATCACTCGCGGAAGGAGGCGTCCGCACACCCCACCGGAAGGTTCATCGCCTCCGCCGATATCTACCTCTGAACAGAGGTAGGAACGGAGGGTCGAGATGCGGGTCGGCTGCGGTCTCCGTGTGCGGCGGATCGACGGGAACGAGTACCTGTATTTCTGGCACTACGAGCGGCGCAACGGTCGGAGCGAGAGACAGGAGGACTACGTCGGGCCCGCACGCGGCGCCGCGTCGCGTCGGGAGGCCGCGAAGAAGCTCCTCGCCTACCACCGGAAGGTACAGTCGGATCTCGCGGCGCGGATCGCCCGGCTCGAGCGGACCACATAGGGCCGTATGGCGGGTCTTCGGTTCTCGGGCCCTCCTACCTCTGAACAGAGGTAGGTGCGGCCCGGGCCTCCCGGGCGCCGTCGGGGTTACCTATATCCGAGCGTCGTTCCTACGCCGCCCGATGGCCCTCGAGGCGATCCCGCAGGCCGTCTGGTTCTTCCTCCCCGCGTTCGTCGCGAACCCGATGGCGGTCGTCTTCGGCGGAGGCACGCCGATCGATTTCGGGCGCACCCTCTCCGACGGAGAGCGGATCTTCGGGGACGGCAAGACCTGGAGGGGCCTCGTCGGGGGGACCGCGTCCGGGGCCGTCTTGGGCCTCCTCCTCTCCCTGCCTTTCGAGATCCTCGATCCGGCATCCTCGTGGTCGTTCGGGCCGCCCGCGGGGGCCTTCGGTGCCTCCGCCGTCCTGGCGTTCGGCGCCCTCCTCGGAGACCTCGGCGGGGCATTCATCAAGCGGCGGATGCACAAGCCTCGCGGGGCCAAGGCGCCTCTCCTCGACCAATACGATTTCGTCGTCGGCGGACTCCTCGTCAGCCTTGCAATCCCTACGTGGTCCGTCCCGCGGTTCTTCTCCGGCGACGCGCTCCTCGGCCTCCTGGCCATCATCGTTATTACGCCGGCCCTTCATCGGGCCGTGAACCTCGTCGGATACCGGATCGGGAAGAAGCATGAGCCCTGGTGAGATCGATCGCGGGCGGCTCGTCGCGGCCCTGAAGGCGTCCGGCGCGCTGCAGATCGGGACCTTCACCCTGGCGTCCGGCAAGACGTCCTCGTACTACGTCGACATCAAGAAGGCGATCACCCGCCCGGACCTCCTGCGTACGATCGCGGACAGCATGGCGCCGTACGCCCGGGACGCGGACCGGATCGCGGGCGTCGAGCTGGGCGCGGTCCCGATCGCCGCCGCCGTGAGCCTCGCGACCGGCAAGCCGTACATCATGGTGCGCAAGGCAACGAAGGAGCACGGGACGAAGCACGACTTCGAGGGGGACCTCGAGAAAGGCGAGCGCGTCTTGTTCGTCGAGGACGTCGTCACGACGGGCGGCACGCTCCGGGCGGCGATCGAGCGGATGCGCACCCATGGCGCCCGGATCGACGATTGCGTGTGCGTCGTCGATCGGGACGAAGGAGGCCGGATGCTCCTTGCCGAGATCGAGGTGCGGCTGCACCCGCTCCTCTCCGCCAAAGACCTCCTCGCGGCCCGATAAGCCTCACGCCGGCGGACGGAGGAAGGTCCATTACCGATTCTGCCCATGGACGTCCGTGAACTGTCCGCAATGCGAAGGCCCGATGGAGCCCGGCTACCTTCGCACCGAGAGTTTCATCGACGGCGCGAAATGGACCACGAAGAAGACGTTCCTAGGCCTCGGCGGGGAGCGGGTCAAGGGCACGGATGCCGGCGGGAACGTGTACCTGGAAGGGTTCCGGTGCGCCTCCTGCCGAATCCTCTCCCTCCGATATTGATGCCGGAGCGGGCACTTTCGGTCACCTCCCTACTTCGACTTGATATGCCCTTGCGGCCGTGACGCGCCAGGGGATCATGGATCCGATCGCCGTCACGTGCGAGACGCGTCCGGGGCTGCCGCCGGCCCTGACCGTCACGCAGCTCGCCCGCGTGATCCGCGAGACGGTCCGCGGGAACCCGATCCTCTCCCGGATCCTCGTGCGCGGCGAGGTGAGCAACCTGCAGCGGGCACCGGCGGGCCACGTCTTCTTCAGCCTCAAAGACGCGACGTCGCAACTCGCGTGCGTCCTCTTCCGTGACGATGCCGCGGGGCTAGGCTTCGACCTCGAGGACGGCATGGACGTCGTCGTGTCGGGCGACGTGGACATCTTCCCGCGGCGCGGGACCGTCCAGTTGCTGGTGCACGCCGCGACCCCCGCCGGCGTCGGCGCGTTCTGGGCCGCCTACCAGCGGACGCGCAAGAAACTCGCGGCCGAAGGGCTGTTCGACGCCGCGCGGAAGCGCCCCCTCCCGACGTTCCCGCGGCGGATCGGCGTCGTCACGTCGGAGATCGGCGCGGTCGTGCACGACATCGTCACGATCCTCCGTCGACGGTATCCGATCGCCCACGTCATCGTGGCGCCCGCGCTCGTCCAAGGTCCGGAGGCGCCTGCGAGCCTGCGGCGGGCGCTCGCGTTCGTCGCGGATCGCGTCGACGTGGTCATCGTCGCGCGCGGCGGGGGATCCCTCGAGGACCTGTGGTGCTTCAACGACGAAGGCCTCGCCCGTGCCGTCGCGACGTGCCGCGTGCCCGTCGTCAGCGCGATCGGTCACGAGACGGACGTCACGATCGTGGACTTCGTCGCGGACGTGCGCGCGCCGACGCCAAGCGCGGCCGCGGAGCTCGTCTCGCCGGATGCGGTCGAGCTGGCCGCGCGGGTGAACGAAGCGGGACACGGCCTCCTCCGGGAGATTCGGGAGCTGCTCGCCGCCGCCCGCGGACGTGTCACCGGGTTCGGGGAGCGGATGTCGCCCCGCGCCCTGCGTCGCGGCGTCGAGGCGAACCGCGCCCTCCTCGATCGGACATACGCCGCGCTATCGGCCGTCGCGCCGCGCGAGGTCTCGCGGCATCGGGACCGGCTCGACGCCCTCGGCCGCCGGCTCGATGTGCTCAGCCCGCTCGCGACGCTGCAGCGCGGATATGCGATTGCGGAGCGGGACGATGGGCAGGTCGTCGCACGCGCCGCCGAGGTCGATTCGGGAGACGCCCTTGCGGTGCGCTTCCAGGACGGCCGAATTCACGTTCGTGTGAATCACGAGAAGGAGGCACTATGACCGATGGACCGCCGTTCGAGGAGTCCCTCGCGGCCCTCGAGGACAAGGTGGACGCGCTGTCCCGCGGCGATCTGCCGCTCGACCGCGCGCTCGCCGTATTCGAGGAAGGGCTTGCCTTGTACCGACGCTGCCACGCAATCCTCGCGGATTCCGAGCAGCGCGTGACGAAGCTCGTCGCCGCGACGGAAGGGCTCTCCGAGGAACCGTTCCCCGTCGAGTGAGCGGGTTCCGTCAAAAGTCCGCGGGATCCTCGTCGGCCGACGCATCGTCGATGATCCGCCACGGTCTCTTGTACCCGACCCCGCCCTTGGCCTTGCTGCGGCTCTCCCCTTGGGACTTGTAGTCCTCCTGGATCGCGATCGCCCGTTCGGGCAGCGTTGTGATCGATACGTCGGAGAGGTCCTTGCACATCGCGTACAGGGAGTCCTCCGTGTACCCGAACGGCGCGAGGAGCGTCTGGCCGGACCGGCACAGAAGCTTGACGTACTCCCACGCGTCCGGCGTCTCGTCTCCCTGGAGGAATTCCGCGACACGGACCTTCCGCTCGGAGTCGCGGGCGCGGGCGTCCAGGAGGACATATCGGATCGACTCGCCCGGTTCGACGGAGAA
>DASPZJ010000055.1:0-6913 GCA_035636315.1 Thermoplasmata archaeon
AAAAAGGAAGGGAGGGCTAGCCTTGTCAGAAGGGATGGGATGCACTCTAACGAACTAGCCCAAAATTCCCCCGAGAATGTATTCTCGGTGCCGTATTTAACACTTTGTAAAGCGTCCTCCGCGCACCCCGGAATGCCATCGATTCGCCAAGTCCGGAGGCCCGTTTTTCCCCGGTGGACAATCCCGCCCCGAGGTTCCTGCCGAACCGCCGTTTCGACGGATCTCCGCGCGGATGTCCGTGCGCGAGAGCGACGCTAGAGGTAGCCTGACTTCTGGAGCGTCATGAGGTCGTCGGTCGACAGCTTCTCGCCTTTCTTGAACCGCTCGAAGATCATCTCGGCCTCTCGCTTCGCGTCCACCTCGACCGTCGCCTCGGCGGGCATCCCGCGGCTCTTCATCCAGATCCCGTGGATGATCTTGTCATAGTCGTGCACCTGGCGGATGTGCTCGATGTGCTTGCGGTGTTCCTCGTCCGCGAGCATCTTCGTCTTGATGAACTCCTCCTGCGCATGATCGGCCTGCCGCCGGAGCTCGTCGCTCTGCTCGTACAGCGCCGTCATGCGGTCGTGCTCCGCCTGCGCCTGCTCCGCGAGCTCCGACACGCGCTTGTGCGCGTCCTCGGCCCGGTCCCGGGCGGAGCGGAGCTCGTCCTTCATCGTCCGCACGTCGTCGTTCTCTTCGAGGGACTTCTCCAGCTTCTTGACCTCCGTCTGGAGGCGCTGGATCTCCTCGATGAGCGCTCGCTCCTTGTCCACGCTGAGCACGGAGGTCATCTGTCGGAATTCGAGCCGCTTGAGTTCCTGCTGGAGCTTCCCGAGCGGCACGGCTCCGCGGGGCAGCTTCCGCCGTTTCAGGTCCGATAGGCCGTCCTGGAGCTCGTTCACCCGCCGGTTGAACTTGTCGCGCTCTTCCTTCGCCGCCTTGACCTGGCCGTTCAGCTCGTCCCGCAGGATCCGATGCTGGGTCGCTTCGTCGACGAGGGCCCGCACCTGGGCGTTCAGCGCATCCCGCTTCTCGACCCATTCCCGTGTCTTGTCGTTCAGCTCGTCGCGCCGCCGGCGGTGCCGTTCCGCTTCTTGGTTTTCGCGCTCCCGCTTCAGCTGTAGCTCATCCAGCAACGAAACCCTCTGCCGACCGGCCTGTTGAGTCGTTGCGAAGAGGCGGTCCCCATATAAAACTTCGGGCAACGACCTACGGCGCGGACAGCGACCACATGCGATAACAGGGTCGTAAGCTCAAATAGCGTCAGACCAATAGGAACATGGTTCCTTGGGCCACGCTCTTGCCGCGTTCGCATGGTTATGCCTCACGCTCTCCGCCCTTTCCCTGGTCGTCCCGGCGGCGGCCTCGCCCCAAGGCCTCGGGCCCGATGCGTCGAGCTTCACGCTCGCGCTGACCGCCGACCGGCCGTCCGCCGAGCGGAACGAGACGATCGGGTTTGCGCTCTACCTGAACGTCACCGGCGGCGGGCAACTTCAGCTCGCGCGCGTGAACGTCACCGTCCAGCCGGATCTCGAGATTGACGTCGCGGCCCTCGGGATGCCGCCGGACTGCTTCGTCACGACGGCGAACACGACTTTCGTCGAATGGCAGTGCACAGCCCTTCGAGTGGGCCGGAGCTACGGATGGTCGATCCCCGTGAGCGTGGCGGCGAACGCGACGGCCGGGCGATACCGGACCGCCACGGCGGCCGCCTTGGAGATCGGCGGCGGCCCCGCCACGCCCCGCGTCTCCCGAGTCGACGTCTGGATCGTGATCGGCGTCCTCGCCGTGAGCATCGACTCCAACCCATCGGCCTCGGTCTTCCAAGGGGACCTGGCGCTCTTCGGGATCAACGTGACGAACTTCATGGACGCGAACGACACCGGGAACGAGACGCGGCTGACGGCGCACAACGTCACCTTGACGTTGCAGCCGAGCCCCTACCTCCAGATCAACGCGAGCACACCGCTCGTCTACCGCAACTACACCCTCACGCCGAGGAGCTCCGTCATCGTCAACATCCCCGCGATCGTCAGCGAGGGCGCGCCGATCGGGATACAGGTGTGGATCAACGCATCCCTCGTGTACGAGGACGCCACGAACCGGTCGATCGGACCGAAGCTCGCCCGCGGCATCCTGACCGTCGAGGCCCCACCGCCGTTCCAGAGGAACTTCACTAACCTCATCGTGATCGTCGCGTTCGGGATCCTCACCATCGTCGTCGCGATCGCGCTCAGCGCGGGCCTCGGCGAGCGGCGGATCGTCATCGATGAGGTGTTCCTGATGCACCGGAGCGGGATCCTGATCCAGCACATGAACCGGGGTCCCGATCTGGGGAAGGACGACGACCTCGTGGCCTCGATGTTCGTCGCGATTCAGGAGTTCGTCCGCGACTCGTTCGACACGAAGGCGACCCTCGACGAGATGTCGTTCGGCGGCCGCAAGGCTGCGGTGCTGCGGGGAGAGCACATCATCTTGGCCGCGCTCACCTCGAAGGGGAACCCGCGGTACTTGTTCCCCCAGATGAAGGCGGTCGAGCGCGCGCTCGAGCGAGCACACGGGCCCGCCCTCGTCGATTGGGATGGGCGCCTGACGAGCCTCGATCAAGTCGGGCCGATCCTGCAGAGTTTCCTCCGCGGCGGTTTCCGCCGGGGAGGCCTCCGCCGGGTCCGGGGGTGGGCCAATGCTTGACCCGGATGCCCCGGACGCCCCGGATTCCGGGCCGCCCCGCCGGCGACGGCGGGGAGGTAGCTTTGCGAAGGAGGGACCGGATTCGCGCCGGCCGGAGATGCGACATGGGTCGCCGCCGGCTTCGCCCGGCGAGCCCGCCGTGACGAAGTTCAAGAATCCGGACACGGCCGCCCTCGTCCGGCGACGCCTGTCCAAGAATTCGGACGACGTCGACGCGTTGTTCGTCCTCGCCGCGATCCGAGTCCGCGGCGGCAAGGTGGCGGAAGGGATTACGATCCTGAACCAGGTCCTGAGGATCGACCCGAAATATCCCGGGGCGTGGCGGTTCAAAGCGACCCTGCATCGGATGCAGGGCGAGGACGACGCGGAGCGGTCCGCGCAACGAAAGGCCGACGAGGTGGAGCCGTGAGCGCACTCGGCGACTACACGAAGCTGAAGATCTGCATGGCCGGCGAAGCCGGCGTCGGCAAGACCTCCCTGATCCGCCGCTACGTGCTGGACGAGTTCGACGACCGGTACGTCGCGACGCTGGGCACGAAGATCACGAAGAAGAGTCTGACCGTCCGGCACCCAACCGGTGCCGGGAATGTGCCCGTCGACGTGATCATCTGGGACATCATGGGCACCCCGACCTTGCGGGAACTCCTGAAGGAAGCGTACTACCACGGCGCCCAAGGGATTCTCGCCGTGGCGGACCTCACCCGACGCAACACCCTCGACGCGCTCGACGCATGGTCGAGTTCGATCCGCTCCGTCGCGGGTGACATCCCGACGTACGGGGTCGTGAACAAGGAGGACCTGAACCCGCAGGCCTCGATGACGTCCGCGGAGGTCGAGTCGTTCTTCCGCGCGCGAGGCTGGGCGTGGTCGTACGCGAGCGCGAAGAACGGTCGGGGCGTCGAGGAGATCTTCCAAGGCCTCGTCACGCAACTCGTCGCGGGCCGCGCGTGAATCAGGCGATCCGCCATCGGCGGTGGGCTTCCGCGCCCTTCGTGAAGCAAAAGTGGACCGTGTTGAACTCCTTCCGCATCGAAGCGACGTCGGCCGCAACTTTCTCCGCCGCCTCGCCTTTGACCGCCACGCGGGCGAACAGGTCCGCGACCTCCCGCATCTGCGCCTCGCGCATGCCGAGGCGCGTGAGCTCCTGCGTTCCCAGTCGGACGCCGCTCGGCTTCACGGGGGATGTGTCCCAAGGGAGGAGGTTCTTGTTCGTGATGATGTCCGCCTTCTCCAGGTCCGCGGCGACCTTCGCGCCGCCGCCCAGGGCCGCCACGTCGAGCGCGATCGCATGGCTCTCCGTGAAGCCGTGCTTTTCGGCGAGGGCCTTCACCCCGTGCTCGTGGAGCGCCTGCGCGAGGGCCTTCGAGTTCCGGACGATCTGCTCGGCGTATGCTCGGCCGAACTCGGCGCATTCCGCGAGCGCGATCCCCAGGGCCGCCATCGCGTGCAGATGGTGGTTCGACACGACGCCGGGGAAGACGGCCCTCTGGAGCCTCTTCACGAACTTCTCGTCCTCGGAGTCGGACAGCAGGAGGCCGTGCTGCGGCCCCGGGAGCGTCTTGTGCGTGGACCCCGTGAGGACGTCGGCGCCCTCGTGGAGCGGGTCCTGGAACTGGCCGCCGGCGATCAGTCCGAGGACGTGCGCCCCGTCGTACCAGACGTCGCAATCGGCCTCCTGGAACGCGTCCCGGAGTTCCTTCAGGGGCGTCGGGAAGAGGAACACGCTCTGGCCGAAGGCGGCGACGCGCGGGCGGACCTGTTTGATCAGTTTCGCGGTCTCGTCGACGTCGATGTTCATCCGGTCTAGGTCGAAGGGATAGTTGACGTTGTGCACGCCCCGCATCCCTGCCGCGCCGAACTTCGCGGAGCTGATGTGGGCGCCGTGGCTCAGGGCGACGGACGTCATGATGTCGCCAGGCTCGAGGAGGGCGAAGTACACGGCCATGTTCGCGACCGTGCCGCTGATCAGCCGCGGATCGACGTGGCGCACCCGGAAGATCTTCTTCGCGAGGGCGACGACGCGGTCCTCGACCTCGTCGACGTACGTGTTGCCCTGGTAGTACCGCTCGTGGGGCAACCCTTCGGCGTAGCGGTCCCCGAAGTCGGTGAGGAGCATCTCGCGGGCGAGGGGGCTGATGATGTTCTCCGATGCGATCATCGGGAGGCACTTCGAGAACCAGGCGTGGTGGCGGTCCACCTGCTCTTCAATGAAGGCGACGTCCTCGTCCATGGCCCCGACCTCGATGAGAAGTGGGGGTCGAGATAAATAGGTTCGGCCGCTCGGCCTCGTCCCGATCAGAAGCAGCGCGCCTTGCCCGCGACGATCCGGTCCGTGAGCTTGTAGATCTTCGAAAGCTCCTCGTCGATCAGGGACTCCGCGTCCTTCTGGAGCGAGCCGATCTTCGTCCCTTTCTCGGGGATGATCTGCGCGGTGGCCGCCTGCGGCTCGTCGATCGGCTTCCCGATCTGCGAGACGATCCGGACCCAGACCTCCTTCACCTTCCCGGGGTGCTCCTTCACGAGCCGCTCCGCGATGTCGAACGAGAGGATGTTGTACAGCTTGCCGACGTGCGTCACCGGGTTCTTCCCGGCGGCCGCCTCCATGGACATCGGTCGGTACGGGGTGATGAGGCCGCTGACGCGGTTGCCGCGGCCGACGCTTCCGTCGTCCCCGTTCTCCCACGAGAGGCCGGTGACCGTGAGGTAGTAGATTCCCGCCTCGGGATTGTCGCCCGTGTTGATGTCGACCTTCACCTCGCGGTCCGTGTACTTGACGGCGTTGTCGAGGACCCGCTCGCGGAGCTCCTCGATCACGCCGACGTAGGCGTCGCCGTCGGACACGTGCTTGTCGACGATCGCGGCGGCGATCGTGAGGCGCATGGCGTCCCCGTGGCGGACGCCCATGACCTTGATGTCCTGACCGACCGCCTTCAAGTCGCCCTGCAGCGGCCCGTTGATCAGCTGTTCCGTCTGCAGGACGACCGTCTCAAGTTCGGAGAACGGCGCGAAGCCGACGCCGAACGACGTGTCGTTCGCGAGCTGCTTCTGCGTGTCGTACAACCCACGGAGGTCGACGGAGCCCTGGCCGATCTTGCAGTCCAAGGTGACGTCCGCATCGACGTTGAGGTTCGTGCACGTCTGCGTGAGGTAGTCGTGTGCGGCTTCGATCGCGGTCGTGCGGTAGGGGAGGCGCTCGCCGTTGACGACCGTCGTCGCGCGGCCCACCAGGAGGATGTACGCGGGCTCGAGGAACACGCCCCCGCCGAACTTCGGCGAGCTCTGCCCGCCGACGACCTCGACCTGGTCCGTGTTGTGATGCAGGATCCGCCCGAACCGCGCGACGTACATCTTGCACAGCGCCCGCGACACCGCTTCCGCGAGTCCATCGGCGATGCTGTCCGGGTGGCCGATGCCCTTCCTCTCGACGATCTCCGTGCCCTGTTGCTCGATCGGCGTGTGGATGAGTTCCTCGACGAAGATGTTGCGTGCCACGGAGAGCCCCCGGCGCTGTGCGGCGTGGATGCCCAGGTCCATATATGTCTTTTGTCGCGCCCTTGCGGTCGGGCGGGCCAAGCCATGCGGCTCGGACTGGTTCCCGGACGTTCGATGTGCTAGTAATATCCGATGGACTCGAAAATTCCGGCAGGAATATGTACCCCGCGTCCCTTGACGTGCCCGATGATGCCCGACCTCGAGGAGATCCCGCGCCTCCGCAAGGCCCTCAGCCTCACGCAGACGGCGCTCGCCCGCCTCGCGAGCGTCAGCCAGTCGACGATCGTCAAGATCGAGAAGCGGCAGATGAACCCCTCGTACGACGTCGTGCGGCGGATCATGAACTCCCTCCAGGCCGAGCTGAAGAAGCAGGAGAAGAAGGCGCTCGTCGACAAGATCCAGACCCGGAAGGTCCAGTACCTCGAGGCGAGGCTGCCCCTGCAGACGGCGGTCGGCGAGATGCAACATTGGAAGTTCTCCCAGATGCCGGTTATGCACAACGGCCATCCGGTCGGCTCGATCTCGGACAAGGTGATCAACAACCTGATCCTGAGCGGTCGGGACCCGAAGGACCTCGCGCGAATCCGCGTCGACGAGGTCATGGAGCCCGCGTTCCCCCAGGTCGACTCGAAGGCCCCGGTCGAGCTCGCCGCAAGCCTGTTGCGCCACTACAACGCGGTCCTCGTGACCACCCGGGGCGAGGTGACGGGAATCGTCACGAAGTCGGACCTGATGAAGCTCCTGTGAG
>DASPZJ010000056.1:0-31049 GCA_035636315.1 Thermoplasmata archaeon
CCCAGCCGGTCCACTCCACGCCGGCCCGCCCCTCGGTCCATTCTCGACTTCGTTTCCCGCGCTCCTGTCCATCGTGTTGCGGGATGGCGCCGACGATTTTCGCTCCGACATGAAGGAACGGACCCGCGTTGCGGCCAAAGACCTAAATCCAACCCGCACTCTTGTGCCGCCCTATGCCGATGATCGACGTGTACGCACCGCGAGACATTTTCCCTCCGGGGACGGAGGGCCTCCTAGGCAAGGAACTGACGATGGCGGTTCTCCGTGCGGAGGGTGTGGCAACCCCCGGGCCCTTCCATCTGAACAACACGGCCGCCTTCCTTCACCTCATGGAGCCGGGTCAAATACATACCGCGGCAACCCACTCCGCACGCACCGTCCGCGTCCAGGTCATCACGCCGCCCGCGGCGTTGACTCGCGAAGGGCAGAAGCAACTCGTCAAGGAGATCACCGAGATCGTAACCAAGGTCTCCAACGACCCGACCCAGTCCGGTCGCACGTGGGTGATTCTCACGGAGGCAGCCGAGGGCGGTTGGGGGCTCTCGGGCACCGCCTTTGGCCGGGAAGAATTCGCGGCGCTCGCAGCCAAGGCGGCTGCGGCACGCGCGAAGTGAGCGCACAACCGGTCTAGGAATCCAAGTCCCTCTGACGTGATTCCGGCCCCGTCCGGAGCGGACCTCCTGGGCGTTCGGCGGCTTGTGAAGCCCAGAGGATTTGAACCTCGGAAAGTTTAGAGCCCAGCCGGTCCATCCATTAACTGGTAGGACGGCGTCTAACGGCGACGCCTCTTGATCCGATGCGAGGGCCCGTGGCCCGCGCGGCGACGGGCGCGACGGCGCGCAGCCCGCGTCATCCGAATCTCCTTTTGTGCCATCGAGGCGGGAGAATTGTGCCGCTATTTGAACCAAAGCCCTCGGGAGATTCGGATGCAACGGACGAATTCAGAGGAAACGTGAAGGGGGCCCGCGATCGGCGGGCCGTGCTCACGCGACCGTGATGTGGCCGAGGACCGGGGTAAAGGTCCACGTGCCCGAGGCCATCACGATCGACCGGGACAGGTCGATATCCACGGTCAGCGTCGTCGTGCTGCCGGACCGGATCTCGAACGGCGTCGTCGTCTTCAGCTCGCCGGACGGAACGGAGAATGTGACGGTCGTGCCATTCGTCCGCTGACCGGTCGCGCTGCTGACGAGGATCCGAATCTGCGTGTACTTGCCCGGCGCGAACCGAGCGTTCGCGAGCAGCCCGGAGATGTTCACGAGGGACGTCAAGTCGACCGTCGTCCGCGCCAGCGTGACGTTGTGCCAGCCGACGTCGTCCGCCTTCCCGGCCTCGTGGGCCCAGACCTCGGTGAAGGTCACGTCCACGTGGGCCCAGTCGCCGACCGCGTCCATCACGCGGACGTCCAGTTCGCCTTCGTACAGGTACACGTAGGCAGCGAATCCGCCGAGGACGAGGGCCGCCGCGAGGACCAGGGCGATGAGAGCGCGTCGCATGTCCATCCTCCGAGCGTCCGGTTGCATCGGTCCGGCATAAGGCTTGTTGAACGGCCGTCGAAAAGCGAGGGGTGAGAATCGTTTATGGCCCTCGGACGGTTCGAGGGGCCGATGCGGATGCCTCGGGCCGCGCGAGCGTACGATGCCGGATACCTCGCGATCTACCGGTCGGGCGTCCACTTCAGCGACACGTCGCGGCCGACCACGGCCCTCGTGCGATTCGTCGACCGGATGCATCCCGCCGGCCGTGCGCTCGAACTCGGATGCGGGGAGGGGAGGGACGCGATCTTCCTTGCGAGGCGAGGCCTCCAGGTCACCGCCATCGATGCCTCCTCATCCGCGTTGTCCCGCGCCCGCGAGCGCGCACGAGAGGCGGGCGTCCGTGTCCGCTTTTCCCGCGGCGACATGACCGGCCGCCAGCCGTTCCGCAGCGGGACGTTCGATCTCGTCGCCTCGATCGACGCGTTCCATCTGGCGACGGGGTCCCGTGACCGCTCGCGTCACTTTCGGGAGGCGTACCGACTTCTGAAGCCCGGCGGTCTCTACTTCTTCTGTAATCACACGGCGAGGCGGCCCCGGATCAGCGCGGGCCGCGGGAGTGATGCGATCTGGGTCGACGCGCCCGACGGGGGGCGGGAGGTGCTCGTCCCCCGCGTCCCGTACGCGGTCCTGACGAAGGACGGATACGCGCGGGCGATCCGCGATGCGGGCCTGACGATCCGGGTGGCGCGGTTCACCCGGTCCTTCCCGATCCACGACGACGTCGCCCTGATCGTCGGGGCCAAACCTCTCGCTTCCCGTCGGATCTAGACGCCTGCGTAGAGGCGGTCCGCGAGTTCGTGCGGCAGCCCCGCCTTGCGGATCTCGCCGGCGACCGCGTCGATGTCGTACGGCACACGGCGCACGTCGAACGTCCGGCGGGTGAGATCGAGGACGCCCCACGCGGCCCGCGGATCGCCGTCGCGGGGCTGGCCCACGCTGCCAGGATTGACGACGAGGCCCGACCGGAAGAGGCGAGTCATCGGGAGGTGCGTGTGCCCCAAGATGACGAACGGAGCGCCCGCCATCCGGATGAGCCATTCGTCCGCGGACCTCTCGAAGATGTACTCGTCGTCGTTCCGAGGGCTCCCGTGGTACATCGCGACGAGGCCCTCCGGCATCGCGGTGCGGGTGCGGTCCTCAAGGTCCTTCAGGTAGCCGACCGCCGCGGGCGTCATGTGGATTCGCGTCCAGCGGATCGCCGCGCTCGCGAGCTCGTTGAACGCGAACATCTCGCCGCCCAGCGCGGCGCGGTCGTGGTTCCCGCGGATCGCCCGCACCTTCCGGGCGCGCAGGATCTCCAGGACCTCGTTCGGCCACGGGTTGTAGCCAACGAGGTCGCCCGCCACCCAGATCCCCTCCGGGGCGACGCGGTCGACGTCCGCGAGCACCGCCTCGAGGGCCGGCCGGTTCGAGTGGACGTCGGACAGTACCGCGAGGCGCATCACGCGACCGAACGGGCTCGGGCTATTTCAGGTGTTCAACGTATGGTCAGAGTTAACCTCAAGTAAGGTTAACCGCAAGGCTGCGTGCGGGTCGGCCGGACGGCCCCGCGATCCGATGGATCGTCCGCCACTCGCTCGCGGGCCACCCCGCCTGACCAGTTTCGCCGCATAGACCCCGGTTCGTGTCAATCCCCAGTGTGGTGCCCGAATGCACAGCTTTAAGCCCTTGGGACTCTCTGGGCCGCGCATCCGGACCCATGAGGGATCGGATAGTAGGTAGCGAATGGACGAAGAGAGAGGCGGCAGACGAGGCGGCGGCGGAGGCGGCGGCTACGACCGAGGCCCGCGTACCATGTACGACGCGGTGTGCTCGGACTGTGGCCAAGCCACCCAGGTCCCGTTCAAACCGGACCCGGCCCGACCCGTCTACTGCCGAGATTGTTTCGCAAAGCGCCGGCCGCGACGGTTCTGAGATCGACAACGGCACAGCGTTCGAACCTTTTTCGTTCGAGCTCCCAACCGGTCATGCGGCTGGCGCGGAGCTCGTTTTTTCTCTTGCCTTCAATTGGCATAGCCTCGATCCGTTGGTGCCGTTCGCAACGTCTCCGCTGAACACTTATCCCCCGCCGGCGCGTTGCGTACGGGCGTGGACCGCATCGAGGTCGCGCCGGGAATCGAGGCGACCCGGGACTTCGCTCTCCATCTGCGCGGCGAACGGACGCTCGTGATCTCGGACCTCCATCTTGGCTTCGAGGGCGCGCTCGCGGAACAGGGCGTCTCGATCCCCCGGTTCCAGCGGCGCGTCATCCTCGAGCGGCTCGGGAAGATGCTCGACCGCGTCAAGGCCGAGCAGGTCGTCATCGCCGGCGACTTCAAGCACGAATTCTCGAAGAACCTGGTCGACGAATGGGTCGAGGTGAAACAGGTCTTGCGGTTCCTCAAGGAACGCGTGACGCCCGTGCTCGTCCGGGGGAACCACGACAACTACCTCGCGACGATCCTCGGCGACTTGGGCCTCACGTTGCACGAACGCGCGGACGTCGGCGGCATGACGATCGTCCACGGGCACGAGGAGGTCTCGACGCTGCATCCAATCGTCATGGGCCACGAACATCCGGCCGTCAAGCTGAAAGACGACCTCGGCGCCGTCGTGAGCGTGCCCGCCTTCCTCGTCACGGGTTCCCTGATCGTCCTCCCCGCGTTCAGCCCGCTCGCCCTCGGCGTGGACGTCTCCTCCTATCCCTATCTGTCGCCGATCCTGAACCGCATCCCGATCGACGACGCACGGGTCATCGGCGTCGACGAGAGGGAGGGCCTCCTCGACTTCGGGCGGGTGGCGGGCCTCAAGGCGATGCGCGCGGCACTCCTGATGAAGTGATCCGAGCCTCGACGTTGCGCTTAGGTTTATCGTTACCTCGCCGCTCCCGGTCCAACTTCCATGGTCGCCGACATCGACATAGCCCAGAGCACGCCGATGCGGCCGATCACGGACGTGGCCCAGGGCCTCGGCCTCGGCCGCGAGGACCTCATCCTCAAGGGCGACTACATCGCGAAGGTACGGCTGGCCGCCGTGGACCGCGTACGAACGTCCCGCCAAGGCAAGCTCGTCCTCGTGACGGGCACGACCCCGACCCGATACGGGGAGGGCAAGACCCTGACCACGGTCGGCCTGGGCCAGGCGCTCACCAAGCTCGGGACGAAGGCGATCGTGGCCGTGCGGGAGCCGTCCCTCGGGCCCGTCTTCGGGACGAAGGGCGGCGCGACGGGCGGCGGGCAATCGCAGGTCCTCCCGATGGAGGAGATCAACCTGCACTTCACGGGCGACATCCACGCGGTCGGCGCCGCGAACAACCTCATCGCCGCCATCATGGACGCGCACATCTTCCACGGGAACGAGCTGGACATCGATCCGACGCGCGTGCTGTTCCCGCGGTGCCTCGACATGAACGACCGGCAGCTTAGGAACATCGTCACGGGCCTCGGCGGTCCGAAGCACGGCGTGCCGCGGGAGGACGGCTTCGTCATCACGGCCGCAAGCGAGGTCATGGCGATTCTCTGCCTCACGGAAGGCATCAAGGACCTCAAGGAGCGCCTCGAACGGATCGTCGTCGCGTGGGACCGCCGCGAGCATCCCGTCCGCGTCGGCGATCTGACGGTGCAGGGCGCCGCCGCGATCCTACTGAAGGATGCCCTAATGCCGAACCTCGTGCAGACGCTCGAGGGCACCCCCGCGTTCGTCCACGGCGGTCCGTTCGCGAACATCGCGCACGGGCACAGCAGCGTGCTCGCGGACCGACTCACGCTGGGCCTCGGGGACGTCGTGGTCACCGAGGCAGGGTTCGGCTCGGACCTCGGCGGGGAGAAGTTCGTCGACCTTGTGTGCCGAGAGAGCGGCCTGCGGCCCGACGCCGCCGTCCTCGTCGCGAGCGTCCGCGCGCTGAAACACCACGGCGGGGTCAAGAAGAGAGACCTCGCCACCGAGAACCCGAAGGCCCTCGCCCTCGGCTTCGGGAACCTCGACGCGCACATCAAGATCCTCCAGACCCTGGGCATCACGCCGGTCGTCGCGGTGAATCGCTTCGCCACGGACACGGACCGGGAGGTCGACGGCATCGTCGACCACTGCCAGGACGCCGGCATCCGGGCGGCCGCGCACACATGCCATCGGGACGGCGGCGCGGGAGGGGAGGCGCTCGCGCGGCTCGTGCTCGACGCGGCGAGTGCCTCGCCGCACTCCGTCCGGTTCGTGTACAAGGACGACGACCCGCTCCAGGAGAAGGTCGCGAAGGTGGCGACGTCGATCTACGGCGCGGCCGGCGTGAAATTCGACGCCGCCGCCCTGGACGATCTCGAACGCCTGCACGCCGCGGGCCTCGACGGCCTCCCGATCTGCATCGCGAAGACCCAGCTCTCCCTCTCGGACGATGAACGCACTCTCGGCGCGCCGAAAGGCTGGACCCTCCAGGTCCGGGGCATCCGGCCCTCCGCGGGCGCGGGATTCCTGGTCGTGCTGGCGGGCGACATCATGCGGATGCCGGGCCTCGGAGAGGAGCCCGCCGCCCTCGGGATGGACATCGATGAGAGCGGACACATCAAGGGGCTATTCTGATTCCGAGCAAGATCGGCCGTTCGAGTCCGCGGGGCAAAGGGCCTTAGGCGACGCGTGCGCTGCCCGCGCCATGTCAGGGCCGCCAGGAGCGACCGGGCCAACCGGGGACTGGGAAACATTGTACGCGACCTCGGACGTTGCGACACTCCCCTGGTACAACCCCGAGCTGGACTCGGATGTCGAGCAGGCTCTGAAGGTGCACCGCCTCAAGGGCGGACGAATCCTCGACCTCGGAACGGGTCCCGCGACCCAAGCGATGAACCTCGCGAAGCGCGGCTTCGACGTGCTCGCAACGGACATTTCCTCGAGCGCCATCAAGAAAGCGAAGGCGGCCGCCAAGGCGGCCGGACTGTCGATCGAGTTCCGCGTGGACAATGTCCTCCAGTCAAAACTCGGACCGAATCTGGTGGACGCGATCATTGATCGCGGGGTCTTCCACGTGCTGCCGAAAGACAAGCGGCCGATCTACGTCCAGACGGTCCACCGAGTCCTTCGACCGAACGGTTGGCTTTTCTTGAAGTGTTTCTCAATCAAGGAGCCGGGCACCTGGGGGCCGTTCCGGATCAGCCCGTCCGAACTTCGCGGGTACTTCCGCGAATCGTTCGAGATTCTGTCCGTCGACGAGGCGGTGTTCCAAGGGAACGTCGCGCCGCCCCCGAAGGCGCTGTTCGCGACGTTCCGCAGGCGCGACGTGAGTTCCAAGCCGCGACCTCAGAAGCGAGCCCGGAAGCGATCGACGAGGTCCTGATTCCCCAGGTATGTCGGGACGGTCTGGTCGATTCCTTTCGGCGCGACATCCAGGAGCCGTTCGCGTCCCGTCGTACCGGCGCCGCCCGCGGCTTCCGCGATGAATGCAATCGGATTCGATTCGAAGTGGAGCCGGTACTTGCCCGCGGGTTTGTCGACTTGCGCCGGGTACGCAAAGAAGCCGCCGTAATGCAGGATCTGATTGAAGTCCGCGACGAAGGACCCGCCATAACGGAGGTTCATGAGCTCCCGCTCCAACTCGATTGCGAACGCCTTCACCTCCGGAACCCACTTCTCCCGATGCCCTCCGATCCCGTAGAGCTTCCCTTTGGCCGGGAGCCGCAGGCCCTCCTCGATGAGCAGGAACTCCTCTGGCCGACCGCCGCCCCCTTGGACGAACTCGTGCACGCCCTTTGCGGTGGCGTAGACAAGGGTCGTCGCCGGACCGTAGATCAGATAGCCCGCGGCGAAGAGCTCCGAGCCCCGGGCCGGGAGCGGCCGTCCATCGAAGATCCCGAAGATCGTCCCGAACGTGTTGTTGCTCTTGACGTTCGAGGAGCCGTCGAGGGGATCGAGGACGACGGAAAAACGCCCCCGACCGATGTCCTTCACGTCCCCCATCTCCTCCGACGCGACTTGGGAGACGAGCTTCGATTCCCGGAACGTCTCCACGAAGACGTCGTTCATCCAGACGTCGAGATCGAGCTGTTGCTCTCCGTACGCGTTGCGGGTCGCGGCGGGATCCCGACGGACCGGCAGCTCCCGCCGGATCCGCGTGGAGAGCGCGGAGAAACTGGAGAAGAGCCGGCCCAGGTCGCGGTCGAGCCGGCCGGCGTGCTGCGTCAACGTGACGTCGGCCGGGCCTCCGCCCTCAGTACGCGGCGTGCCATCCCTCGAAGTGATCGCGGAGCTTCTCCTTCCCGCCATAGAAGTCCCACCAGGGGCGCGCATGCTTGTGGGCCAGGTCCGCGAGGACCTGGAAGTTCTTCACGGCCTGCGTGCGGACGTACTCCATCTGCCGCTCGAACGTCTTCTCGCGGAACGCGTCCTTCCAGATCGCGCGCCCCGCCAGGAACCCGGATGCCCCTCCTTGACAGGCGAGATCGACGAGGCCTCGGAACACCGGGAAATCCGCGCCCGCGCTGAGGACGACCCACGGCACCTTCGTCGCGCGGCTCAGGCGCTCGCAGTTCTTGCGGAGTTCTCCCGGGTCCGGCGTGGCCTTCGGATCCCCGGGGAACTCGGCTTTCAGCACGTCGATGCCGAGGGGGCTGAGCGCCTCGGCGGTGCGGACGATCGTGTCGGCCTTGTGGTGCGCGAACTCCGCCTCGCTCTCCCCGACTGCATAGGACATCGGCTCGCAGACGAATGCGAGGTCGAGCCGGCGGCACTCGTCGGCCACGGACCGGACGATCTTGACCTGGTGCTCCACGATCTCGCGTGGGGCGTCCGGGTTGAAGAACACGAGGAGCTTCGCCGCGCTCGCTCCGAGCCGTTTCACCTTCTCCACGCTCCAGCCGTCGAGGAGCGTCGTCAGCCGCCAGTTGCCCTGCTTCTCGTACCCGGACTGCTCCAGAGCGACGAGGAGGCCCGTGCGGCCGGGGAGCACGAACCGGTTGATCGCGGGCCCGACCCCGTACTCCGGATCGAGGAGGTAGCCGCTCGCATGGGGCGCGAGGGCGTCCGTGACGCCGAGCTTGACCCCTTCCATCTCCGCATGGGTCGTGGCTTTCGGGTCTTCCGGGTGAAGCATCTTCTGAAGGCTCCCCCGCTGGTCCATCGCGATCATCGTGAAGCGGCCCGAGTCGTCCGAAATCTGTTGGAGGCCCCGGAGCTTTCCGACCGAAATCCGCACTCGTGCCACCCGAGGACTCGCAAAGGTGCGATGCCGTATTGACCTTTGCGGCGGGCAATAGCGGAGAGTGGTCCGTCCAGACCTACACCGACTCCGGGTCGGATACGGGCGTCCCGACAACCATGATCGAAGGGCATCTGGGCTTGAGCGAGCACTTCCCCCGCCCTGGAGAAACAGTTATATGTTATGTATAACATCTAGAATATGTGCCGCGCGTACATGCCAAGGTCCGCCGTTGGGGTTCCTCCATGGGGATTGTCGTGCCAAGCGAGATTGCGAAAGAGCTGAAACTCAAAGCCGGCGACGAGGTCGTCTTCGAGATCGAACAGGCGGGGATCGACGAAGCGTTCGGCTCTCTGAAGGACTGGGCCGTGGACCCGCAGAAGTTGAAGGACGAGCTCCGTCGGGGCTGGTAGTACGCCTCGGTTCTTCCTTGACACCTATGCGCTCATCGAGATCGTGCGGGGGAATCCGCGGTACCGAAGGTACCTCGCCTCAGAGTTGCGAACGAGCGTCTGGAATCTCGTCGAACTGTACCTCGCCATCCTCCGGGACCGAGGGGAAAGCGAGGCGCAACGACAATTCGCACGGTTTCGGACGATCGTCGTCGACCCAGAGGACGGATGGCTGTTCGAGGCGATGGGGCAGAAGCTGCGACGTCCAAAGCTGTCGTACGCGGACGCGATCGGATACACCGCCGCCCGCCGGATCGGCGCGCGGTTCCTGACGGGTGACGAGGCGTTCCGGCGACTTCCGGACGTCGAATTCTGCCGCTGACCAAACGATCCTTGTGTTGCTCGCTGGCATCGGGCAACAGTGACAGAGGCGACGATCCGCGGAACCGGTGGACCCTCGCGCCTTGCGCCGAACGCCGCAGGGCCAAGCCTATTTCCGACGGAAGGGCCATCCGCGACGCGATGAGAATCCCGGCCATCGTCCTGAACTTCAAGACCTACCCCGAGATCCTCGGGAAGCGGGGTTGGGCCCTGGCGAAGCGCTTCGCCGCGGTGGAGGATGACACGGGCGCCTCGATCGTCCTCTGCCCCCCCGCGACGGATCTCGCCCACGTTGCGAAGCTCGTGCATATCCCGGTCTTCGGGCAGCACGTCGACGCCACGGAGGCGGGACAGGCGACCGGATGGATCCCGCCCGAGGCGCTCCTCGAGGCGGGGGCGGCAGGCACGCTCATCAACCATAGCGAGCGGAAGGTCGCATGGGAGGAGATGGCGAAATCGATCCCCCGGTGCCGGAAGCTCGGGCTTGAGGTCGTCGCGTGCGCAGACGACCTCGCGGAGGGTGAGACGCTCGCGAAGCTCTCGCCGGACTACATCGCAATCGAGCCGCCGGAGCTGATCGGAGGGGACGTCAGCGTGACAACCGCGAAACCGGAGGTCATCGCGACGGCCGTCGAGCGAATCCATGCCGCGAACCCTCGGGTCGTGGTCCTCTGTGGCGCGGGCGTCCGGAGCCGCAAAGATGTCGCGAAGGCTCTCGACCTCGGGGCTTCGGGCGTCCTCCTGTCCTCCAGCGTCGTCAAGGCGAAGGATCCCGAGAAAGCGCTCCGAGACCTCGTGAAAGGCCTTCACTGACCCCGGACGGAGCGGGGTTCGCAGACCCCTCCATGGACTTGAAATATCCGACCGCGCACTCCGGTGCGGGGGATCGAACTCGATGTCCACGCTCGCCGAGAACGCCGTCAAGAACTGCCTTCGGATCGGACCGGACGACAACGTCAGCATCTTCGCGTATCCGCACACGCTGCGCCTCGCGGAAGACCTCGCGATCGAATGCTTCAAGGTGGGGGCGGACGCCCTCCTGGACATGTACACGGACCGCTACCACGTCGCGTACATGAAGCACCTGTCGGTCGAGCAACTGCGGAAGCCGTCCGCGTTCTGTCGCGGCCTTTCCGAGCTCTCCACCGCGGTCTTCTGGGCCGGCTCCCTGTACGATCCGTCCAACTTCCGGAAGTTCACGCCCGAGAAGATGTCGGCGAACGACGAGGCCGAGACCGCCGCCCACCTGCCGATGCGCGAGCGGAAGGTACGAAGCCTTTCCCTCGGCATCTCTCTCGTGACCCGTCCGCGGGCGAAGGTGTACGGGTTCAACTTCGCGGCGTGGGAGCGGATGGTCCGCGCTGCATCGTCCGTGCCATCGAAGACACTCACGACGGCGGGGCAGAAGCTCGCGGGCATCCTCGGGACCGCGGACACGCTCCACGTGACCTCCGAAGGGGGAACGGACCTGACGGTCTCCGCGCGCGGGCGGCAGCCGATGATCTACGACGGGGTCGTCGACGAGGAGGACATCGCCGCGGGCGTGTTCGAGGCCTCGATCCCGTCCGGGAGCGTGACCGTCTTGCCGGACCCCGCGAGCGCCGATGGGACCGTCGCATTCGACACGTCACAGGCCTGGGCCGGTCGGTCCGTCCGAAAGCTGAGCTGGGAATTCCGGAAGGGACGGCTCGCGTCCTTCGAAGGGGATGCCAGCGCGGCGGCGCTGAAGAAACAGTACGACCTCGCGTCGGGCGACAAGGACCGCATCTCGGCCGTCTCGATCGGGACGAACCCGAAGGCTCAAGTCGGCTTCCTCCAAAACTCGATCGTCCGTGGGGCCGTGTCGATCGGACTCGGCGGGAACGAATTCCTCGGGGGACCGAACAAGTCCTCGTTCGGGTTCGAGAGCACGCTCCGGGCCGCGACGCTCGAGGCCGACGGGAAGGAAATCGTCCGCGACGGCAAGCTGCTCTTCGCCTGACGACCCGATAGACGTAGCGTGCGTGCACGCCATCCGCTTATCGACCCCGGCGGCGTCCGTGCGCCGTGCGCACGCCCGGACGATGGCTCGCCGCAGCCCCCCTCGCGGCCGTCCTGCTCCTGGCGTCGCCCCTCTGGACGGAGCGTGCGGCGACCCTCCCCCCGTTTTCTTCGCCGTCGCCCGTCCTCTTTTCTTCCGGTTCCGGGGCTGCCGTGGTCCTGGCACGAGTCTACGCGAACGCCGCCCGCGATGACGAGTTCGTCGAGATCGCGAGTCAATCGACGGAGTTCCTTGACCTCTCCGGCTGGTCCCTCACGGATGGCGAGGCGACTGCGACATTCCCTCCGGATTCGGACTTGCCTCCGGGGGGCCGTCTCCTGATTGCGCGGAACTCGACGAGCTACGCGGAGGATGCACTCGCCGCCGCGGACTTCGCGCTCGAGGACGGCGCATCCCGGCGGATGGAGGGCGGCGTCCTCCGGCTCGCCGATGACGGAGACGAGGTCCGTCTCGTGGACCCGTCCGGGCGGATCGTCGACGCATACGTGTGGGGCGGTTCCTCGGATGCGGGCGAGGGATGGATCGGGCGTCCCGCGGAAGCGATGGGGCGCGGCGAGATCGCCGTGCGCTCCCGGACGGAACTCGGTGGATGGATCGATTCCGATGGCGCGGGCGATTGGGAAGGCCTCCGCCGGCACCGACTCGGGCAGTCGACTTTCCCGCCTTTGGAATTCCAAGTCGGTGGAGGGCTCGCACCGGTCCTATCGCCGGACGCCGGAGACGGCCCGCTGCGTTCGTTCGTCGAATCGGCGCAAGGGACCCTCGACATGGCGGTCTACACGTTCACGAGTGCGCGGATCGCATCTACCGTCGCGAGCCTCGCGGGCAGAGGCGTTCGGGTCCGGCTGCTCCTCGACGGCTCGCCGGTCGGAGGCGTGGAACCGGAAGAGGACCGCGTGGTCCGCGGGCTCCTCGACGCGGGAGCGGACGTCCGCTGGTTGACGGGCGCGGGCGACGTCGTGAAGCGGTACCGGTACCTCCATGCGAAATACGCGATCATCGATCATACGGCCGTCTGGATTGGGTCAGAGAACTTTGGGGACGCGGGCTTTCCTTCGGAGGCCCAGGAAGGGAATCGAGGGTGGTCCGTCGCCATCTCGGACGTCGCCCTCGCGGCGGCTCTGACGAACGTGTTCGAGGCCGATTTCAACCCTTCGCGACGGGATTCGGTCGCGGCGATGCCGGAACGCGGCGACCCACTCCCGCCACTGCAACCAAGCCCTCCGTGGCCCTCCTCCGCCGCATCGACGAGTCGCCGGGCGAGGCTCGTGATCGCTCCCGACACCTCGCTCGACCCGAGCGGCCTCCTGGGGATCCTCGCCTCCGCCTCGGATCACATCTGGATCGAGGCGTTCTACGTCGACGAAACGTGGCGCGGCCGTCCGAATCCCTTCCTGGAGGTCGCGTTCGACGCGGCTCGTCGCGGGGTCTCCGTCCGTCTCCTGTTGGACGGTAGCTGGTCCTCGGTCGGGGCCGATTCGGCGGGGAACGACGACGTCGTGGAGCATCTCAACCGCCGCGCACGGAATGAGAGCCTCGATTTCGCGGCACGACTCCTCGAGCCCAGCGGTCGGATCGAGCGACTGCACAACAAGGGCGTCGTCGTCGACGGCCGCACGGTCCTCGTCTCGAGCATAAACTGGGCGCTCGGGTCCGCGACGGAGAACCGGGAGATCGGGATCATCTTGGAAGACGCCGACACGGCGGGTTTCTTCGAAGCGGCGTTCGCCGCCGATTGGGACGGCCGGCCGACGTCGGGACTCGACGCGTGGCGGCTCGAAGACCCGGTTCTCCTCCTGGGCGTGTACGCGTTCGTCGGGATCGCCTCGGTGGTTTCGCTGCGAAAATTGAGAGTCGGGGCCAAAGGGATAAAGCCCCGCGCGGGCGTGCGACGGCGTGGCGCCTCCCGAGCTGATCTCCGCGGCCGACGTGGAGAAGTTCGGCTACTGCCCTCTGAGCTGGTGGCTCAGTCGCGGGCTCGCACCGGAGGAAGGCGCCGAACTCGTCGAGGGTGAGAAGAAGCATGAGGCCGCTTCCGCCGACCTGAAGGGGATTGAGACCCACGAGGCCCGCGCCCGCGAGGCGGAGTCCGGCGTCATGTACTTCGCGATCGCCGCATCGATCGTCGCGATCGTGGGCGTCGGGTTCCTCTCGTCCGCCATCTTGGAGATCGCTCAGACCCTTGCCGCGATCGCCTTGATCTGGCTCCTCGCGGCCGTGTACTTCCTGTACCGTGCGGAGACGCTCGCGACGCCGGAGGAGAAGCTGCTCTCCGAGCGGGTCATCCTCGGATTCGCGATGGCCGCGGCGGTGATTGCGACGGCGGCCGTCTCGCTGCCGGGGATCGAGAACCAGGCGCTCGCCCAAGGCTTCGAGGCGCTGGCGCTCACGTGGCTCATCGGCGCCTCGTTCTTCCTCTACCGTTCGATCGGCGCGCTCGGCATCGCGCTGGCGACACGCCAGCGATACCACGTGAAAGGCGACCTTGTGTACATCGATTCCGCGGCGGAGAAGCCGAAGCTGTTCGTCTCGAAGCGGCACGGCCTCTCCGGCCGGCCCGACGCGGTCGTCATGGAAGGGGAACACCACATCCCGGTCGAGATCAAGACGGGCCGCGTGCCTCGGGGGCCCCTGTTCTCGCATATCCTCCAGGTCGTCGCGTACTGCGTCCTGCTCGAGGAGGAATACGGCAAGGCGCCTCCCTATGGCGTGATCCGGTACGGTGAGACGAACTACGAGATCGAGTACAACGACGACCAGAAGAAGCTCCTCCTGCAGAAGCTCGCGGAGATGCGCGCGTCGATCGCGAAGGGCGAGGCCCACCGCAACCACACCCGACCGGGGAAGTGCGTCCACTGTTCCCGGCGGGGCGTGTGCCCGGAACGGCTCGCCTAGGGTCCCTTCTTCTTCTCGCCGAGTGTCACCCCGAGGCGCTCCGCGATCTGTTCGATCTGCCGCCGGAGGTCCCCGACCTCCTGCCGCATGTGCAGCATCTCCTGCTCGAACGGGGTGAAGCCTTTCGTCGAGAGGATCCGATGGGACACGAACATGCCGACGAAGACCGCGCCGACGATCGAGAGGACCGCGATCAGCACGAGCGCGTAGATGAGGGTCAAGAAGGAGGTGATCGGGTCGTTTGGGTTGATGGCCCCCGTCAGGACGCCGATCTCAATCGCTACGAGCACGCCGAACACGAGGAGCCACACGAGGGCCCAGCGGGACAGCCTCACGCGAGCACCCCGCGCGGGAGCACCCCGCGCCACGGGATGGCCTGACGGAACTCATCCGGCGGATACCTGCGGATCACCGTGTTCAGGTTGTCCTTCTCATATGGGAAGGTTACGACGATCACGAGACGGTCGCTCGAGTCTCTCTCCAAGTGGACGGTCACATTGTACTGGAAGTAGTTTCCCGCTTTGTCCACGAAGGTAGCGTCCACGGTGAAGGATGCGTTCGCGGGCACCCAGCGAACCAGACCGTACGTATGGTTCTCCAGGGACGCGCCATTAACGGAGGGAGCCGACTCGTTGAACGAGAGGCGAATCGATTCGTAGAGGTACGCTTGGACCGCCGCCGTTCCATACACGATGAGCCATGACTCGTTATCCTGCGACATGCTGACGATTAATTGAGGAACGGACGAAAGCTCCGGCGTCGGGCGTCCGAGCAGGTAGGGAGTGGCAAAGACCAAAGCGGCCAAGACCAGGACTGAGACGACCATCACGGTCCGGGTCCACACCTCCCGCTCCACGTCGCGAGCGATAGGGAGAAACGATAATAAACGTTCGGCGCGGGGCGGGGTTCTGGCCTATGCTTCGTCCGGACCGAAGTGCAGGAGCGACGCGATGCCGAAGAGGCAGGCGCTCACGATGGCCGCCAGGAAGTTCGCGGAGGCGCCGGGGGCGGAACCGAACACGAGGAACCCGATCGCGGGCATCATCAACGATGCGACGCTGAACAGGCCGCTGGAAAGCCAGAGGAACTTTCTCACGCGCGCGGGGAACGGGAGGTCCACTTCCCCGTCCTCCACCGAGGACGCAAGGGGCTTCCTCGCCCGGGCGACGAGCGACCACAGGCGGAAGAAGACCGCGAAGCCCGTCCGATCTACGACGTCGGGGACCGCCGGAGACTCCACGATCGTCGCCACGCGCCCGGGCGACGCAGAGCCGAAGGCATGTAAGTGCCGAGGCGGTTATCGCGGCTGAATATCACGCCTCGAAGAGGCCGAGCTTCGATGGGAGAGGAGTCCGAAGGTTCCGCCGGAGAGGACCGATGCGACGAAATTCGAGGACGCCTTCTCGACCGTCACGAGCCGCCGATTCGCTTGACGAGCCGGGGCGCTCGATGACCGCCTCGCGACGGAAAGAAAATGGGTGGCTTTCGCGGCCACCCAGTTGGGGGGGGAGGTAATCGTGACGAATCCCGACCGGACCCGCGACCCCTCCGGCGGCATCCCGTCCCTTCGTTCGCTATTTTTGCATGTACTCCCGCTTGAACGCCTCGGCCTCGGCCAAGGTTCGCTCCGCGTCCTGCATCTTCTTGAGCTTCTCGGTGACGAGCTCGACGCGGCCGTAGACGAAATCGCGAATCGCGGCACGCACGGCCTCCGAACGGCTCGGAAAGTCGTCGACCTGCACGAGGAAGTCTAGCGCCTTCAGGTACCGCGCGGGCAAGCGCAGCGTGATCTTCTCCGTGTCCGCATCCCGCATCTCAATCGCCCGACCGCGTATGTCAAACCGACCCCGTTTGACTGACGCTTGTCGGGCGGCAATGTTTCCTCCCTATATAACGATTGCTGGAACGTCCTCAGAGGAAGGAACTCTGGTTCGTGTGGAAGGAGCGCCTCGCACGTCGCGTGGGTCCCGCAGCCATCATGGAGTCAGCGAATCCCTTTATCGGTGCACGGACCTTCGTCGCCGCGATGGTCGCGCCGCCGACGGGGGCGTTCCTGCTTCCGGGACCGGTGAAGATGCATCCCCGGGTCCTCGAAGCGATGGCGGTCCCCGCGATGAACCATCGCGGCCCGGAGTTCAAGGAGGCCCTCGCCGAGATCCGGACCCTCACGCAATACGCCTTCGGCACGCGCGGCCCGGTGGCGGTCCTCTCCGGATCCGGGACGGCGGGCCTCGAGGCCGCCGTGTCCGGCCTCCTGCGGAAGGACGACCGGGTGCTGAACCTCGTGAACGGGAAGTTCAGCGAGCGATTCCACGAACTGTGCCAGGTCTTCTCGACGCCGACCGCGCTGACGTTCGACTGGGGCACGGCCGTCGATCCGGCGGCCGTCGCGGCGGCCTTGGATTCCCACGAGTACCGGGCCGTCACCTTGTGCTGGAACGAGACCTCGACCGGGCTCACGAACCCGATCGCGGAGGTCGGGAAGGTCGTGAAGGACCGCGATGCCCTCTTCCTCGTCGACGGGATCACGGCCGTCGGCGGCCTCGAGAACCGCAGGGAGGCGTGGGGCGTCGACGCCCTCGTCGTCGGGTCGCAGAAATGCCTCGCGGCACCCGCAGGGCTCAGCGCAGTCGCTCTCTCGAACCGGGCGTACGATTCGCTTCACTCCGAGACCTCGTTTTACGTGAACCTGAAGGCGCACATCGACGCGATGGCGAGGGAGGACACTCCGTTCACGCCCGCGGTGCCGCTCTTCCTCGCCTTCCGCGAGGCGTTGCGTCTCCTGAAGGAGGAGGGCCTCGAGCACCGCATCGCCCGGACGAGGACGCTCGCGGAGGCGGCCCGCGCGGGAGTCGCTGCGCTGGGGCTGGAACTCTTCCCCGATCGCCGGTTCGCGTCGAACACGGTGACCGCCATCCGCTATCCTCCGGGGATCGATGATTCGAAATTCCGGAAGGTCCTCCGCGCGGACCACCGCACGATTCTCGCCGGAGGCCAAGCCCACCTCAAGGGGAAGATCTTCCGGATCGGTCACATGGGCATCTGCTCCATCGAGGACCTCCAGGAAGGATTCCGGGCGATCGAAGCGACGCTCGCCGCGATGGGTCACCGCGTGAAGGCGGGGGCCGCCGTCGAAGCGATGTCGGGCCGCGTCTAGGCGTCCTACCGCCACGTCACCGGGACTTCGTCCGTCCGGTATCGCTGGTCCACGGTGGTCCCGGGAATCGTCATCCGGAACCCACCGCGGTGCATCTCCAGGCCGGTCCATGCGATCATCGCCCCGTTGTCGATGCACAGGTCGCCGGGGGGGACGAACATCGTCGCCCCGCGGTCGGACGCCATCCGGCCCACCATCTCCTGCAGGCGTCGGTTGCGGGCGACGCCGCCTCCGAGGAGGACCTCTTCCTTGTCCACGTGGGCCATCGCTCGCTCCGTGACCTCCGTCAGCATCGCGAAGGCGACCTCCTGGATCGAGAATGCGAGGTCCTCGAGCGACGCGCCGCGTTTGCGCCGGGCCAAGGCCGCGGTCAGCATCCCGCTGAAGGCGACGTCCATGCCCTTCACGCTGTACGGCAGCGGGAGGAGCCGCGATCCTTGGCGGGCGAGTTTCTCGAGGATCGGGCCGCCGGGAAACGCGAGCCCGCACTCGCGCGCGAACTTGTCGAGCAGATTCCCGATTCCGATGTCGAGCGTCTCCCCGAAGACGCGATAGCGGCCTCGGGCGAAGGCGATCACCTGCGTGTTGCCGCCGCTCACGTAGAGGAGGACGGGATCCTTCGCGTCCGTGACCCCGCGCCCGATCTCAAGGTGAGCGACGCAGTGGTTGACGCCGAGAATCGGCAGGTCGAGGGAGAGCGCGAGCGCACGCGCGGCCGTCGCCACGGTCCGGAGGCACGGCCCGAGGCCAGGCCCTTGCGAGAACGCGATCAGGCCGAGGTCATGCAGCTCGACTCCCGCAGCTTCCGCCGCTTTCGCGATCAGCGGGACGACGAGTTCCGCATGATGGTTCGCCGCCTCGCGCGGATGGATGCCACCCTTTTCCGGACGGAGCATCTCGTACACGTTCGCGAGGATCCGGCAGTGCTCGTCGACGATCCCCACGCCGACCGTGTGCGCGGTCCCTTCGATGCCGAGGGCGAGCATTCGGCGCGGTAAGGGGACTCGGAGAAAAGGGTTTACGGGGCGTCGGTCGGACCGGAGGTCCCAGCAGTCGGTCCGTTTCGAGATCAAGGGGCCGGTGGCCTCTTGCGGATCCGTTGCGCCGCGAGGACGATGACCGCGCCCGCGACTGCGCCGCCGAGCACGCCAAGCCCGATCCAAGTCCACGGCGCCGCCGAACCGCCACCCGGAACGGTGACGGAGAAGCGCGTCGTGGTCGCGTGGCCGCCGGAGTCCGTGACGACGAGCGTGATGAGATACGTCCCCGTGGAGGCGTAGGCATGGGTCGGGCTCGCCTCGCCGCTCGTCATCCCGTCTCCGAAGTCCCAGCGGTACGTGTACGGAGGAGAGCCGCCGGACACCGTCGACGAGAACTGGAGGGTGCCCGGTCCGACGGCGGCAACCGGCTCCACGATCGGCACGACGGACAGGTTCACGAGCGCCCGGGACACGTTGACGTAGAGCGCGTTCGAGAGCGTGTCCTGATGAAAGTCGACGCCGCCGCTATCGTATACGATGAGCCAAACCGTGAAGTTCCCGCTCGTGAGGTAGATGTGCACCGGATTTGCATCTGGACTCTGTGCGCCGTCGCCGAGGGTCCAGTGATATTCGTACGGCGGCGTGCCGCCGCTCACCGCACTCGAGAAGGCGACCGTCAGGGGCAGCGTGCCTTCCGTCGGCGTCGCCGAGATCGATGCCTCGAGCGTCGGAGGCGGCGGTGGGGGCGGGTTCGTCACCGTGATCGGATACGATTGGTTGCCGGTGAGGCCCCCGGTGTCGCGGGCCTCGAGCAGGACCCAGTACGTCCCGGGCGAATCGAAGGTGTGCGTCGCGTTCTTTTCCGTGGACCAGGGCGTGTCCCACGTGCCGTCGCTCTCCCAGTCCCAGTGGACTTCGAGGACCGTCGCCGGGTCCTCTTGGTCGAAGACCTTCGCCCAGAAACTGAAGAGCGTGGTGGTGTTTCCGCCCCCCGGGGAATAGCTGTAATTGACGTATGGGGGCGTGTTCGCGAGCGGTCGAAGTGGCGCACTCGCAACCCCGCTAGGTGAAACGGTCGACGACGGGAAACCCGTCGCGAGGGTCATCGTTAGGCAAATGCTGAAGGCGGCGAGCCAAATCCCGGGCAGCGAGCGGCTCCGAGTCACGGTCCCCTCCTCGAGGACCTAGGACGGCCCGTCGGAAAGCCTTTTCGCGAGGACAACATCGAAATTGGATGACCGCTTGTCTCAGGCCGATGGCCACCGGCGGGCGCGGGTCCCTGCTCTACGCGTATCGCCCGATCCCCGCCAATCCGATGACGGTCGCGCTGCTGCTCCTCGTCCTCGTCGTGACGTTCGTCATCGGCCCGATCGCCGCCGGCCCGGAGGGCCTATGGCCGCTCGGAGGATTCTGTTTCCTGCCCCTCGCCATCGTCCTTCTCGCGATGGCAGTCTTCAAGCCGAGCCCGACGCTCGTCTTCGAGAACGGAATCGAGATCTCCCTGCCCCTGTGGCGGCGAATCCTTGGCGGGCGACGATACTTCGCGTGGTCCGAGGTCCGCGACGTTTATCCGCGAAGCTACGAGGTCGCAGGCTCCTTCCTCTCGCCTTTCGCATCGTCCGCGGGGACGCTCGTCCACACCGGAATCGGCATCGAGACGAAGGCAGGGCATCAACTCGTGATCCGGTTCACGCCCGGCTCGATCCAAGCGTTCCGCGCGGACTCGCGGGGGTACGTCGAGGCGATGACCGCAATCCGCGACCGGTTCGCGCGTCACGGAGAGCGCATGGTCCCGACCGCGCGACCGCTCTCCGACGAGGAGGTCCTGGCAATGCAGGCGCGCGCCCGCGAGCCGCTCGTCTCAATCGTCGGCGTGTTCTTCGCGTTCTTCCTCCCGCCCGCAATCGTCGCTGCGGTCCTCCTGATCGCGAGCGTCGCTCGCGTGGCGTTGACGCCCGTCGTCTTGGCGGCATCAATCGTCGTCGCCCTCCTCCCCCCGGCCGCCTCGATGACCCGGACCCTCCGACAGAGCGAACGCCGGAACGACGTCCTCTCGGAACTCGCGAAATACCAGGAGCATCTCCGGGAGGGGGGAGAGACCGTAGGCACGGATCGAACGGTCCCGCAAGTTAACCCCAAAGAGGGTTAACGAGATCCGATCACCGACCCGAGGGCGGGCCTCCCTCGATGGCTCGGCCTTCCCCCGACGTCACGAGCCGCACGCGATGCGCATCCCGCACATCGTACACACGGCCCCGCCACCGGACCGTCTCGGGATGCCGCGTCCGAAAGAGTCCCCATGCCATGACCCACGGTACCGCCAAGGCGGCGACGGCCGACCGCCATCCGGGGACGCCCCACGCGGCGGCAATGTCCGGAGCGACGGAGAACAACGCGCGACGGCGCAGGGACGCCTTCAGGATCGCGGACGGCAACGGCGCGAGGAACAAGATTGCCGGCACGAGGTACAGCGGTCCCCACGGGACGGCCAGCACCAACGACAGCGCTCCGAACACGATGGATCCGATGAAGACCGCGAATGCGGCGACGGCGTAACGGCGGACGATCGGCAGGTACAACGTCGCCATCGTGATCTGCCGCTCGCACCACTCGAGGCACGTGCCGCGCGTCGCGCCCTCGAACGTCGCGACGAGCGCCGTGGGAACGTAGGCGATCTGGAGGCCGGCCTCCCGCACCGCCTGCGTCAGCACAAGGTCGTCGCTCAGGACGCCCCGCCATCGCTCGCCGAGTCGCAACGTCGGCAGACGGTCCCGGCGCACGGCGCACGAACCGCCCCAGGCGAACGACCGGCGAGGATCGAACAGGACGTTCGCGCTGACGCCGTTCCACTCCGCGCGGACAAGGGACCAGAACGTCGGACGCGGGGGCACGTACCAACGGAAGGCCGTCGCGACGCCGACGCTCGAATCCGCGAGGGGCTGCACGAGCTGCCGCAACCAATCCCTCGCGGGCCGGATGTCGGAGTCCGCGAACACGACGACCGCGTCGTCCGCCGACAGGTGCGCGAGAGCGGATCGCAGGGCGTTCACCTTGCCCCGAAGCTCGTCCGGCTCCGACGCGACGAGGTCGACTCGGATCCGCGGGAATTCCGCCGCAATCTCGCGAATCCGGATGGCCGCGGGGTCCTCGAGATCATCCGGCACGACGAGGAGCCGATACGACAGGTAGGCCTGCGCGAGGATTGCTCGTACGTTCTCGTCGAATCCCTCGTCGAGGCCTCGGACCGGCAGGATTACGACGCACGATGGGAGAAACGCGCCGAGGGCGATGCGCGAAGCGCGACGCACGTGGCCCCGCAGGCGGACGCCTTGCGCGATCGACGCGGCGTTCGGGAGGAGGCCGAGGAGCGACAGGACCACGAGGATAATCCAAATCGGGTCCGGGGACACGGAGGCCGAGTACCGAGCCCCGGGTTAAAGCTTGAGGACTAAACCGTGGTCAGTGGGGGACTTGGGCGACCGCGTGCCCGCAGTACGGGCAATGGTTGTACTCGATGGAGAGGAACATGCCGCACGCCGTGCAAGCCCGCTGACGGATCGGCTCGCGGACGATCCCCGGGCCGGCGCCGACGACGATCGCGATCGCTCCACCGGTGATCGAGAGCGCCATCCCGACGAAGAACCCTCCCAAGCTGAAGATGCTCAGGGCGCCGAACACGACCGTCACGATTCCCCAGATGACCCCTTGATTCGGCCGAACGAAACCGAGCGAAGACCCGACGAGCACGAGGACTCCGGAGACGAGCCCGAGGACGAACCCGAACCCGCCCAGGAAGAAAGGGCCTCCGTAGTACGGCGAGAACAGGTAGGGAAGATAAATGACGCTCACCAAGAGGATGAGGATCCCTCCGACCAGGCCGAACACGAACGAGACCGCGATGCGGCTGTCGCGTATCATGGGACCCATCGGGCGGGTATCGGCGCGCCTCCATATCATCCTTCGCGAATCGGTCGGCCGCGGGCTCACGAGCCCACGAGGACGTCGTCGCCCTCGATCCGCACCTCGAACGTCCGAAGTCGCGCGGCCGGATTGATCGTGTTGGCGCCCGTGCGGACGTCGTATTCCCATCCGTGCACCGGGCACGTCACGACGGGGCCGTCGAGCTCGCCTTCGCCGACCGGACCGCCGCGGTGCAAACAGACGTTCGAGAGCGCATAGAACCGTCCGTCGACGTTGAAGAGGGCGACCGGATGGCCCTGCACGACGACGACGCGACCGCTACCGGGCGGCACGTCCGTCGTCTTCGCGACGCGGACGAACGCGACCATCGTGCCTGCGAGCCGTGCCCTCCCGATGAAGATTGCGATAAGTTTTATGATGGCCACGCTGCATGGAAGGACGAGTTCCCATGACGCGCGAGGAACAGGCGAAGTTCACGGCCCAGTGCAAGGAGTTCGTCCTCGGCATGAGCCGGCTGGAGCTGCGCATCGCCAAAATTGACGACGGCTTGACCAAGGACGAGCAGCGGTCCGCGTTCAAGGAGATCTTCGAGTGGCTGGGCACGACGAAGGACATCCCGCCGAACTCGTACACCCGCGAGTGGGCGCGCGAACTCTTGGCGTCGATCGGCGCGATCGCCCAGTACGGTAAGTACGAAGGCTCCACGGACGCATACATCGTGTGAGTCCCGGGCACGCCGCCGAAAAGATTACGCGAGGGCATTCCGGTTCGAGTCCTCGGGCTAATCTTGGCGATGCATCCGGTTGTCTGGCCGTTCCGAATCTCCGCACTCCAAGTAGGACTCGTGAGCCTCGCGACTAGCGCCGCCTGGGGAGGTCTCATGGGGTTCGGGGCGTGGAAACTTGGCGCTCCCGGGGAGTGGCAGGTCCTTGTCGTGGTGGTGGGACTTTCTTGGGGGCTTGTGGGGGCGAGGAGGACCGTCCGGAGCTATCTCGCGGCCCTACGGATGACCGGCTGGATGGGCCCGATCCGTCTCCGAGACGACTCGATGGCTCAGACCTTCGCCATCTCCTGGTCAATCGGAGTGGTTGCCTTCGCGCTTGTCTGGGCAGACGTGCTTCCCCTGGGACTGGTTCGCCCCGTTCTTCTCCTCGGTCTATTCTCCCTAGAAGGGGGGGCTGCAGCCTCCGCCATTGACAGTTCACACCGGTTCGTGTCGTTCCGCCGGTTCCAATCCATCAGCGGCCGCCGCATCGTGCTCGTTCGCACGTCGTTGATCGGCGGCCAGGCGTGGATTGCCCTGGAGGGCTCGGAAGCCGCGCCGACAATCCTTCCAGCCGATTCCCCGATGGCCCGGCCATAGCGGCCAGCCGAAGATTTATTCCGACTCGGCGCTGTTGGCCACCGCGAGCGTGGGTTCGATGGAATTCCGGAACGAGCGGACGTGGCAGAACGCAGTGGAGCTCGGGAAGACGGAGGAGTTCCACGCGCACTACGAGGCCGCGGTGGACAAGGTCCGCGCGGAGTTCGGCGCGAAGCACCCGATAATCGTCGACGGCCAAGAGGTGTGGGCCGACGCGACGTTCGAGGACACGAGCCCTGCCGACACGACGCTCGTGCTCGGGCACTTCCAGAAAGGCACGCGGGCGCACGCGAAGCAGGCGATCGACGCGGCGAAGGCGGCGTTCCCTGGATGGGCCGCGACGCCGTACGCGGAGCGCGTGCGGATCGTCCAGCGAGCGGCGGACCTGGTCGCCGAGCGGAAGTTCGCGTACGCCGCGCTCATGTCCTTCGAGAACGGGAAGAACCGCTACGAAGCCATGGCCGACGTCGACGAAGCGGCCGACCTGATGCGCTGGTACGCCGCCGAGATGCTGCGCAACCAGGGGTACGAGCATCCGATGGGGCAGTTCCTCCCGGGCGAGACGACCCGGTCGATCCTCAAGCCCTACGGCGTCTGGGCCGTCGTGGCGCCCTTCAACTTCCCCCTCGCGATCGCCGCCGGGATGTCGACGGGCGCGCTCATCACCGGCAACACGGTCGTCTTCAAACCGGCGAGCGACACGCCGTTCATGGGGCTGAGGCTCACCGAGGTCCTGCACGAGGCAGGCCTCCCCGCGGGGGCCTTCAACTACGTGACCGGACCCGGCGCCACCGTGGGGCAGGAACTCGTCGACAATCCGGAGGTGGACGGCTTCGTCTTCACGGGGTCGCGCGCCGTCGGGATGAAGGCCTTCGACACGTTCCGCGGGAACCGACCGAAACCCATCATCACGGAGATGGGCGGCAAGAACCCGACGATCGTCACCGCGAGCGCAGACCTCGAGAAAGCCGCCTTGGGCGTGATGCGCGCGGCGTTCGGCTTCGGCGGTCAAAAGTGTTCCGCGTGCTCGCGCGTCCTCGTCGACCGTTCTGTGAAGGGGGCGTTCCTCGAGCGACTCGTCGCGGAGACGCAGAAGATCAAGGTGGGCGACCCGACCGCGCGGGACGTGTACCTCGGGCCCCTCATCAACGAGGCCGCGGTCGCGACGTACGACAAGGCGATCCAGGAGGTCAAGCGGTCGAAGGGCAAGGTCCTCACGGGCGGCACATCGGGCAAAAGTCCCGGGCACTTCGTCGCCCCGACGATCGTCGACGGCTTGCCCCGCGATCATCGGATCAACCGGGAGGAGCTGTTCGTCCCGATCCTCTCGGTCATCGATGTCGACGGGCTCGACGACGCCGTGCGGGTCGCGAACGACGTGGACTACGGACTCACGGCGGGCATCTTCACGCGAGAGCCAGCGGACCTCCGGCGGTTCTTCTCGGAGATCGAGGCGGGCGTCCTGTACGCGAACCGAGCCGCGGGCGCCACGACCGGCGCCGTCGTCGGGGTCCAGCCGTTCGGCGGCTGGAAGATGTCCGGAAGTTCGGGCAAGTCCGCGGGTGGGCATTACTACCTCCCGCAGTTTCTGCGGGAGCAGAGCCAGTCGGAATACGCATGAGGCCCTCGGGCGCGGATCGCGGCGTGAATAACGCCTCCGCGGAATGTCCCAATCCGCACCTCCCGAGAAACGTTATATAGAATCCGCCGAATCACGTCACATCGTGGCATGGGACTTCGGTTCCATGCATCGACGAGGCGGGGGTCCCAATGGTTGGGGAGGAACGACTGAGTGTAGACTATGCTCGGAAGCTGGCTGTATCGATCGCGGTTGCGTTGGTCGTCCTCAGCGTGCTTTCGACGATCGCCCTAGCGGCGCCGCGTTCCCCTTCGGCCCCGTCGCCCGCCGCAACCCCCTTCCGCGTCCTCCGCATCGGTGTTGGCGGCCTCGAAGTCCAGAACTTGAATCCAAACTCGATGACGCTGGTGATGGAGTTCGTCATCGTGTTCAACGTGTATAGCACCCTCCTCTCGTACGACCAGACCTACCAAGTGCGGCCCGACTTGGCATACGCATGGGAAGTCGCAGCCGATAAAGTGAACTGGACCTTCCATCTCGTGCACACCGCGTACTTCACGAACCCGTACGCGCCGAACGATCGAAGCCATCCGGTCACCGCCGACGATGTCGTGTTCAGCTACCAGATTCAGCAATTGGCGACCGCGAGCATCTGGAACGCCTACACGACACAGATCCAAAGCGTGGTCGCCGTCGACCCATACACCGTACGGATCACCACGAAGGTTCCCTTCGCCGGCATGTCCTCGGCGCTCACGGGCATCCCGATCCTTCCCAAGTACCTCTGGTATCCTGTTGCCTACCCGCCGGTGGGGAAGCAGGACCCGAACAACATCATCACGAACACGCCACCGGTCCATCCGGTCGGATCCGGCGCGATGTACATGTCCGACCCGACGAACACGACGTTTTCCACGGGACCCTTCATCCTCGAGCGGAGCCCCAACTACTACGGGGGCGAATACTACTGCCAGTTCTCGCGGCCCAACGAGGTCCGCTACCTGCTCTACAGCGGAACGAACGTGGGCCTCATGGTCCAAGACTTCAAGAGCGGCCAATCGAAGCTCGACGCCCTGATCGCCGTCGATGCACCCGACTACCTGAAGGCCCTGCCCACGAACGGGGATCAAGGGATGTTCAAGTGGGCGGTCGACTCCGGATTCGTAGGGGAATTCTCGGTGAACGTGATCACGCCCCAAATCCGCGCGGCCTACCGGTGGCTCAGCGGCTCGAGCAGTCCCCTCCTGCTGAATGACACGGTCCGACTGGCCATCGCAATGAGCATCAACAAGCCCGCGCTCATTCAATCGGGGCTGCTCGGACTCGGCACGGTGGCGGACACGCTGGTCCCGGATTCGAACCCGTGGCACTATGCGATCCCCGCCGACCAGCAATACAAATTCGATCTGCAGGGCGCGCGCGCCCTCCTGAACGCCGCGGGTTGGGCGTTCGACGCGAACAACCAGCCTGCTTCCGCAACGACGACTCCGCTGTACAAGAAAGGACCCTCGACGTCGGGAATCAATCCCCTCGTATTCCGGCTCTACACGCCCGACACACACCCGGAGTTCGCCCCGATGATGGGGAACATCAGCCGATGGCTATTCGAGGCGGGGATTCAGACCACCGGCGATTCCCGCTATAGGTACACCCCCGGCGTCCCCGATCAGGGGAACTACCTCAAGAACGGCGCATTCATGGACAAAGCCTGGAAGACCGCGGACTACGACCTCTGGCTGTGGGACTGGATTTTCAGCCCGGTCTCGGACCCCGCGTTGGACGTCCTCGAAGTGGAGACGACGCAGGCGATTGGTCAGCACGTGAGCGACAACTACTACAGCAACGCCACATTCGACCAACGCTGGAACGATTCCCTGACCATCACGGACCCCGTCGCCCGCCGGCAGGTCACGGACGAACTCCAGAAGATGCTGTACGACTACCATTCGTACATCCTTCCGTTCTACGAATGGAACCTGTACGCCGCGACGACGCGGTCGGACCTCGGCTCCGGGTGGCAGGACTGGGGCAACTGGACCCAGACCCCGGCGGCCACTCCCGACAGCGACCTTCCGAACCTGTGGTTCCAAGTCTATCCGGTAGACAATCCGCCGCCAGCGATTGCCGCATTCCAGCCGATCTCCTACGTGAGCGGAGCGAGCACCGCGTTGGATGTCGTTGCGTCCGACCCTGACAACGAGCCCCTTACCTACGTTTGGGATTTCGGTGACGGGGCGACGGCGACGACGAGCACCGGCACCGTGAATCACGCGTGGGCCACGCCAGGGACGTATCCGGTGAAAGTCCGCGTGTCGGACTCGGAATGGCCCGTGTGCGCCAGCACGACCGCGACCATCACGCCGGGATCGGGCGGCCAAAACCTTCCGCCGCAAGGGCTCCTCGACTTCAACCTTGGCGCGACGACGAACGGGGTCAGCCACGGCTGGGTCAACCACAATATCTCGTTCAATTTCACCGCGATCGATCCCGATGGCGACGAAGTGAACGTGACGTGGGACTTCGGAGACGGGAGCGCGAAAGTTGTCGACCACGTGACGGGGACCTCCGGGAGCGGGGCGGTCGTACGCCACATACACGCGTACTCCACGGCGGGTGACTACACCCTCACGCTGAACTTCACGGACAACAAGAGCGGGACCGGCACACATACCGTGGTCAAACCCTACTCGATCCCGATCTGGAACCTCCCGACCGGGGGCGGCCCCACGGGGCCTGCCGGGCTGAATCCGTGGGTGAACTACGGAATCCCGCTGGCCGTCTTGGCGGTCATCGCGCTCGCGGTCGCCGCGGTCGTGATGCGTCGACGGAGGACTCTCCGCGAGGAGGCGAAAGGGCAGGAGCCGGGGAGGCCGGAGCCCCCGCCGCCGCCCCCGCCGCCTTGAACCGCCGGCCGTTCCGGCAGAAAGCCATGGAACCGAGGAGGACGTCCAATGGCAAGAGTCCTGGCAGTCGTTGCGCGACGCACGGTCAACGCCTTCACAACAATCTTCGGAATCATTTGCCTGAACTATGTCCTCGTGCGGTTGATGCCGGGAGACCCGATCCTGAGCCAGTGTCCCCACAACCCCCAGTTCGCGGCCTCCTGTCAATACGACTACACGTTCTTCGGGCTCGATCTTCCTCCGTGGCAGCAGTTCCTCATCTACCTCCAGAAGCTCTTCACCCTCGATTGGGGCGTCTCGTACACCACCCACCGGCCGGTCGCCTCGGTCCTCATCGGTGCCCTCGGCTGGACCCTCGTGCTCGTGGGGACGTCGACCATCATCACGATCCTGATCGGCATGGCGGTCGGGTCGTACGCCGCCTTGCGACGAGGAAAGCCGTTCGACTTCTTCTCGACCGGCATTGGCATCTTCCTCTATGGGATGCCCATCTTCTGGCTGGGCCTCGTCCTCCAGTTCTCCTTCATCAAGAACTCGGGCTTCACCGGCTGGTTCTCGTGGTGGCCCGTCCTACCGCCGCACAACTACTACGAGTTCAACGATCCGAACCTCAGCATCGCTTGGGCGTGGGATTGGCCCCACATCTCGAGTGCGTTGGCCCATCTCATCCTTCCGGCTGCGACGCTGAGCCTCGGAACTCTGGCGGGGATCTCCCTCGTCATGCGCAGTTCGCTAATCGATGTCATGACGGAGGACTTCGTCCTGACGGCGCGGGCGAAAGGCCTGAACGAGCGTCAGGTGCTCCGACGCCACATCTTCCCGAGCGGACTCCCGCCCATGGTCTCCCTCATCGCCCTGGACCTCGCGTTCATCTTGGGCGGCGCGTATCAGGTCGAAGTCGTCTTCGATTACTACGGGATCGGGTGGTGGACGATTAATGCCATCAACACGCAAGACCTCCCGGTGCTGCAGTTCATCATCGTGATCGGTGGCGTGGCGGTCGTCCTCGCCAACCTGATTTCCGATTTCGTCCTGCTCTGGCTCGATCCGAGGATCAAAATCACGTGAGGGGAACGATGGTCGCGACCGAGGTCGTCATCTCGAGGCCGCGGGTGATCTCGCCGTTTCGAGCGCAGCTCACGATCACGGGCCGCCGCGCCGCGGAGGTCTGGCAGCAGATCCTGCATAACAAGACCGCGATGGCGGGACTCAGCATCCTCGTCTTCTTCGTATTTCTGGCGCTCGCCGCCCCGTGGATCGCGCCTTACGGGCCGCTCCAACCCGTGAACGATGCGCCCGCGCTCTCTCCGCCGAGCCCTCAGCACCTCATGGGCGTCAGTCGGCTCGGCAACGACATTTTCTCGCAGGTCATCTGGGGGACGCAAGTCTCTCTGCTCGTCGGCGTCCTGTCCGCCATCGTCGCGAGCGTGATCGGCACGGCGGTCGGACTCTTCTCCGGCTTTGTCGGGGGCTGGGTCGACGACGTCATCATGCGCTTCAACGACGTCGTCTTGTCAATCCCTTGGCTCGTCCTCATGATCATTGTCGCGGCTCGACTCGGAACGATTGACTTGCTTGGAATCACCCTCGTCATCGGCTTGACCGGATGGTCGGTCACCGCCCGCGTGATCCGCAGCCAGGTCCTCAGCCTGAAGGAGCGGATGTTCGTCGAACGCGCCAAGATGGTTGGCTCGTCCAGCTCTCACATCTTGCTCCGCCACATCTTCCCGAACGCGTTCCCCCTCATCTTCGCAAACACGATCCTCACGGTCGCCGTCTCGATTCTGTCCGAAAGCGTCCTCGCCTTCCTCAACCTGTCCCTCCGGCAGAACATCAGCTGGGGCCGCATCGTGGCGGAGGCGCAGAGCAACTACGCGATGACCACCGGGAACCCGGGGTGGCTCATCATCCCCGGCCTCTGCATCGTGTTCCTGGTCTTCGGGTTCTACCTGTTCGGATACGCGCTCGACGAAATCCTCAATCCGCGCCTCCGGAGGCGCTAAGCTGTCCCTGCTCGAAGTCGAGGACCTCGTCATCGAGTACACGACGCAGAAGGGTACCGTACACGCCGTCGAGGGCATGTCGTTCGCTCTCGATGAGGGCGAGGCGCTGGGCTTGGCCGGCGAGAGCGGATGCGGAAAGACGACGACGGCCCTGGCGCTCATGCGCCTCCTCCCGTACAACGGGCGCATCGTGCGCGGCTCGATCCGGTTTCGGGGGAGGAACCTCGTGAAGCTCTCTGAGCTCTCGATCCGGGGCATCCGATGGAAGGAGATCTCGATCATCTTCCAGGGCGCGATGAACGCCCTGAACCCCGTCAAGCGGATCGGCGACCAGATCGCGGAGCCAATCATCCTCCACGAGAACGTGGATAAGCAGGCCGCCCACGGCCGCGTCGGAGACCTCCTTGAGCTCGTGGGCATCAACCGGAACCGCGGCCGAGACTATCCCCACGAGTTCTCGGGCGGGATGCGCCAGCGTGTGATGATCGCGATGGCCCTCGCTTGCAACCCGAAGCTCGTGATCGCGGACGAACCCGTGACCGCCCTCGATGTCATGATCCAGGCACAGATCCTCGAGTTGCTCGAGCGTCTGAAACGGGAACTGAATCTGTCGATGATCCTGATCTCTCATGACCTCAGCGTGATGGCGGAGACGTGCGACCGGGTCGCGATCATGTACGCCGGCCGCAAGATGGAATACGGCCCGACAGTCGACGTCTTCACGGACCCGAAGCACCCTT
>DASPZJ010000057.1:0-4585 GCA_035636315.1 Thermoplasmata archaeon
TGGTCGTTCGGGGCGAGCATCGGCTTCCCGGCAGTAACAATCGCGGGCCTCGCCGGGACGAGGCCGGGCGAGGAGGGACTCGCCTCGGGACTCATCAACACCTCCCAGCGCCTCGGAGGCCCCGTCGGCCTCGCGCTCTTCCTGACGATCATCGGCGCGGCGCAGACGCAAGGGGTCGCCGCGAGCGCGGTGACATCGCAGGCGCCGGTCGTGCTCGGATTTCAAGAGGCGTTCATCGCGATGGCCCTGCTGAATCTGATCGGGGTGTTCGTGGCTCTCCGCATCCGGCACCACCGCGAGCGACCGCACGCTCCCGCAGCGTGACCGCGTCCGGAAAGTCCGCATCGGAGTCTCTTCAACGATCAGCGCGCGGTTCCTCCCGGACGGAAACTTTGTTCCCGCGGCCTTTATCCGGACCCCCGCGAACGCCGTCGCATGGCCGATGACGGCGCCCACCCGAACCGACGGCCCCTCCTCGCCCTCATCCTGCTCTCCCCCGTCATCGCGGAGATGCTCTCCGGATCGTCGGCGCCTCTCGAGTGGCTCAACCCCGCCGTCCCGCTCCTCCTGATCTGGCTCTACGGCTCCGGCGTGCTCGTGATGCGCGAGACCGCGGTTCGCTGGAAGGTCGGGTGGCCGGGCATCCTCCTGCTCGGCGCGGTGTACGGGATCATCGAGGAAGGCCTCGCGGTCAAGTCGTTCTTCGACCCAGGCTGGATGGACCTCGGGAACCTCGGATGGTACGGCCGCTGGCTCGACGTGAACTGGATCTGGTCCGTCTGGCTGACGATCTACCACGCCGTCGTGAGCATCGCGGTGCCGATCTTCCTCGTCGATTGGATCTGGCCGCGCACGCGGGGCGTCGCGTTCACGTCCCGCCGCGGATACATCGCCGTGATCGGCTTCCTCGCTTCCGCGACGATTTTCATCGACCTCCTCCTGACGCCGTACCGACCCTCCGTTTGGCATCTCCTCGGCGCGCTGGCAGCGGTCGCGTTCCTCGCCTGGGCCGCGAAGAACTACGCCTCGCGGCTCTGGGACCGCCTCCCGTCCGGCACGCCGCGCTCCCCGCGCGTGTACGCGATCGCGGGATTCGCGTTCATTGGCGGCTCCTTCCTGATCTACGGCGGCGGTCCCGCGCTCGGCGTGTACCCGATCGTCACGGTCTGGGAAGGGACACTCGTGCTGATCGCGGCGATGTTGCTGATCCGCCGCACGTCGGGAGATCCGCGCTGGGCAAGGCAGCGTTTCGCCTTCGTCGGCGGCGTCATGGGCTTCCTCATCGTCCTCGCGGTGTTCCTGGAACTCGCCGGTTGGCGCGGAATGGGCGTCGTCGCCGCGGCCTTCGCGCTCTTGTTGGTCCGATGGTACCGCCGCGCGCCTGCGGTCAGCGTCCCGGAACCGGCACCCGCGACGGGATCCCTCGTCGGATGATGACCTGGACCCCGGTCTAGGCTAGCCGCCCAGCTCGATGATGATCTTCTTCCCCGCCTTCGAGACGAGCACCGTTTCGTCTCCCCGCAGATGAAGGCTGCGCTCGATATCCGTCGGAATCCGCAGGACCGTCCCGCGCCCGCTCCGCGAGAGTTTGCGCCGCAGCTTGAGCGGCTCGCCCCAGATTCCGAGCCGGCGCGCGACTCTGATCATCCTCTGACTCTGCTCCTCGGGAATGAATTCCTCCCCGCAGGCGGCACACCGAAGCCCCTGCTCCACGAACGTGTAACCTTCGATCTCGGAGGTGATGTCATCGGCAGGGGCGAGCCTCCGCTTCCCACAATTGGGACACCGCATCGCTCGACTATCCCTCGGATCCCGTGATGACAAAGACCTCATCGTCCTCGGCGTCGTACACGACCACCAGCTTCTTGTGCCCTTTCTTTCGGACGAAGATTTCCCACTTTCCCTTTCCGACGCGTGAAACCCTGTGTGCGGCGCGCAACGCCTCCCTCAAGTCGGCCTGATCCCAGTCCCATTTCCTCATCCACGTGTTCCGGAAGTGCTTGCTCACGTGCACGTGGACCTCGTCGATGTCGAACGGGAGCAAAGTGGTTCACTATCTTATGTAATGAATTTCATCTATATGAAGGTTGAGCCGAGGTCAGGGAATCCCTGGCATTCGGAGCTTTCACGGACCCCATGGTATCGCTTAATTAGGGGGGTTCGTGTCGTGACGGACATGCCCACGGCCGCAGAGTTCCGGGACATCTACGAGTACAACTGGCGGGTCCTCCGCGACTATTGCGACGCGCTCTCCGCACTGCCGGAAGAAGCCGTCCTCAGGAATCGCGAAGCGACCTACCAGTCAATGAAGAACATCTTCCACCACATCGTCAAGGTCCACGACGGCTGGCTGAACGTCTCCGCCCAGGACGACTCCCCGGAACCGAAAGTCTACGACGGGGACTTCGACGCGCTGCCGACGATGGCGAGCGTGCGGGCCTACATGGAGAAAGTGATCGCGAAGGAACAGGCGTTCCTCGCGTCGTTGAAGGACGGCGATCTCGACCGGCCCGTCCAGGCGTGGTGGAAGAAGCGCCCTCATCCGCTACGGGACGCGTTGATGCAGGTCACGCTCGAGCAAGCTCACCATCTCGGCGAGCTGATTGCCCTCTTTTGGCAACAGGATGTCGAGCCGCCGGAGATGACGTGGATCGATGTCCGCATGGCGATTGCGGGAATCCCCGGGCCCTCCTGAACGACGCCTCACGAGTGCAGGATCTTCGAGAAGTAGTCGTCGATCCCCGGGAACGCGGAGGTGTCTCCGCTCCAAGAGGCGAGCTCGCGCGCGAACCGCGACTCGAAAGCGAGCAGCGCGTCCATGATCGGATACTTCATGTCCTCGCTTCCGACGCCGCGGACGACCGCCGCCGCGACCGTCTCGGTCCCGCGGACGAACAGAATCGTGTACGCCCCGTACCGGAGCTCGTCGAGGCCGCCTTGCTTCGTGGCGAGGGTCTGCTTGACGAATTCCTGGACCGCCACGAGCATCCCGCTGAGGATGTCCCGATCGATGTCCGTGCGGAGCGTGGAGGAGTAGTGCCGGAGGAGGACCCCGCCTCGGCTCATGACGAAAAGCTCCTCGATTCCCGAGGAGGGCGAAACGCCGAGCCCGAGCATCTCAGCGAGACTCGCCCCGACGTGCCGCATCTCGATCTTGACGAGGCCGATGTTTGCGGACTTGCTGAAGAAGCAGAGGAGGTTCATCTCGCTCGCGCCGAGGCGCATGACCGCGACGCCGGACACGGGACCCTCGAGCAGGACCACCGGAGGTCCAGGGAGGTTCAGTGTCTCGAAGACGTTGTCCGCCGATCGCGCGATCAGCGTGGCCATCGCCGCGAGGACGTCGACCTGTTCGCGTTGCCCGGCGTTCCCGGCCACCGTGAGGCCGCTCTCGTCCGCGATGACGGCTCCGAGGACCCCCGGGGCACGGCGGCTCAGCTCCTGCAGGACGCCTTCGAGGTCGCCCCGCAGATCCGGCTCATCATCGGAGACGAGCGGGACGTCCACGCGGCGCGAGCTACTTCTGAGCATCCCCGGTCCCCTCCGTTGAAGCCTCGCGGACTCTCGTCCGGATCGATGCAGCCCGCTTCAGGAGTCGGGATCCCCCGCGCGGCCTCGGCCGGACGACGAAGAAGATTTCGATTGCACCGTACAAGAAGCCCCCCAGCCAGACGAACACGATGACCGTGGAGGCGGCGGCAGGGAGCGGATGGCCCGCGGCGTTGGCGATGAGCGCCGCCGTGAGAAACAGGAACGCGACCGTGAACGCCGCCAGGAAGCGCTCGAGCCTCTCCGCGAGGATGAACATCCTCGCGCGGCGTACGTCCTTGTTCATGCGGCGGAACGTGACGAAGGTGATCGCCACGACCGCGAATGTGGCGAGGACGACGCCCTGCAATGTGACGGCGATCGCCTGAGCAACCAGGTCTGCCAAGGGCAACCGTCTGCGAATGGGGGCGCGGGTCAGTTTAAGCGTTACGAGCCAAATGTTCCTTTTTGGAACATCCGAGAGGGCCCCTTTCCGCGACCAGGCGCTCAAGTCTTGCACACGGCCTAACGGCCGTGTCCAAAACTCCAAGAATTGAGGACGACCCGACGGAGGCCGAAGAGTTGGGGGAAATCGACTTACCGGACGGACGGATGGGACCCGGGGAACCGCATGACGCACCCCTCGCCTCCCGCGTTCGCCGACCGCGTATGGATCGTCACCGGGGCGAATTCGGGGATCGGCAAAGCGACCGCCCTCGGCCTCGCTCGCCTCGGTGGGACGCTGGTTCTCGCATGCCGCAACACGGAACGAGGAGAGGCGGCGCTCGAGGAGATCACGCGGGCGACGGGCAACGACAAGATGTCCGTGATGATCGTCGACATGGCCAACCAGGCTTCGATTCGCTCGTTCGCGGACGAATTCCGAAGGACGCACGATCGCCTCGACGCTCTCGTGAACAACGCGGGCGTCTTTCGACGTCACCGCCATGTCACGGTGGATGGCCTCGAAGAGACGTTCGCCGTCAACTATCTCGGTGGCTTCCTCCTCACGCACCTCCTGCTGGACCTCCTGAAGGCCTCCGCGCCGTCGCGCGCC
>DASPZJ010000058.1:0-28391 GCA_035636315.1 Thermoplasmata archaeon
TCGCCGTACTCGATGTACGATCACGGCCTCGCGACGTACTCGAAGGGCGACCGGTTCCGCCAGTCGATGGCGGAGGGATTCATCTACATCTGGGGCCTGCCCGCCCGCACCTGGGCCGCCGTCGGCGAGAAGGCCGCGCCGCCGAAACTCGTGAAGGCCACTAAGAGGTCGAGCTGAGGATGGCGGTCATCGCGCAACCTCCCGCTGCGGCAGGCGGAGCCCCGCCGTCTTACGTCAAGACGCAGGCGGCGCCGTTCCTAGCTTCCTTGTCGATCGACCGAAGGCTCGCCCGATTCGATGTCGCGGGAAGCATCGCCCATGTCGAGATGCTCGGCGCAACAGGGATCCTGAAGAACGAAGAATCAATCGCCCTCGTCGGCGGGCTTCGCCGCATCCACGAAGAGATCACGAGCGGCACGTTCCCCTGGCGGGAAGACCTCGAAGACGTCCACACGAACGTCGAAATCCGCCTCACCGAGACTCTCGGTCCGCTCGGCGCGAAGGTCCACACGGCCCGCAGCCGAAACGACCAGATCGCGCTCGACGAACGGATGTTCCTCCGGGAGGCGATCGTCTCGATCGACCGGCAGACCCTCGCGCTCCAGATGGCGCTGCTCGATCTCGCGGAAACTCACATCGCCACGCCGATGCCCGGGTACACGCACCTCCAGCGCGCGCAACCGGTCACGCTGGGCCATCACCTCCTCGCGCACTTCTGGCGCCTCTCGCGCGACTACAGCCGGCTGGGAGACGCGTACGACCGCGCGAACGTCTCGCCCCTCGGAGCGGGCGCGCTCGCGGGAAGCACTCTCCCGATCGAACCCTCCATCACCGCACGGTCCCTCGGCTTCGCCGCGCCGTTCGAGAACTCGATCGACGCCGTGAGCGACCGCGATTACTTCGCGGAGTTCCTGTTCGACCTCTCGCTCCTCGCCATCCACCTCTCGTCACTCGGGGAGGAGACCGTGCAGTGGGCCTCTGCGGAGTTCGGATTCGTCCGCCCGACATCGGCCCTCGGATCGGGGAGCAGCTTGATGCCGCAGAAGCGGAACCCGGACGTCGCGGAGCTCGCCCGCGGAAAGGCGGGACGCGTCGTCGGCGACCTCGTATCCCTCCTGGCGATCCTCAAGTCTCTCCCGCTCGCGTACAACCGCGATCTACAGGAGGACAAAGCGCCGGTCTTCGACGCCTTCGACCACATCCTCGCGACACTCGACGCGCTGACCACCGCCGTCTCCGCGCTGGAGTTCGACGAAGCCCGCCTCCTCGCGGCAGCCTCCGATCCGCGCTTGCTCGCCGCGGACCTCGCCGAGTACCTCGTCGCGCGGGGCGTCCCGTTCCGCGAGGCCCACGAGGCCGTCTCGGCCTATCTCGCAAAGTCCGACGGCACCGTTGATGGCGCGTCGTTGCGGCAGTTCGACCCGCGATTGGGCGAGGACGTCGTCGCGATCCTCGATGTCCGCACGTCGCTCGCACGCCGCACCACGCATGGCGGGCCTTCGCCCGACGCCGTCCGCATCCAGCTCGTCCGCGCACACGACGCGCTCGGCCTCGAACAATACGCGCTCTCCAAGCGCGCGGAGTGCGTCGACCTCGTCGACCGACTCCTCCAGGGGGGAACCGCATGACGGAGTGCCCGGAGTGCGGCCGCGCCATCGGAAAGGCGAGCCTCATCGAGGGGGAGATCTTCCCCTGCCCCGACTGCGGCCTCGAACTCGAGGTCACGTCCATCGAGCCGTTCCAGGTCGACGTCGCGCCTCGCGAAGCGGAAGACTGGGGGGAGTAGCACGTTCACGCTCGGACTCTTCTATACGGTGATCCGGCCGGAGGAGAAGTGGATCCTCGAGGCGGCCGCGAACCACGGGATCCCGGTCGAACGACTCCACGACGAGGCGGTGACGTTCCCGCTCGTACGGAACGGCTTCACGTCGGACCTCGTCTTGAATCGGAGCGTGAGCCACAGCCGATCGCTCTACGCGTTGCGGTTCTTCGAGCACTACGGCGTCCCGACCGTGAACGCGTACGACGTCGTCGAGGTGTGCGGCGACAAGGTCCTCGCGAGCTTGCGGCTCTCGGAGGCCGGCATCCCGACTCCGAAGACCGTCGTTGCCCTGACGCCGGAGGCCGCGCTCAAAGCCCTCGACGAGGTTGGCTATCCGGCGGTCCTGAAGCCGCCCATCGGGTCGTGGGGCCGCCTCATGGCGAAAGTCGACGATGTCGAAGAGGCGGAGCAGATCATCGAGCACAAGACCGCGCTCGGCTCCCCGATGCATTCGATCTTCTACGTCCAGGAGTACGTCGCCAAGCCGCAGCGCGATCTGCGGGCGTTCGTCGTGGGCGACGAACTCGTCGCCGCGATGTACCGCTACTCGGACGACTGGCGCACGAACGCGTCACGGGGCGGGATCGCGGAAGCCCTGACGCCGACGCCGGAGATGGCCGAGCTCGCGATGCGGGCGGCGTCCGCCGTCGGAGGGGGCGTCTTGGCGGTGGACCTGATGGAGTCCTCCAACGGCCTCGTCGTCCACGAGGTGAACCCGACTCCCGAGTTCAAGGCGCTCGCCTCGGCCACGGGCATCGACGTCGCCGGCAAGATCGTGGACTACGTCGCGGAGGTCGCCCGTCGATGAACGTCGCGATCGTCGGCGGGTCCGGATACACGGGCGGAGAGCTCCTGCGCCTCCTGATCCGCCATCCGAAGGTCGAGGTGACGCAGGTCACGTCCGACTCCTTAGCGGGCAAGCCCGTCGGCCGGGCCCATCCGAACCTCCGGAAGGTCACGGACCTGACGTTCACGCCGCGCGCGGACCTCGAGTCGTGCGACCTGCTGTTCCTCGCGATGCCTCACGGCAAATCGATGGGCAGCATGCGCGAGTTCCTCGGCCGCGCAGGGAACATCATCGACCTCAGTGCGGACTTCCGCTTGAAGGACCCGGCCCTCTACCCGGAGTACTACGGACTCGATCATCCGCAGGCGGACCTCCTGCCGAAAGCGGTGTACGGCCTCCCGGAGATCCACCGCGAAGAGATCCGGGACGCGACGATCGTCGCCGGGCCCGGCTGTATCGCGGCCGCGTCCATCCTGGCGGTCCGGCCCCTCGCGAAGGCGGGCTTGATCGACACCGAGCGGGTCGTCGTCGACGCGAAGACCGGCTCGTCGGCGTCCGGCGTGGATGGCGGGCCCGCGTCCCAGCACCCGGAGCGATCCGGCGTGATGCGGCTCTACGCCGCGACGGGCCACCGGCACACCGCGGAGATCGAGCAGGAGGCCGGGGTGCGAGTGGCCCTTTCGTGCCACGCGGTCGAGGCGGTGCGCGGCATCCTCGCGACGTGCCACGCGTTCCTCCGGGAATCCGTGACGCCTAAGGACCTGTGGCGGGTCTATCGGCAAGCGTACGGAAGCGAGCCGTTCGTGCGGGTCGTCGTGGAGGCCTCCGGCCTGTACCGCCTCCCGGAGCCGAAGATCCTCGCCGGGACGAACTTCTGCGACGTCGGGTTCGTGCTCGACGAGCACGCCGGCCGGGTCGTCGCGGTGTCCGCGCTCGACAACCTGATGAAGGGCGCCGCAGGCAACGCGGTCCAGTGCATGAACCTCGTCGCCGGATATCCGGAGACGATGGGCCTCGAGTTCATCGGCTTGCATCCGGTCTGAGGTGACAACGGTCGATGTTGGTCGTCAAGGTAGGAGGTGCGGAAGGGAACGGGCTCGACAACGTGCTGATCGACCTCGCTCCACGCCGCGACTACGTCCTAGTGCACGGCGGTTCGAACGAGGTCGACCGGCTGGCGGAGGCGCTGGGCCGGCCGATCCGCTGGATCACGTCCCCGAGCGGCGTCCTGTCGCGCTACACGGACCGCGAGACGATGGAGGTCTTCACGATGGCCCTCGCCGGCAAGCTCAACACGGAGATCGTCACGCGGCTCCAGTCGCTGGGCGCGCCCGCGGTGGGCCTGAGCGGCGTCGACGGCGCCCTCCTGATGGGCCGCCGCAAGGAAGCCGTCCGCTCCGTCGACAACGGCCGCGTGCTGCTCGTGAAGGACGATTACTCCGGGACCGTGGAGCGGGTGAACTCCGGCCTGATCCAACTGCTGTTCGACGCGGGGTACGTCCCGGTCATCTCGCCGCCGGGCGTCACGGCGCGGGGCGAACTGATCAACGCGGACGCGGACCGGATCGCCGCGCAGGTCGCCGTTGCGATGGGGGCGGACACCCTCGTCCTCCTGACGAACGTCCCCGGCTTGTTGCGGGAGCCGAGCAATCCGTTTACCCTCATCCCCGAGGTGCCGCGGGCGCAACTTCGGACGTTCATGGACTTCGCGTACGGACGGATGAAGAAGAAACTGATCGCCGCGCGGGAAGCCCTCGAGGGCGGCGTCGCCCGAGTCGTGATCGCCTCCTCGCAGCAGCCGGACCCGGTCGAGCGCGCGCTCGAAGGGATGGGTACGGTGATCGCGTGATCACGGTCGAAGCACGGGCCGCGGAGTTCGCATGCTCGCCGAAACGTGCGCTCACGTTCGTGCGCGGATCGATGGCGACCCTCTGGGACGAGGACGGACACGAGTACATCGATTGCGGCGCCTCGTTCGGCGTGGGGAACCTCGGCCACTGCAACCCTGCCATCGTCGAGGCGATCGCCTCGCAAGCGCGGGAGCTCATCCACGTCGGGCCCGCGTTCGGCACGACCGCGAAGGCGACGTTCGTCGGCAAGCTCCTCGCCGTCGCGCCGCAGAACCTGGAGCGGGTCTTCCTGAGCAACTCCGGATCCGAAGCGGTCGAGGCCGCCATCAAGTTCGCGCGCGCGGCGACCGGCCGCACGAAGGTCGTCGCGGCGATGCGGGGCTTCCACGGGCGGACGATGGGGGCGCTCAGCGCGACCTGGCGCAAAGACTTCCGGGAACCGTTCGAGCCCCTGGTCCCGGGCTTCGTGCACGTGCCCTTCAACGACGTCGACGCGCTGCGCCACGCCGTCGACCACGACACGGCGGCCGTCCTCCTCGAGGCGGTCCAGGGCGAAGGCGGCGTCCATGTTGCGTCTCCGGAGTACCTGCCCGCGGCCCGCGAGATCTGCGACCGGGCGGGCGCGCTCCTGATCCTCGACGAGGTCCAGACGGGCATGGGCCGCACCGGCCGCCTGTTCGCCGTCGAACGGTGGGGCGTCGAGCCCGACCTCCTCACGTTGGCGAAGTCCCTTGCGGGAGGCGTGCCGATCGGAGCGACCCTGGCGACCCAGGACGTCGAGCACGCGTTCAAGGGCAGTCACAACTCGACGTTCGGCGGCAATCCGCTGGCGTGTGCGGCAGGCTCCGCGGCGATCGACTACACGGTGCGGGAGCGGCTGTGGGAGCGCGCGGAGCGACTCGGCGGCGACGCGATCGCGACCCTTCGGGCCCTCGACGCACCGTCGGTCCGCGAGGTCCGAGGGCTCGGACTCATGATCGGCATCGAGCTCCGCGGCAAGTCGGCACCGATTCTCCAGGCGATGCAAGAGGAAGGCGTGCTCGCGATCGGCGGAGGATCGAGCGTGGTCCGACTGCTCCCGCCGCTCGTGATTCCAGAAGCGCAGTGGTCTCGCGCGATCGACGTGCTCGGGAGGGCCTTGACGGATGGATGACGTCGGAATCCTGACGGCGCTCGTCGAGGAATATAGTCCCTCGGGACACGAAGCGGGGGCCGTGCAACGGTTCATCGACATCGCGCGGTCTCTCGGTTTCACGGCGCACGCGGACGCCGCCGGGAACGGCATCGCGCGGATCGGCGAGGGCCCTCCCTCCATCATGTTCCTCGGACACATCGACACCGTGGAGGGCAGGCTGCCCGTCCGATTCGAGGGCGATCGCCTCCACGGACGGGGCGCCTGTGACGCGAAGGGGGCGCTCGCGGCCGCGCTCATGGCATCCCACCGCCACGATGGCCCGGGGGAGATCGTCGTCGTCGGCGCCGTGGGTGAGGAACGCGATTCGCGGGGGGCCCGCCATCTCCTCGCCCACGCCCGACCCGACTTCCTCATCGTCGGTGAGCCGAGCGGCTGGAACGGCGTGACGATCGGCTACAAGGGGAACCTGAGCCTCCTCCTGCGGCTCGGCGGCGAGCGGGTCCATCTTTCGTCCCCTGCCGCCACGACGGTCGAGACCGGCCTTGCGTTCGTCGAACGGCTCCACGCGTTCTGCGACGCACACGCAGGAGCGACTCCGTTCCATTCGCTGACGATGAAGACGCGGTCGATCAACACGACACAAGAGGGCAGTCGGGAACACGCGGAGATCGGACTCAACCTTCGGCTCCCGCCGGGCGTCGACCTCGACGATGTCCTATCGTTCATCGACAGGAACCGCGGCGCCATCGAGTGCGAGACCGTTGACGCGTCCGCGGCAATCGAGGTCGGCTCGCGGAACGACGTCGTGCGAGCCCTCTGCGCGGGGATCCGGAAGCAGGGATCGCGCCCCACCCTACTGCGGAAACTCGGGACGTCGGACCTCAACCTGGCCGCTCCCGCATGGGGATGCCCTTCCGCCGCGTACGGGCCCGGGGACTCTCATCTCGACCACACGGACTCGGAGAACGTGGACGTCCACGAGCTGCGACGCTCCATCGAAGTCCTGCGAGAGACGTTCTCGATCCTCACGGCCCCAAATCGGATTGCGTTGCGCGTGGCCACCGCATAACGCGGCGTGCACGGAGCTCCCGCCTCGGGGACCGACCGGGGTGCGCTTGTACCACGGGCGGTGGACTCCGTGTACGTAGCTTCCTAGTGGCACGCCGGCGCAAGGAAGGCCACGGCGTCTTGTGACGACCCGTCGTGCGAGTGGCGGGTCATTGTCGCGTCGCAGGGGCGTCATGCATATGACGCGGAGGAGGACGTCCACGGGACGCACCCCTTCTCCCGGGAGGCGTCGCAGGCATCCCGGGCGGGAAGGGCCCAGCGAAGCGGCTACGCCCGCATCCGTGGAGGATTCCGCCGACCGTACTCTGCGGCGGATCCTCGGCGCGGAAACCGCAGACACGACGAAGGCGGCACTCGCCGCCCGGGCCCGCGTCCGGTCCGAATCGCCCTGGCCGGAGCTGCTGGAGGCGCTCGATCGAATCGACCCGGACATCGCGGCGGTCCTCCGCCGCTTCGCGGGGATTCCGCCTCCCAGGAAGCGACGACGCTGAGAAGGCCGAACTTCAAGCCGACCATCCGAGACCCTCTTGAATGACCGCCGGCTCAAGCCACCTCGATGCGTCGAACGGTCGGAACGTGTGGTGTGTCCGCGCCGCCGTGGCGGGAAACCGCGGGGCACTCCACCCACAGGCTCAAGTGCGACCGCGGCGCATTCGGCGTGGGGACGTGCTAGGACATGAACCTGGAATCTCAGAGACCTTATCGGATGTGGCGTTGGGCCCCTTTCGTCTTGCTGGCGGGGATCTTCGTAGTTGCGATCGTCGCGGGGTTGATCTTCCGCGCGGTGTCCCCCGGCGCGCCCGGTCCGATGTGGTTCCCATTCGGCGGTTTCTGGGTCTTCTTCGCGTTCTTCGCGCTGTTCTGGGCCGTGCGCTGGTTCTTCTGGCCGTGGGGTTGGGGCTGGGGCTATTCCCGGCGGGGCTACTGGCACGGCGACGAGAGTTACTACATCCTGCGGGCGCGATACGCCCGGGGCGAGATCACGAAGGAGCAGTACGACCAGATGATGCGGGACCTGGACCATCGTCCCTGATCGGCCGTCCCATTACCCGCGGAGCGCGCGGTACATCCGCGGAAGGCTGACGTCGTACCGGTACGTGATGAAGGAGTGCGTGTCGTCGAACTCCTCGTACACGTGCTTGATGCGCCGCTCGAGGAGCTTCCGGTGGATCACCCGCGCGCCCCAGATCAGGTTGTACTGGTCTTTCGTCCCGCAGTCGATGTACACGAGGCGCATGCGCCGCAAGCTCGGCGCGTAGCGGGCCACCATGTTCACCGGATCCCACCGCCGCCACCGCGCCCATACGTCGGGCCGCCATTCGCCGGTCTCCAGGTCGAACGGGAAGTCGATGCCCATCGTCGGGCTGCGTGGATTCGGGGAGTAGTGCGCCGCCATCCCGATCGTGTTCAGGATCGGATACAGGCCCTCGAGGCGGCGATTCGGCTGCCGCCAGAACCATCGGAGCCAGCCCGCCGGCCCGCCGTGCTCCCGGAACGCGGCGAGGGCCTTCGGGAAATCCATGATGTAGACGTACTCGAAGAGCGCGTCGCCGGAATGGTCCGCCAGCGCCGACCAGGTGTCCGGATGGAGCATCCCTTGGACGATCGACCCGTACCCGCCGGAAGACTTGCCCCAGATTCCTCGCCGCGACACCGGGTACCGCGACTCGACGAACGGGACGATCTCCTTCCGGAGATAGTCGTCGTAGCGACCCGTCGCGGTCGAGTTGATGTACTGATTCCCGCCGACCTTCGTGAAGCAGTCGACCATCGGGACGATCATCGGCCCCATCTTCCCCGTGCGGATGAGCCGATCGAGCTTCGACTTCAACTCCTCGCCCATCGGATCGACCGACAGCAAGGACTTGCCCGTCCCGGTGTAGCCGACGATCGCGTACGCCGCCGGATACCGCCGGGTTCGGTCGTACTTCGGCGGCAGATAGATCGCCACCTCCCGCTTCGTCGGGTCCCCGAGCGAATTGCCTCGGAGGACCTTCGAATCGAACGTCTCGATGACGACCTCTCCGCCCGGCATCCTTCACGCCCCGTTGCGGGGGAGGGCCCGTCCGATTCATTAAGGCTCTTCCCCGGTGGCGGCGCGATTCGGAGACCGTCTCCGATGGAGGAGCGGTGCGGCAGCTACCCTGCCTGGGCCCTTCGCGTCTCGTTTTCAATTTCGATAGTCGTCCCACGCCGATTAAATAGCCGCCGGTAGACGGGGGGCGGCTGAGGATCGAACCATCATGACGCGTACGCCCACCGCCCGTCGTCCGATGCCCCGTGCCGTTCCGATCGCCTTGATGACCGCCCTCGTCGCGGTCGCCTTGATGGGCGTCTTGCTGCCCGGCGCCTCCGCGGCCTCGACCGGTCCGCACTTCGGCCCGAACGTCCAGGTCGACCGGCCTCCCGCGTACTCGGCCGGGGCCCCGTCCCTCAAGGTCGGGTCCGACGGCGTCGCCTATCTCGCTTTCACCGGATGGGGCGGCTCCGTCACCCAGGCCGACATCTTCTTCACGAAATCGCTGGACGGCGGGCAGACGTGGACGACCCCCCTGCGGGTCAACAACGACGCGGGCGGAGCGAACCAGATGGAGCCCGCGCTCGCCCTCGACAACGCGAACCACATCTTCATCGCGTGGACGGACACGCGGAACGGGAACAACGACGTGTTCTTCGCCAAGTCCACGGATGGAGGACTGAGCTTCTCGGCGAACGTCCGCGCGAACGACGTGACGACGAACTCCCAATCGCAACCCGACGTCGTGGTGGACCCGGTCAACCCGACCCTCGTCCACACCGCCTGGACGGACACCCGGACTGCCGTCACCGGCCCGGACATCTACTACGCGAACTCGACGGACGGCGGGTTGAGCTTCAACCCCTCTGTGCGCGTGAACAACGACGCGACGTCCTCCGAGCAAGGAGAGCCCAGGATCGCGACCGCGCCGAACCGGGACGTGTACCTCGTATGGAGCGACCCGCGGACGGCCGCTCGAGGCCGCGACATCTACTTCTCGAAGTCATCCGACCGGGGCGTCAGCTGGGCGCCGAACATCCCTGTGAACGACGACACCGGGGGCGCGGCCCAGGGCGAGCCGACGATCGCCACGGACGTCGCCGGCATGATCTACGTGGCGTGGACGGACAATCGGAACCCGAACACGGCGCCCGACATCTACGCGACCCGGTCTTCGAACGCGGGCGCGTCGTTCGCGGCGAACGTGAGGGTGAACGACGAGACGGGGGCCGTGACCCAATTGATCCCGAACATTGCCGCGAACGCGGGCAAGGTCCAAGTCGCCTGGACCGACAGCCGGACGGTCGGCTCCACGAGCTGGGACATCTACACCGCGTCCTCGGTCGACGGCCTGGCCTGGTCTCCGAACGTCCGCGTGAACGACGACCCGGTCTCCAACATCTTCCAGTACGATCCGAGCATCGCGATCGACCAGGCCGGCGACGTCTTCGCGACGTGGCTCGACACCCGGACGAGCGGCCAGGATGTCTTCGCCGCGACCTTGGATGTCGTCGCCCCGACCGCGAACGCGGGCGCGGCGATGACGGTCGATCAAGGTTCGCCCGCGTCCTTCAGCGGCTCGGGCTCGTCCGACAACCTCGGACTGGCCAGCTACGCGTGGGACTTCGGCGACGGCTCGAACGGTGTCGGCGTCGCGGCGAGCCACGCCTACGTCACGCCGGGCGGGTACACGGCGACGCTCAGCGTCTGGGATTACTCTGGCAACGTCGCGACCGCGACGGTCCAGGTGACCGTCCAAGACACGCTGTCACCCGTCGTGCGCGGGGCGGGCGACCGCTTGGTGGATGAGGGCCAGCCGCTGTTCTTCGACGGATCCGCGTCGTCGGACAACGTTGGCGTCACGTCGTACGCATGGGACTTCGGGGACGGGACGACCGCCACCACGGCGACCGCAAGCCACGTCTACTCCCGGCCGGGCGCGTACGCCGCGACCCTGACGGTGACCGACGCGGCGGGCAACTCCGCGACATCCTCCTTCACGGTGACGGTCCGATCGAGTGCGCTCCTCGGGATGATTCAGATGCTCGAGGGGATCATCGCGCTCTTCGTGATCGTCCTCGCGTTGCTCGGCTGGATGGTCTGGGGCATGCGGAAGCGAGAGCAGCACCGGCGGATGCCGCCGGTGTCGCCCATGTCGCCGATGTCACCGGTCTCGCCGCCGCCCGGAGCGCCGCCCGCGCAACTGCCGAGGGAGCCGGACCCGCTCGACATGACCCTGCCCGGCACACCGCCGAAGCGACCGTAAGAAAAATGGAACGGCGGGCCGAGCGCCCGCCCCTCCCCCTTTGAACGTCCGACTAGTCCTCTTCGTACTCCATCAGCGTGTACTTGTTGTCGTCCGGGTCGAGGAACGTGGCCGTGATCCCGCCCCAGGGCTGCTTTTCGGCCTTCTTCTCGAACCGCACGCCCTTCGCCATGAGCTGGTCCTGGACCTTGTAGATGTCCTTTGTCGCGAAGTAGATCGAGGTGTCCTCGCCGATGTGGGTCATGTCCGCGTCGTAGTCCGCGGGATTGGTGTACATCTCCTTCGTCGGGGTGAAGGGCATGACGCCCGTGCCTTTCGGGGAGTGCTGGTAGACCGACATGTCCTCCTGGCCCTCCTCGCCCGGCACCCGGCGCTTCCGCAGCCCGAGCGCCTTCGCGAAGAACTCGCCGGCTTTCGCCGCGTCCCGAGACACGACCGTGACGAAGGTCAGTGCCGAGAGCCCTGCCCGCCGGATTTTCGGCTTCGCGGGCTGCGCGATGAACAGGACGTTCCCGTCCGGATCCGTGAAGCGCCCGAACGTCGTCGAGTCATTGTCGAGTTCCGCCTTCACGCCCTTCTTCTTCAGGGCCTCGGTCGTGCGCTTCAGGTCGTTCGTCAGGAAGCCGATCCCCGTCACCCCGCCGATCAGCTTGAGGCGGCGCTCGTAGTCCGCCTGGCCCCACTCCGGCGACGGCGCCCACAGGTCCAGCGCGGCGTCCTCTCCGCCCTTCGTCGCGCCGAGGGCCAGGTAGCCCCATTTCGGCATGGACGACCGCACCTTGAGGCCAATCTTCTTCGTGTAGAACGCCCGCGCCGCCTTCAGATCCTTCACGTAAATCCCGATCTCCGCCAACTGTAATTTCGGCAAGAAATATCCCTCAGATGCGGCCCCTATGCGCACCGTCCAACATAAAGGAGTCGAAACTCACGGGAACGTGACGATACAATCCTCGGGCCGCTTGTCGTCGCGCATCCGCGAGAACGAGGGGGCGCGCATGCGACGGTCCTTCGACCATTCGAGGAAGTGCGCCTCAGCGACGAGGACCGGGCGGGTCCAGAAGCCCACATGGGCGTCGATCTCGGGAACCTCGGGGAACGGACACGCGCCCTGGAGCGGACGGAGCCGCTCGATGATCGAACGCCGACCCGCCTCGGAGAACCCCGTCCCGACCCGGCCCACGTGGACGAGCTTTCCTTCGTGGTACGCGCCGAGGATCAGCGAACCGAACGTGTCCTCCCGCTCGCCTTCGCCCGCCGTGATCCCGCAGATCACGCAGTCGAGGGTCGTCTTCTTCTTGATCTTGATCCAGTCCTTGCTCCTCTTGCCCGTGTAGTAGCGGGTCTGCTTGTGCTTCGCGATGATCCCCTCGAGCCCGCGCGCGATGACCGCGTTGTAGTAGTCGACCCCACGCCGCTCGATGTAGTCGCTCAGGACGACGCGGTCGTCCACCTCGACGATGTCCGGCAGGAGGGCCTTCCGTTCCATCTGCGGGAGGCTCATGACCTCCCGATCCTCGACGTACAGGATGTCGAAGACGATGTACGTCGCCGGGAGCGTCTTCGCGAGGTACTCGATGTTGATCTTCCCGCTGGCGCGCTCCCGCTCCTGGAGCTTCTCGAAACTCGGGAGCGCTCCCTTCATCACGACGATCTCGCCGTCGAGGATCGCATCCTTCCTCGTGTGGACCTTCAGATCCGGATACCGATCCTCGATGAAATTCAGCCGTCGGTTCTGGAACCGCAGGCCGTTCCGTACGAAGGCGAGGGCCCGCGTCCCATCCCATTTCAGCTCGAAGATATGGTCCGGCGAGTCGAACGGGGTGTCGCGGCTCTCCGCGAGCATCGGCTTGATCACGTGCGTGTACGGATCGAAGGACGGCATCCGCTCAGCTGGCCTTCGCGGCCTCGAGGCTCGCCTTCAACGCGGCCATCAGGTCCTGCGTCGGCTTCGTCTCGACCTTCGCGACCGCGGGCAGCTCTTTGCCCTCGACCTTCGCCTGGATCAAGGCCATGAGCGCGTCCCGATAGCGGTCCCGGAACTTCGAGGGGTCGAATTCCGTCGTCAACGCACCAATCAACTGGAGCGCGAGCTCGATTTCTGCGTCGCTGATCACGATCGGATGGGTCGCCGGCGGCTCCGGGAGCGGCTTCACCTCGTCCTGGTACATGAGCGTCGTGAGGACGAGGCCGCCGTCGAGCGGGCTGATCGCCACGAGCTGCTCCTTCTTCCAGAGGACGGCCCGCGCGATGGCCACCTTGCCGGTCCGCATGAGCGCCTGGCGGAACAGCTCGAACGGTTTCAGGCTGATCTCCTCCGGGCCAAGGTAGTAGTTCCGCTCTCGGTATAGGGGCGAAATCTCCTGGGCCTCGATGAACCCTTGGACCTCGAGCGCCTTGGTCGCCTCGAGCGGGATCTTGTCGAAGTCCTCGTCCCTCAGGATCACGTACTGGCCTTTCGCGAACTCGTAGCCCTTCACCATGTCCTTCTGATCCACGGGCACGTTGTCCTTCGGGCAGACGTACGGCCGCTTGAGGGCGGTCATGCACGACGCGTGGAGCGTCGTGAAGGAGAGGTCCTTGCTCTCCGTGGCCCCGTACAGCTTGACGGGGATGTTCACGAGTCCGAACGCGATCGCGCCGCTCCATAGGGCTCGAGCCATGGATGGTCCTCCTCGGGAATCGAAACGAAGGACCGCGGGGCACTTAACGATTTGTCCGCCGTGTTAACCTTGTTTAAGGTTGACCTGCACGCAGCCGGCCGCCTCGCGGAGTGCCGCAACTGATTTTATAGGCTCGGACGCGGATGGTCTCGCGCGAGCGGTGTCCCCGAGACACCTCCGCCGGGTCCGCCCGGGCCCGGTCCCTCGTCTCCGCCGCCGTACGGTCCCCCCTACTTCCCGTACCCGTACTACTCGCCGCCGCCGAAACACGACAACGTCGCGCTGATCATCGTCCTCGTCGTCGTCTTGTTCGTCCTCGTGCCGGTCGTCTTCGCGGCGATCCTGTACGTCATGGTGTCGGGCCTGATTAGCGGCCCAACCCCGGGGATGATTGTCGACTTCGGGGTAATTGATCAGACCGGCGGAAACGCGACCCTCCGGGTGTTCGGGGCGTCGCGGGAAGTCAACCCGTCAGAACTCCGGCTCCGGTTGGAGGAGAACGGCTCGTCGAGCGGCATTGCCGGCATGCCCGCACCCGACGGTTCGGTCGCGCTCGCGGTCGGGACCACGACGTACCGCGTCTTTTGGCTCGATCAAGATCGCGATTCGACCCTCGGCGTCGGAGATGAATTGTGGGTCGCGGGGAACTTGGCGCCGCTGAAGCCTTCGACGAGTTACGCGCTGTACCTGGTCGCCGTGAGCGGAGCGACGAGCGCGGCGGGGTGGACGACCGCGTGAACCTTCCTCGATCCATCCGGACGATCAGCGGGCCGCCGCTGGAGGAGCCACCAGATCGCGCGGGAGGCCGAACCCGAGCTCGCCGGTCGTCGCGTACCGATACAGGGCCGTGACGAGGATGCTCTGAGCCGCGGACCCGACGAGCCCGAGGATCAGCCAATAGACGACCGCGATGGCCAGGCCGACGAGCAGCCCGACGACCCCGCCGACGACAAAGCCGAGGAGGATGACGAGGAGCGCGGGCAGCGCCAGGAGGATGAAGATCCCGCCCAGGGTCAGGTACCCACCCGCGGCTTCGCCCCACGTCTGGCGGAGGAGCGATCCGCTGCGCTTCACCGCAGCCCACGGCCCGAGCTTCTCGAAGATCAGCACGGGGACGACGAGGTACGTCACGATGCCCCAAGCGGCTCCCGCGATCCCGGCGATGATGCGCCCGATGAACCCGAACCGCTGCGCGATCGCCCGGAGGACCAGGCCGACCGTCGCCGTGAGGAGGGCCCATCCCGCAATCCGGCGGATGTTCGCGCGGGCCACCTTCAATCCATCCGAGATTGTCGGATCGCCGCCGTTGAGCCGGATCATCGCGGCGCCCATCACGGCGGCGTTGAAGTAAATCGACACGAAGAACGTCACGAAGTAGACGACCGCTAAACCGAGATAGAAGAGCCAGGAGCCGACCGGGTCCGTCGGCGCCACGACGAAGAACATGGACACGAAGAAAATCGCCCAGACCGCGACCGTGATCAGCAAGGAAACGAACGGGAGGAGGACGAGACCCTTCTCCTTCCTCAGGACGCCGAGGCTGACCTTCGTGAGCTTCCAGCCGATCGAGAGGCGCTGGAAGAAGCCGGGCTTCCTCGCGGCCGGGTACGACGGGCCCGGCGCAACGGTCGGGGTAGGAGACCACATGGGGATCGGCCGTGTGTACCGGGCCAGACTACATCAACCCACCGGCGGGGTTCCCCCGACGATGGGCCCTCCATGTCGGCTACCCGACGGGTCCTCGGCCGCCGCCGGTCCCCCTGAAGCCCGTGCAGTCCGCTGCGCGTGGTTCCGGCTCTACGCGACGAGCCGGCCCTCCTCGACGATGGGCTTGCCGTCGATCGTGACGGTCGCATGGCTCTGGAACCCCGCGTACCCGTACGTGCTCTCGTTGTCTCCTCCGAGGTCCTTGTTGTCGCCGATGCCGACGGACACGACGCCCGCGGCGTAGACGGAGTTCAGGTATCCGGGGAGCAGCTTCTTGTTGAGGCCGATGCCGAACGAGGCAAACCGGTCCTTCGCGCCCGTGCCGTCCGCGTAGTTGAGCTGCGAATTCTTCAGGTTCTTCTTCGCCGTGAAGTCCGTCACGCGGCCGTCGCGGAAGGTCCACGACAGCCCTTCGATGAGCGTGCCGACCGACGGGATGGGGACGTCGGATTGGAATGTGCCCTTCGCGCTCGCCTCGACCGGCGCCACGAATACCGCGCCCGCCGGCAGGGAGGTCGTCGGGTTGCGATCCGCGATGTCCTCCTCGCTGATGACGCCGTCGTCGACGTGCGGCGTCCGCATCTCCCCCGCGAGCCGGAACCGGAGATTCGTGCCGTCGTCCGCCTTCACCCTGACCTCCGCCGGCCGGCGGAACATCGCGGCGAGGACGTCCGCGGTCCGACGCATCGCCTTGTAGTCGACCGCGATGGCGGCTTCCGTCGTGCGCTTCCACTTGTCGTACGCGAAGCCGTACGTCTTGGCCCGGGCCTTCGTGACCGCACCGAGCGCCACCCCGACCTGCTTCTGGTTCTTCTCGATGTTCTTGCGGCGGTGCGCGTCCTCCCCCTGGAACAACGCGGACCATTTGGACTGCGGGACGCGGCTCATGGGCGCGGGGTTCTCCACCCCGCCCATGTACACGTACGAGTCGACGTAGTCCGCGATGCCGAGGCAGTGCGCCGACGTCTTCCGCAGCTGGTCCTCGCTCAGGTACTTGAACTGCCCGAAGAACGCCTCGTCCGTGTCGAGGAAGATCGCGGGATCCGCGCCGACCTTGTACGCCTCGAGCGCCACTTGCGTCGCCAAGTCGATGGACTGGGTCCCCGCTTGGATGACGATCGCCTCGTCCGGTTTCGCTTGCAGACTCTCTCGGATGATGCTTCGCGCGATGTTCGGCATGCTCTCCCCGGCGGGGTATCGCGCGCAGCGCTTATACGGATTGAGGACCGCCGCGGCCCGCACCCTTATGCCGCCAACCGCCATCCCGCCCGGGGGCGGCATGCGAAGGCCCGTCGCGGTGTTGAGCGCGTTCCTCGTGGCCCTTGTCCTCGTGGCCATCTCGATGACGAACGTCGGGGCGGCCCGAAGCCCGCTCAGCACGCCCGTGGTGATGGCTTTCCCGGCGGGGGACGATTGGGAACCTGCGGTCGACTCCGACGGCGCGGGCAACGTGTACTACCTGGCGACACATTTCGGAGGGATCCCGTCGTGTGCGGCGTGCGCCGACCCCACGATCACCATCCAGGTTTCCCATGACGGAGGGCGGACCTTCGATGCACCGCGGGCCCTGACCGTGAGCGCTTCGACGCAATACGATCCTCAGGTGAAGATCAACGCGGCCGGGACCGTGTTCGTCAGCTATCTCCTCGGCAAAGATACCGTCGTGCAGCGCTCCGACGATCTCGGGGCGAGCTGGTCGGCCCCACTTGCCGTGAATGCGGACGTCAAACAGGGTCCGACGGACAAGGACGGGCTCGCGGTCCTAGGAGACGACGTCTACGTGGGCTTCGATGTCGCGCAGAAGTTCTTCGTCTCCGCATCGCACGACGGCGGCCGGACCTTCACGACGACACAGATCAACCAGAACACCCTCGGTTGGCCCCTGAACGGCGGGGCCACGGTGGCCCCGGACGGGACCGTGTACATGGTCTGGGAGCTGATCCACAAGAGCGGACAGGCGCAAGGCCCGCAGGACGTCCTCGTCACGAAGTCGACGGATGGGGGCGCGACCTGGAGCTTGTCGTACGCCGACAGGGGTCTGCCGCCCGGCCCGGCCTGCCCGACGTCCTGCGGCTGGGACTTCCTCGGGACCGGCGCGGCGATCGCGACGGACCAAGCGGGACATGTGTACGTGACGTACAACGCACCTCTCTACGATAACGGGCCGCCCCACGTCTGGTACCGAAGCTCGACGGACGGAGGCGCGAGTTGGTCCTCGCGGATCGATCTCGGCGCCGACGCCACGCCCTCGTTCCACGTTTTCCCCGGAGTCGCCGCGGCGAGCGCGGGAGATGTGCGGGTGGCATGGATGGACAACCACACCCGGGCGTACAACGTCTGGTACCGCAGCTCGGCCGACGGAGGCTCGACGTGGTCCGCGGAAACCCAGGTGTCCGCGTTCCGCTCCGGCTACGCCTACGTGACCCGACAGGGTTTCGCGTTCCCGTACGGGGACTACGTCACGTTGGCGCTGGACCCAAATGGGAACGTTCAGCTCGCATGGGGCGAAGGGCCGGACTACAACGGACCCGGGAACACGTTGTATTCCCACAGCTGACCAACGTCCGCCGAGTCGGATCGGCAGGCGCCGAGGGGCCGTCAACGGAAACTACATAAGTGGCCCGGATTTTCCGCGCACCCGGAAAGCGGATGAAACGCTCCTCGCGTGCGTGGAAGAAGCGCGGCAAGATGCGGTGGAAGTGGCGCAAGAAGCGGATGCGCCGCCGCAAGCGGGAGCAGAAGATGCGTCAGCGCTGAGGGCCTCCGTCTCCCTCGTGGGGTCGTCCCAACCGTGAGAATGGAGCCGGACGGTTTCAAGCCCTCCCCCTCGGATGGGCGGGCCCCTCATGGCGGACGATTCGATCCTCGGGCGCTACGCCCGCGTCGTGATCAAGCAGGGCACGGAGCCGTTGCACGACGGGCTGAAGCTCGCGTGCCGCATCACGGGCCTCGCGAGCTCGGAGGCAGCGGACAAGCGGTCCTCGCTCCGAGGGGAGGTCGTCTCGAACGACGTCGACGGCCCGTTGCCACCCATGCTGCTCGAAGGGTCCCTAATCATCACGCCGGAGGACCCCGAGGCCTCCGAGGCGAATATCCTTCGAGGCGGATCCTTCCGCGCGAAGCTGGGCCTCCTCACGATCGACGGGAGTCTCATCGCCTCCGCGGAGGGGGCGTTGATCCGAATCTCGGAGGAAATCCCGTTCGAGGGCGCGTGCCCCGATTGCCAAGGCTGGAAGATGTGCGAGGACTGCGGCGGCACTGGGGGCGGGCCCAACGCCGTCTGCGCGTACTGCCGCGGGACCGGCCAGTGCACGCGATGCGGCGGCAGCGGCTCGGTCACCGAGTCCCAATAAGATGCGCGGGCCCACCACGCAAAGTTAGATATCCCCGCCGCTCTTCCGCGAGTTCGCGAGTCCCATGGGGACGTAGTTTAGCCTGGTAGAATTACGGGCTCCAGTCATGGGCTTGATTGCGAACGGGTTTGCTGATCCAGTGATGACAGACTGGAGCGCTGACCCATGGTTCGCGAGACACGCGTGGGTCGCTCCCCGCGTGGGAGAAACCCGTCGATCAGGGTTCAAATCCCTGCGTCCCCATGTTTTTCCCGTCGAACCCCGAACAGTTCCGGGGTAGCGTGGCAAGGCTTTATCGCGGAAGACCCGCTCCCGCCGGTCCGCGAGTCCTGTGCAGATCGATCGACGTCGTCTCTTGCAAATCGTCGCGGTCCTCGCAGCGATCACAGCCTACGGGACGATCGTCCTAGGTGGCACCGTTCGCGGCATGGGAGCGGGCCTCGCCTGTCCTGACTGGCCTCTGTGCAACGGATCCGTGATCCCGGACCTCGCAGACCCGACCATTGCGATCGAGTACGCACACCGGCTCGTCGCGGCCCTCACGTCGCTCTTCGTGCTGCTGACGATGATCGTCGCGCTCCTCTGGCTTCGGTGGGAGATGCGGATCGTGAAAGCGCTGTCTGCGATGACGTTCGCGGTCCTCGTGGCCCAGGTGATCTTCGGTGCCCTGACGATCACGAGTTCCCTGAACTGGGTCGTCGTGACGATTCATCTCGCGCTCGGCACCGCGACGCTCGCTCTCGCGCTCATGGTCGCGCTCCTGGCTCTTCGGTTGCCCGCGGGTGTCGCGCCGTCCGAGCCTTCGGCGGGATGAGCCTCACTCGACGAGGAAGTGTACGAGGCTGATGACGATGAAGCCGAGGACGGTCCAGACGAGCCACCGGGTCCCGCGGTCTACGGAGGCCAAGGGCAGGAACGCCCGCGCAACAAGGAACAACGCCAGGGTCGCCTCCACAGCAGAGGCGAACGTCGGGATCGAAAGGGCGATCACGCTTCGGGTGGGTGTGAACCCGTAGAGGTCGACGAGCCAAATCGGCACGTACGCCGCAGGCACCGACAAGAGGGCTGGAAACACGAGCGGGAAGGCGGAGCGGGACTTCCACGCCGCGGCGATCGCGGGGACGACGACAACGGCCCCTTCGACGAACCGATGGACCACGGTCGCGGAGACCGTCACGGCGTCAAGGGGAAGGGTCGTCGAGACGCCTCCGAGAAACGACGCGCCGATCACGAGGCCATCTCCGATGCTGTGGAGCGCCACGAACGCGACCGACGTCGCGAGAATTCGATTCGGCTCGGTTCGAATGTAGGGTCCGTCCAAGAGAAGCCAACCCAAGCCCGCGCCGACCGCCAGACCGAGGACGGAAAGGACTGTCGCGAGGACGCGGTCGCCGAGCAGGGAATGGTTCACCAGGACGAGCGCCATTGCATGGGAGAGCCCGAGGAATCCCACCACGCCCGCGAGAATTCCCCACGAGGCTTCCCGGTGCCGTAGGACAATGCCCGGAAAAGCGTAGAAGACGATCGCCGCAAGGGGCATCACGCCGAAGCCGAACGCGAGGACGGCCAGATCCGTCATCGCGGGTCCCTCATCTCATCCGCTTCGCCGCGCGCACCGCGCGGACATGATAGACCACCGCGAACACGAGGACCACGCCGAGCGCCGCCAGCATGATTCCGCTGATGAGGGGGATGGGCGGTCCACCCCCTGGCGGGGTCGGCGGGCCGCCAGTCACGAGGATTGATCCGGTCATTGACGTCGGATGGATGCCGCAGCGATACGTCCAGTTCCCGGTCCGGTCCGCGATGAAGCTCCAAGTGATCGCTCCGGTCGTGGGGTTGAAAATCGGCGAACCGGGCTCACCCCCGTTGCGAGCGAGGCTGTTGTCGTAGTCAATGAACCACGTGTGGTCCGCGGAGTCGTCCGCGATCAGCGTCAGGGTGACATTCGTCTTCCAGAAGACGACGATGGGCGGCCCAGGCTCGCTGATCGTGCCGCCCGTGAAACCCCATCCCCGCCCCGCGTTTCCGTAGAGGGTGAAGTTCACAGGCCTCGGCTCCTCGAGGATGGTGATCGTCCCGAACATCGAGGTCGGGTGCATGCGGCACCGGTAGGTCCAATTGCCCGGGCGATCGGCGACGAACGGCCACACCAGGACGGCGGAATTGTTGAAGATCGGTGAGCTCGGCTCATCGCCGTTCGGCCCGAGGCTGTTGTCGTAATCGATGAACCAGTTGTGGTCCGCGGCATCGTCCGCGATCAAGGTGAGATTCACCCGGTCCCCGAGATGGACCGTGACGTTCGGGCCGGGCTTCGTAATCGTCGCGCTCGTGAATCCCCAGCCCCGCCCCGCGTCTCCGTGGAGCGTGAGATTCACCGATGGCAAGGCGGTGCCCAGGACGGTGGCCGGAGTGAAGGCATTGGCGGCCACCGACTCCGACGCGGGGGAGAATAGCGGCGCCGCAGCGATTGCGGCGAGAAGGAGAATCGCGACCGAGATGAGTGCCGGACCGCGCACCTCGCCCCCGGTCATTCCGCCTCCCGTCTCCCTTCCTTCAGCGCACGACCTTCAGGGTCGCGGTCATCGTGTAGTGGTTGAGCCCGCAGAACTCCGCGCATCGGATCATGAAGTCACCCGGCTGCAACGGCTTGAACCAGTAGAAATTCGTGTGGCCCGGAATCACGTCTATCTTCAGGTCGAAGTCGATCAGGTAGAACGAGTGGGCGACGTCGAAGGAACGAAGGATGATCTTCACGACGAGTTCAGACTTGATGGTGAAAGCCCCGGTGGTGTTGAGCGACGTGAAGTTGCCCGTCGTGTTCAACCACTTGCCCTCTCGGACGTAGGTGATGTTGAAATTCCAATACCATTGGTGCGCATTGATCTCCATGATGACGTCGGGATTCTGAGGCAGCGTGTCCGTCGCGACGAGGGTCTGGAACGCGGCGAAGCCGACGATTAACAGGATGATCGCCGGGATGACGGTCCACAGGGCCTCGAGCTCGCGATCGTGCGTCTTCGGATTCGCCGGGCCGGTCGTGTGACCGGGTCGGACGCGGAACTTCAGCACGGCATAGGCGATGAGCGCGCTGACGAAGATCCCGATTCCGACCGCGGGAATGAGGACGATCCAGAACAGGTCCTGCGTCGCCCCCTCTCCCGGCGATATCGGGGCAGCGCGCGCCTTCCCTCCAAGGAGCAAGAGCGCGAGAAGCATCGCAGGTGCCACGAACCCGAGACGTCGGGGCCCCAACATCGTTTGCCGAGAACCGCATGCCGCTAAAACCTTTTGCGGTGTATCATGGGAACGCCGCGCGTACTCGCACCGACGATGTGCAGGTTGCATCGCGAGTCGTAGGAAAGGTTTTTGTCCGCTCCTGGAGTACGGGGCCCGGCAAGGGCCACACTCGGGGTTCGAGGATGGCGGGAGAGGTCGTCACGGGCTACCGTCACCGGAACGCTCCTGTGGGCGTATTCCGCTGGCTCACGACGACGAACCATCACGAGATCGGCATCCTCTATCTCGCGAATTCGTTCCTGTTCTTCCTAATCGGCGGGGTCCTCGCGCTCCTGATGCGCGCGGAACTCGCGTATCCGGGCCCGACGATCGTGGATCCGAACACGTACACGGAACTGTTCACGATGCACGGCACCACGATGATCTTCCTCGTGGCGATCCCGATCCTCGCGGGCTTCGGGAACCTGATGGTGCCGCCGCTGATCGGGGCGAAGGACATGGCCTTCCCGCGGATCAACGCGCTGAGCTTCTGGCTCATCCCCGCAGCCGGCGTCATCATGTGGCTCGGCGCCGCGAACATCGGCTGGACCGGATACACCCCGTTGAGCGTCTACGATCCGAGCAAGGGCGTCGACATGTGGATCGTCGGCCTGCAGCTGCTCGGCATCTCGTCCACCGCGGGGGCGATCAACTTCCTCGTGACGATCTTCCGCCATCGGGCGGCGGGCATCACGTTCCGCAACCTCTCCTTGTTCGTCTGGTCGATCCTCGTCACGCAGAGCCTCGTCCTCCTCGCGACCCCGGTCCTCGCGGCCGGCCTGTTCGTCCTCCTGCTCGACCGCCACGGCCTCACCGCGTTCCTCTCGCCGACCGTCGGCGGCGATCCGATCATGTGGCAGCACCTGTTCTGGTTCTACTCCCACCCCGCCGTGTACATCATGATCCTCCCGGCGATGGGCATCATCTCCGAGGTCATCCCGCGGATGAGCCACAAGCCGATCTTCGGGTACAAGGCGATCGCCCTCTCGACCGTCGCGATCGGGTTCCTGTCGTTCGGGGTATGGGTGCACCACATGTTCACGACCGGCATCTCGATCTCCGCGCGCCTCCCGTTCATGGTCATCACGCTCGCGATCGCCGTGCCGAGCGGGATCAAGATCTTCAACTGGATCGCGACGATGTGGGGCGGAGCCATCGAACTCAAAGCGCCCATGCTCTTCGCCGTCGGGTTCGTCGCGATGTTCGTCATCGGCGGGATCAACGGCGTCTTCCAGGCTCCGATCCCGCTCGACTATCCGCTCCAGGACACCTATTGGGTCGTCGCCCACCTCCATTATGTCCTGTTCGGAGGCACGATCCTCGGCGTCTTCGCGGGATTCTATTTCTGGTTCCCTCGGATGTCTCGACGCATGTATTCGGAGCGGCTCGCCCGCTGGCACTTCGCCTTCACCCTCGTCGGCATGAACCTGGTCTTCTTCACGATGCACTTCCTCGGCCTCGAGGGCATGCCGCGTCGGGTGTACGACTACGATCCCGCGCTGTGGACCTTGAACTGGCTCGCGACGCTCGGCGCGTTCGTCGTCGCGTTCGGCCAGGTGATCTTCGTCGCGAACGTGATCTGGACGTTCGTCGCGGGACCCGTGTCGGACCCCGATCCATGGGGAGAGATTCCGGGACAGCGGAACGAAGTGCGGGTGCCCGGCGTGCCGGTGTACGCGATGCCGATTCACGCCGCCGCGAACGGCGGGACGCGCGAGGAGCCTAGCGGGGAATCGGGACGGCCTCGAGTTCCCTGAGGATCTCGTCCGCGAGCCGGGATGCCGTGTCGTAATCGCCGGACTCGAACGCCGCTCGCGCCTGCTTCAACGCCTTCCGGATGTCGCTGACGTTCCGGCCGGTGTCGCGGGCCCGCTTCGCGGTCTCGAGGGCGCGGGTCATCCGCTCCAGCGCGTCGGCGCGGGAGACTTTGGGCTTCTCGCCCTCCTCTTCCTCCAACAGCTCGTGCCGGAGCGTCTCCGAGGCGGGAGCGGGCGGAGCCTGAGAAGGCGTCGGAGGCCGCGGAGGCCGCTCGACGATCGGCGGCGGTGGCGGGGCCGTTTCCTCGGGCTCCGTCGGCAACTCCAGGCCGCCGGCCTCCAGGGCCGCGGCGAGGTACTTCTCCGCGTCGAGGAGGCTCTTCTCCTTTATGGCGAGCATCTCCCGCTGCGACGCGAGTGCGGTCAGCTCCTCTCGGAGCGTGGTCTGCAATTCGACGAACGACTCGTGCAGCGTGGCGGACTCCTTCTGGCGGGCGAACATCTCCTCGCTGATCTTGAGGAGTTCCCGCTCGCGCGCCTCCATGGCGTTGAGCCGCTCGTTCTGAAGCTTGATGAGTTCCTCCTCGCGCTTCGCGAGCTTTCGATCCCGCTCCGCGAGGCCCTTCTCCATCGTCGAAAGGCGGTCGATCGTCTCGGCGAGCGCGCGCTCCCGCTGGGCGGACAGCTGCTCTCGCTCCACGAGCGCCTGGATCTTCCCTTCCGAGTCCTTGAGGTGATCTGTGAGCTCCAACTCGAGGCGGCGGAGCCGGTCCTCGGCTTCCTTGATCGCCTTCTCCCGCTCATTCAACGTGCGAGCCCAATCCTGGACCCGCTTCTCCTCCGTGCTGATCTTCTCCCGATCGATGCGGGCTCCTGCGAGGTCGCGTTCGGCGAGCGAACGCGCGGCCTGGACCTGGCCTTTCTCTCGCTCGAACTCCTCCCGCTCCGAGCGGAAGCGGTTCACTTGGGCCTCGAGCTCGCTGCGCTGGGACTCGATATCCCCCTTCAGGGTCTCGAGTTCCCGTTGCCGGGCGTCGAGGGTGCTCTTGATTTCCTTGAACTTCGTGGCCGACGCTTTCACCGAGTCAAGCAGGGCCGGGGAGGGCTTTTCGCTCGCCATATCAGGTCACCGCCGCGAAGGGCGCGACGGACTTCTTGGTGTCTCGGACTCTATATAAGCCGTCCGTCCGTGGAATCGTTCATGAGAACAAATCGCCTGCGCCGGGTTGCAACTGTCCTCTGGGGGAGACCGCCGATTCGATCTCGGGCGGAGAGGTCCTGACCCGCTCATGGAAACAACGGTCGCGGCCTCCGCCGCCCCCTCCATCGCCTTTGTCAAGGTGTCAGACAAACGAAAGACACTTATATCGCGTGCTGTCCTACGCGTGTCTGCCTCCCCCATACGGGGAACGCACGAAGGGATGGAACATGCCAGCACTCAAAGAGATCTCGTTCGAGTACGCTCGACAGATCGCGACCGTCAAAGGACTCCGGCCGAGCAAGGTGAAGGGCACGAACACGCTGCGCTTCTCGAAAGGCGGCAGTGAGAAGCTCCAGGTCATCTCCTGGGATGAGTTCGAGAGGACCGCCAGCGGCCGAAATCTCGCCGTCTACGAGAGCGGCGGCTGGATGAAGCTGATGCGGAAGCACTGATCCGCGCCCGCCTCCTCCGGGAAGACCATGGTGGACCTGGCGTTCGGCGCCACCGCCATGGCCTCGATCTTCGCGATCGTGGACCCGCTGGGAGTCGTCCCGTTCTTCTCCGTCCTGACCGAAGGGATGACTCCGGTCGAGAAGCAGGACATCGTGTCGAAGGCGTGCCTCACGGCGACGATCACCCTCGGCGTCTTCGCGATCTTCGGACAGTGGATCTTCGCCGCGTTCGGATTTACGATCCCCGCGTTCAAAATCGCCGGCGGGATCCTCCTCTTCGGCGTCGCACTCGAGATGCTCCATGGGGAGCGCTCCCGATCGCGGCTCACCCCGCAAGAACGCGAGGAGACGTTGGAGCGGGAGGAGGTCGCCGTCGTGCCTCTCGGCATCCCGCTCCTCGCGGGGCCCGGGGCCATCACGACGGTCATGATCTACATGGCCCATCCGGTCGGGGACACGGCGGACAAGCTGTTCGTCTTCGCCGGCATCCTGGCGTCCGTCCTCGCGGCGTTCTTCCTCCTGCACTACGCGGACCGGATCTTCAAGCGGCTCGGGCGCACCGGGACGCGCGCCGTCGGCCGCGTGATGGGGCTCCTGCTCGCGGCGATCGCGATCCAGTTCATCATCGATGGCGTCTTCGACATCGCTCGGATGCACGGCCTTCCCGTCACGTGACCTCGGGCCCCATGGCCTTTTATCCGGCCCCCGGCATGCGGTCGGCATGGGCGTCGAGGAGAAGGTCCTCGCGCGGATCCGGCCCTCGGCGGAGGAGGAGGCGCGGATCGAACGGGCCGTGAAGGACCTCCTCGAGCGGCTCACCGGCCTCCTGCGTTCCAAGGGCTGGGAGGCGAAGCCGTTCCTCGCGGGATCGGTGGCGAAGGGCACCCATCTCACGGGGACTGAGATCGATCTCTTCGTCGCGTTCCCGCCGGACCTGCCCCGCCCGGAGTTGGAGACGCGCGGCCTCGCCCTCGGCAAGATCCTCGAGCGGGGGGAGCACCGGTACGCCGAGCACCCGTACACCCGCGGCTGGCACGCCGGGTTCGAGGTGGAGATCGTCCCGTGCTATCGGATCACGGACGCGACGCAGCGGATGAGCGCGGTCGACCGCACGCCGCTCCACGTCGACTACGTGCTCGGCCGGATCAAGGAAGGCCAAGCGGACGAGATCCGGCTGCTGAAGGCTTGGGCGGAGGGCGTCGGCGTGTACGGGGCGGAGGCGAAAGTCATGGGCTTCAGCGGATATCTGTGCGAACTCCTCGTGCTCAAGTACGGCACGTTCCGCGCCGTGCTGGAGAACAGCCTCGCGTGGCGGAAAGGGGAGCTCATCGAGCTCGATCGCCCGCCGGGCCGGGCCTTCCCGGAGCCACTTGTCGTTGTCGACCCGGTGGACCCGAACCGGAACGTGGCGAGCGCGGTGTCCGTCGAGCAGCTCGCCACGTTTGCGCATGCGGCCCGCGAGTATCTGCGCGCTCCGAGCGAGCGATTCTTCTTCCCCCGACCGGCGAAGGCGATGACGATCCCGAAGCTCCGTGCGCTCGCGAAGATCCGCGGGAGCGGCCTCCTGGCGATCGCGATCCCGGCGCCCGCCGTCACCGAGGACGTCCTCTATCCGCAGCTGCGCAAGGCGCACCGCGCGTTCCTCGACCTGTTCCACCGAAATGAATTTCAGGTGTTCGATTCGCATTTCGACGTCGTGAGCAAGAATGCCGTGTTCCTATTCGAATTCGCCGTCGACACCCTGCCACGCGTCCTCCGGCACGAAGGCCCTCCCGTCTGGGTGAAGAACGCGAAGGACTTCCTGGACAAATGGCGGCGGAGCCCGAAGACCCTCGCGGGGCCGTTCATCCAGGGTGAACGATGGGCGGTCGATGTGAGCCGCGACGCCGTGACCGCCGGCGGTCTCGCCAAGAGCGCTTGGCGGGCGCTGAGTCTCGGAAAAGACCTGGAGAAGGCGGCCAAGCGCTCTCTCCAGATCCACTCGGGGCCGGAGGCCGTGCGGGCCTCGAACGCGGACGCATGGAGCCGGCTGTTCGACAAGCGGTTTCCGTGGGAGCGGTGAATCGCGATTACGCGCAGCCGGGGCAGATGTACAAGCTGGCGGCCGCCTGCCGGCCGGTTCGGTCGGTTGCGGTGATGAGGACTATGAAGGAGGATGCGGTCTGAGGAATCGTTACGTTGAACGACCCCGCCGGATACACCTCCGACGGATGGCCGGTGCATTCGCTGTAGCGCGTCTCATTCCGTGATGGGTCGGGGAGCGGCGTGGGCACGGCGTCGTAGCCGGGCTGGCTGCTCGGCGTCACGTTGACCCGGACGGTCGGCGGACCGGCGTTATCAGTCGCGCGGAACAGGACGTAGAACGAGTTGTTCGGAAGAGCCATCGGGAAGTTCGTGACCGAACCCGCACGCGGGGTGAGGCATGACAGACCGAGCGTGTACCCGGTGTGATACGGGCTCACGGAGATCCCCTGGATCGTCGGGTCCGTGAAGTCCCCGAATGGCGGGTTCAGCAGGATGATCCAGAACGCGAGCCAGCTGAAGAAATACGTGATGCCGTGGCCCGTCCAATCTTTCCGCTTGAAAGCGTCCGTCTTGATGCCGAAGAGCGGGAGGATGAAGTACAGGCCGAACCCGATCGCGATCCCCCCCAAGAACGCGAGCGCGGGGTGGACGGAGAACAGGAGGAACGCGACGCTGGCGCCGACGACGGCCCAGAGGATCGTCGCGACAGCCGCGTGTGCGCCCTGAATCTCCCGCCGCATGTACCCGACCTCGTCGAAGTCGGGGGCGACCCAGTCGGTCTCCTCCTTCCGTTTCCGGCGGGCCATCGGGCGGTCGGATGAAGGGGCCCTTCAAAAACCTTCGCTCAGCGCCCGCCCGCGACCATCGGAGGCATGCGCGCGCGAAACGCCTCCATCTCGAGCGAGAACTGACGGATCGTCACGAGCATCGCGCCGACGAGCAGGCCGCCTACGTAGCCCGCGATCCCGCCTGTGACGACGCGCGCAGGCCATGTCGACTCGTACGTGTAGTA
>DASPZJ010000059.1:0-4981 GCA_035636315.1 Thermoplasmata archaeon
GAGATGTTCCTCGACGAGGACGTCGAGGTGGGCGAGGCCCACCAGCTCTTCCAGCGGTCCATGCGGGCGATCCGGCGAACGGTCGCGGAGCGGGACGTCGTCGGCTTGGTGACGAACGCCGGCCTGGCGAAGCTCCACCGCCGCAAGTCGATCCGACGGGAGCTGTACGAGGGCGCGGACCGGATCGTGCGGATCGCGCACGGGAAAGGCGGCGTGCGGATCGATCGCCTCGACACGGGGACGTCGGAATGGTACGCGTCCGTGCCGCCGGACCAGACGACCCTGGACGACTTCGCCGATGCGGTCCCGCGGATCCCCGCCCTGGGGCTCCACGACGCCGCGTCGCGAGAGATCCGGATCACGGAGCATCTGCGGTTCTCGTGGTAGGTCGCCCAAACGACGGCGACCGATCGCGCGCTTCGGGGAAGGCTTATACCGGCCGTCTCTTTCGTCGGGCTCGTGCGCATCGGCGGTTCGACGTACAGTCGCGAGCCGTTCCCCAAGCAGGTCGCGGAATTGCGGGAGTCGGGCTTCGATTATGCGGAGCTCGACCTGACGTGGCTCACCTTGGAGCCGGCGGCCCTGCAAGACGAGGCGGAAGACCTCGCGGAGAAGATCCCGCTGGAGACGGCGCACCTGCCGCCTTCCCGGTTCCACCAGGCCGACCTCGCTCGGTTCGTCGGCTTCATCGACGCGCTCGCGCCGATCGGCATACGAATTTTCAACGCGCACTTCATGGAAGCCCGCTCCGCGCCGAGGACCTCGCCGGAGGCGAAGACGTCGTGGTTCGCGGACCTCGTGAAGGCCGCGACGGACCGCGGCGTCGCGGTGACCCTCGAGAACGTCGACGAGCCGCCGCACGTCCTTCGCAAGGCGCTCGACGCAGTCCCCGAGTTGCGGTACTGCCTGGACGTCGGGCACGCGCACCTCGACCGGCGGACGGACGGTGGGCGGACGTACCTGGAGGCGCTCGGCGACCGCTTGGCGCTCGCCCACATCCACGACAACCACGGCGGCCACGGCGAGACGGGGGACGAGCACCTCCCGTTCGGGCAGGGCGGAATCGACGTCGAGCGGGACGTCAAGGCGCTGACGGCGCGCGGGTACGCCGGGCCCGTGACCCTCGAGATCTTCAAGGGGACGCCGGACGACCGCCGCGCTTGCCTCCGCAAAATGCGCCGGTGGACGAAGGAGGAGTCGGGACCCGCATGAGCGGCGACCGGCTCACGTGATCCGGACGACCTCGAGCTGCTGCGCGAGCAGTTTGAGCTCCCGACCGCGCAGGATCCCCGGCGGCATCGAGACCAGGAGGATCTGCTGCCCCGCCGAAACCTGCTCGACGATTCCCCGGAGGAACTGCAGGACGGACGGGAAATCGTTGCCCTCGACCAGGTCCTTCAGGCAATCGATGAGCACGACCCCGACGGGGTTCGTCCGGAGGAAGTCGCCCATGTCCGTCGCCATGACATCCAGGGACGCCGCGAGGACCAACCCGCTCCCCGAGTCCCGGTTCTCACCGAGCCCGACGATCTTCGTGTGCCGAAGCTTGAACGTGCGCTGCACGTCCACCGGGTCCCGACGCGTGATCACGAAACCGGACCGGCCCATCCGGGTCACGTGCTCCAGCGCCCGCATTGCTGCCGCGGGCTTCGGCTCGTCGACGAGGTACGCGCCCCCCGGCCGCAGGTCGCCGACCGGAATCGCGGGATCCGGCGGAAGAGCCCCGCCTTTCGCGAGTAGGCCGCCCAGGGAGGGGAGCCGGCCGTTGCGCGGGGGTTCCGGAGCGGCCTCCGCGTCATTGGACGAGGCCTTCCGTCTCGGGAGGATGACGAAGAACACGAACGCGGCGGCCGCGGCGATCCCCGCGATCACGCCGCCGAGGAGGACGATGCTCGACAGGCCCGACGCCGGGTCCGTCGTCGAGACCTGGACGAGTTCGAGGGTGAGCGTCGCCGGCACCACGCTGGCGGGAGCCCGGTCCTGGAAGTCGATGCGGACCGTCCCGTTGAGGATCTCGTCCGGGAGCAGGGCCGCGCGGTGCATCTCGTTGACCGCCGTGAAGACGGACGCCATCTTCAGGCCCCATGCGCTCGCGGTGAAGTTCCAGGTGAAGACGTCGAAGTTCTCGCCACCCACACTGATGTTTCCCTCGACATCCAGCGTCGGGTTGGCGCCGCCGACGCCCGTCACCGTCTGGCTGACGTCGAGGCGGTAGGCGAGCACCGTCGTCAAGACGTCCACGTAATCGATCCAGAGGTCAGAGGGAGCGAGGTCGGGCCCGAGCGCATCGACGAACCGGATCGAGACGTTCCCGGCGTTGAACTCGGAGGCAGCGAGGTTGTAGGTCAGGACCTGGTCCGCCGTGTCGGTGAAGGTCAGCCGTGGGGTCCAGATGGAAGGCGGCGTCAAGACTTGGACCGAGACATTCTCGTCGGAGACGTGACCCTTGACTCGCAGGTCGTACCGCTGGCCCGAGGCGACCGCCGTCCAGTCATACTGCAGCGCGAGTTCGTACACGAGAGGCTGGTACGTCACCCGGACGACGTTCGCATCGAGGTCAATCGTCTCGGGCGGGCCTTGCGGGCTGTGGGTAATGCTCGTCGCGATGGCCGTCCCGAAGTCGGTCGGGGTCCACGAGTGACCGGTGCACGTCGTGAAGTCCAGGAACGAATACGCGTTCGGATCCACGCCGAGCAGGCTGCCCGTCGTCCGCGCGGGACACCAGCTCACCCCGCCGTCCCAGGAGATCGTCATCGTGAGGTGATCGTTGCCCGTCGGATCAAACGCTTCGTATCCCACCTCCACGCGAGTGATTGCGGCGGCGGCCGGGATGCTCAAAGTGAAGTTCTGGAAGACGCCCGCATCGCCGCCCGCGGACGAGGACGCGTAGGCGTTGTCGGAGGCCATGCCGTTCGCACACGCGGTCCATGTGCATCCGGGGTCCGTCACGGTCGGGTTGCTCTGGACGACCGCGGGAGCGGTCGTCGCCTCGCGGTATCGAACGTACACACCGTCGGAGCTCTGCACGTCCGCCGGAAAGACTCCCGCAACCTGCGACCCACTGCTAAGGTTCTCGATCGAGGGATAGGCGAGCGGGTCCGGGGCCACGTCGGCCTCCCGCATCGTCTCCCGGATCCCGTCTTCGGCCTGGACGCCCGCCGTGCCGTCCGTCGTGCCGACGGCGACCTGTTCGACCGATACCGGGAACGTGCCCGCGGCCGCGCGCGGCGAAGCGAGCAGGATCGTGACGAGAGCGAGGACGACGAGCCCGGCGCCGAGGCGACCGCGCAGCCCCACCACGGAAGGACCTTGACCCTCCGCCAAATCGGAGGTCGGGGGAGCTTTCGCCGGCATCGATGGCATGGAACCCTGAGTCCCTTCGAGGCGGCGAAGGCCCGGATAAGGATTCGGACGCCCTTATCAGCCGTGCGACCACACGCCGGGAAGAAGGAGTAGTTTCGGGCATCCCTCCTCCCGCGTCGTTCTTGAGGGAGACAGCACACGTCCCCGCATGGGCCGCACGATCCCGACGTACCGGCTGCATCTCGAGTCGATCCTGAACGACTGGATGGACTACCGCCGGGCGCTGCGGGAGAAGGACCGCGAGGCGTTCGACCGCCTGCTGAACAAGTCGAGGCAGCACGCGAGCGCTGCGAGCTACTGCGCCCACATCGATCCGTCGATCCTCGCGATCCTGTCGATCCTCCTCGAGATGGAGCGGGAGATCGAGGCGTTGAAACGGGAACGTTCTTCCGGGACCGAGGAATCCGCGCGCCCGTGATCATCCGGGAGGCGAAAGACACCGACCGGGCCGCCCTCGAGCGGATCGCGCGGGAGTCGTTCACGGGAGCGTACGCCCTCTTTGCCGTCCGCGGCCTGCGACGCGCGAAGCCCCTTCTCGTCGCGGAGGAAGGGGGATCGCTCATCGGCTTCCTCGAGGGGAAGGCATTCCGCGGACGGTCTTCGATCGGGTACGTGTACTTCGTCGCGGTGGATTCGCGGATGAGGCGACGCGGCATCGGGCGCCGCTTGGTCGGCGAGGCGTTGCGGCGCTTCGAGGCCGGCGGAGCGACGCAGGTGTTCGCGGCGGTGACCCGGGACAATGCATCCTCCCAAGCCCTCTTCGCGGCGTCGGGATTCCGCGAGGCTCCCCGCGGGGCACTCTGGCGCTTGTTCCGCTGGCGGGCCTTCCGGGTCCGGCTGCGGATGGTCCTCGCGCCTCACGAGGTCCTCCTCGTGCGCACTTTCACCGACCCCTCCCCCGCATCGGCTCAAGGCGCCTGAGACGCCTCTCGAGGGTCTCCGGGGGAGACGCACGCACGGCTGGATCATCGACGCCTACGCCGACTACGACCGCGACACGATGGTCCTCTGGCTCTGGAACGAGCACGGGGCGCACCGGATCGAGGACGCGCGGTCCTGGCCAACGTTCTTCCTGCATGCGCCGTCCGGCGAGCTGCCCGCGATCCGACGACGGATCGAGATCCTCGATGGCGTGCGGGAGGTGCGCGAGGTCTCGAGGCGGATCGCCCTCGAGGACGACGAGCCGAAACCCGTCCTGGAGATCGTGCCGCGACATTACCGCGACATCCGCCATCTCGCGCACATCCTCGACTCGAACGGCGGGTACGTGGACCATCAGTTGTTCAACGTGGATCTGCGGTTCAGCCAGAGGTACGCGATGGAGCACGACATCTTCCCGATGGGGCTCGTGCGCTACGCGAACGGCACGTGGACCGCGGAGGAAGAGCACTTCGCCCTCGAATACCCGCTGCCTGCCCTGAGGAAATCGCTGCTCGACGTCCACGTGGCCAATCCCGCGGGCATCCCGCGGATGCAAGACAAGCTCCTCGGGGCGCGCCTCGACGAGGTCGAGATCGACGGCTCCGAGGAGGCGATCCTCCGCGGCATCGACGAGGCCGTGCGGTCGAAGGACCCGGACATCCTGATGACGGACGGCGGCGACGCGTTCACGATGCCG
>DASPZJ010000060.1:0-24761 GCA_035636315.1 Thermoplasmata archaeon
GGCCTCCCAAGATACGGTTGATTACGTCGGAGAAGCTCTCCCCGGCTCGTTTCGCCGCTTTGAGCTTCACGTACGCGGAGTCTTCGAGGGAAATGGTCTTCGTACCCATGCACCTGTGCATGTGTATCTGTGTATATAACCGTGTCGTGGACAAGCCTACACGGGTGACACGGCCGCAAGGGCCCCATCACCGCCCCCCGGCTCCGGGGGCGCTCGTCGCGCACGTGGTTCGTCCTGAAGTAACTCGTGCCTGCGGCCGCGGGCCACTACACGGGTTGCTCGAGGTCCTCCGCCTTGAATCCGGAGAGTTCGTTCGTGGGCACCCCGAGCGGCTTCCGTCCCGCCATGGCGCCCCCGTTCTTCGGCGGCGCGAAACGGTACGATGCGGGACGTCCCAACCGGGTCCTCCGAGTCGCCTCGACACAGCCGTTCTCGATGAGGTAGTCCATCATCCGCTCCTGGCACCCTCCGGACATGTCGGGGAACCGTCCGGATGCCAATTTCGATAGCGCAATCGTAGATATTTCCCTCCCGGCGAGATCCCGGGCGAATTCGAACACGTCGTACGCGTCGTAGGGATCAAAAGGCCGGTACCGATTCGACGGTGGTGGAGCGGAGGTCTCCGTGATGAACTCACCGGCTCGATCGATTCTCTCCTGGAGCTTCAGGAACTTCTTCACCCGAGAGTTGCCCCGGAGATGTTCGAGTTCTGCTGTCCAAGCCTCCAGCTGAGGCTTGATGACGCTCACAAGATCCTTCGGCAACGACAAGACCATGTCCCGTCCCTTCTGCCGCCTGGCATCGCATAGGCCATATTTAATAGTGACTATTCGATAAATGGTAGTGCCTATGCGATAGGTGGACCTTATCTAGGCCCTATGCGATATACACCATGAGATTCATGTACCGATTGGCTATTCCGGGGCGAGGCGGGTTCCGTTTGTATCGAGTGATTACGGTCTTCGGCAAGAAGGAGTTCAAGGACATTGCCGTCTACTGCAAGCGCAAAAAACTCAGCCTCTACGGTCTTGCCAAGGCGGCTATTCGAGAATACATCGTGCAGCATCCCTGAGGAATTGAGACCGCCCGCGAGTTCCGTCGTTGGGCCTTGACGGCCCTCGATGAATCCACCGTGGCGGGAGCGCGTAACGTTAAGCCCTGTACTCGATTCCTCCCTCCGGTGATCCGATGGACCGGAAGGCGAGTGCGCAATGGACGGGCGGCCTGAAGGAAGGGAAAGGCACGGTATCGACGACGAGCGGCGCCTTGAAGGCTGTTCCGTACAGCTTCGCGATGCGCTTCGGAGACACGCCCGGAACGAATCCCGAGGAACTCGTCGCCGCCGCGCATGCAGGCTGTTTCTCGATGGCCTTCTCGGGTGAACTTGAGAAGCTCGGGTATCGCCCGGAACGCATCGACACGAAGGCGACCCTGAACTTCGACAAGACCGACGCGGGCTGGACGATCAAGTCGATTCACCTGGACGTCGCCGCGAGGGTCCCCGGCGCAGATCCCGCGAAGTTCCAGGCCGCGGCGAAGGCCGCGGAGAAAGGGTGCCCCATCTCCCGCCTGTTGAAGACGGAGATCACAATGTCGGCGAGGCTCCTCTGAGTCCGCACGGCAATTCGGGTGGCTCGGTTCACCAGCCCGCAAGCTGGCTTGTGATCCACCGAAGGACGGCGTCCCAAACCTCGGGGAAGGTGTCCCGCTTCGCCCCGCGGGACTCGAACGAGTGACCTGCGTTCGGGATTACGACGAGCTCGTGCGGCGTCGGCAACCTCGTCAGGTCCTCCCGGAGGCGCCCAAGGTCGCAGAACGGATCGCGGTCGCCCTGCACGAACAACGCGGGCTTGATGAGCAACGGCCACTCGGGTGGGTTGCGGACCTCCGGACGGAACCGGGGGTGCAGCGGATAGCCGAGCGCAATCACGCCGACCACATCGGGATCGCTCGACGCTCGGGCGCAGACCCGGGCGCCCATCGACGCCCCGGCGACGAAGATCGGTCCAACATGCAGCTCGCCCCGGAGGAACCGGATCGCGCCCCGAAGGTCCCCCTCCTCGCCTGACAAGTCCCTGGACGCCATCGTGCGCTCTTCCACATACCGGAAGTTCATCCGCAGCGCGAGGAGTCCGGCCTCCGTCACGGCCCGCGCGACGCGTGTCACGAGACGATCCCTCATGTCGCCCGAACGGCCGTGCGTGACGACGAGGGCTCCGAGGCGGGTCCCGGCCGGCCGATGGACGATGCCGCTGACCTCGCCCGCTCCGTCAGCCGAGAGGAATCGCACAGCGACTTCCTCGATTCCCGCCACGGCGTGAGGATACGCGGAGAGTCGCATCAACCTACCCGCATCGGTAGTCGGAGCGCACACCGCCAACCGCTTGCGGCGGAGTTCCACTCCGAGGAAACTCGCCACGCCTCGGCCACGCCGGCTCGCTCGGTATCCGCCTTCGAGAGGGGCGCGCCTAGAAGGTGCCGGAAGCCGTGACGATGTCCTGTTGGCTAATCGTCGTGGGCACGAACTCGAACCCGAACCACCATGTGACCGGTTGCCGGTTGTTCGTGTCCGTCCAGACCGCGTGGAAGGCGTTGTCGGAGCCGACCGCCAGGCTCGTGTAGTCGCCGATGAACCCGCCCCCGAATCCGTGGCGCGAGTTGATCGGGTTCGTGGTCACGGTCTGCGTGACGGCCGTCGTCAGATCCGTGACGACGTAATCCAGGCGAGCGTTGTGCACGTAGTTCCCAAGCGCGAGGCAGTTGATCCGTCCGACGGCGGTCGGGCTCGCGGGCGTCTTGCACGTCTGCCACGGCGAGACCACGTCGGCCGCGTACGCGGACATGTAGACCTTCCCCGACGGGGTGACGCCGACGGCCGGCCAGAACGAGTCGACGCGGCGCGCGGTGGGCGCGTTGAGCGTGGTCCCGTCCGGCTGCGTCACGGGATAGCCGGTCGCGGTGCGCATCGATCCATCGAGCGTCGATAGGATCGGCACCGGCGTGCTCCATGTGGCGCCGCCGTCGGTCGATTGACTCCACACCGCGGACGAATGGCAGTTCGTGTAGACGGACGCGGTGCCGGAATAGAAGAACGCGCAGACCGGATCGGCGCCGTACGTCGTCGCGTCGTTCTTCACCTCGGAGGACCACGCGGCATACAGCGTCCCGTCCGGCGCGATGTCGGCCGCCGGGAAGCTGTTCACGCGGAACGCGGTGTTGAAGGGCGGGATGATGTCGGCGAGGGGAGCCACCTCGACGGGACTGCCCCAGGTGACGCCTCCGTCCACGGACTTCGCCATCCAGATGCCGTTGAACGTCGCCAGGCGCGTGGAGCCCTCCCAGAAGACGTACACGGTGCCGTCCGATCCGACCACCACGCGCGACCCTTGGTCATAGAGGACGTTCCCGACGATGAGCTGCCCGTCGCTGAACGTCGAACCTCCGTCGCTCGAGAAGGCGAACATGATCGGGCCCTGGATGTATCGCCCGTTGTGCGGGTTGAAGAGGAACCGCGTCCAGCTCACGTACACGCGGTCGAGGAACGGACTCCCGGCATGCGTGTCCACGCCGATCCACTCCTTGTCGTTCAGGGTCGAAGGCGCGGTCGTCTGACCGATGAACGTCGGCGGTCCCCAGGTCAGCGCGCCGCTGCCGTCGAACGTCCCCTTGTTGACGGCGACCGTGTTCGGCGGTGCGGTCCGGTCGAATCCCAACCCGGCGAAGTAGACGTGGCCTTGGCTGTCGAACGCCAACGAGGGATCCCCGCCGGCATCGTATTGTCCCCCGGTCAGGCGCTCGACGCCGGGGATGATCGTGCCGAGGTTCGACGGGTCGCTGGACGTGCAGCACCACGTGGCCCCGCCGTCGTTGGAGTAGTACGTCCCCGAATAGGCGTCGCCCAAGGCGCTGCAGGGGGTCCCGCCCGCCGTGCACGTCCACGTGCGGGAGGCGTAATCGTTCGATCCGACGACGATGCGCATCGGATTGTTCGGGTCCACCGCGATCGCCGGCTCGTTCTGTGGTGCGCCTGCCGTGTCGACGTTCACGGTGACGGCCGGAGCCGCGACGGACGTCCCGTCCAGCGGACTCGAGAGAACGTACGTGGGCGTGATCGGCGTCAACGGACCGGGAGCGGCGACCGCATCGGCCGCGTCGGCTTCGTCCTCGAGGAACGCGGACACGCGGAGATACAATCCGTCCGTGGCCCGGACCGATGCGACCTTGCCCGCCAACGTGGTGACGTCAAACGTCGGAGCGGATGATCCCGCCGCGGCGAACGTCGGCATGCCGACGGCAATCAACGCGAAGCCCACAACGAGCAACACGACCGGAGCGGTGTATCTCATCGCCTTCCCCCACTTCCTTCGCCCTGTATGGGCGAACGCCCCTTAACCGTGTCGGACGCCTGCCCGGCGAACCTTCAAGCGAACGCAGTCGATGGGTGCCCCGGCGGGTCCGTCATGCGCTACACCTACACAGGCATCGAGGTCAAGGATATGGACCGATCGATCGCCTTCTATCGCGACGCCCTCGAGATGGAATACCTCGGCCGCCACACGATCGAGGCGACCGGCGGGGAAGTCGCCGCCCTGAGGAGCAAGGGCTCGGAGCACGTGCTCGAGCTCAACTGCTATCCGAACGCGACGTACCGAGAGGGGAGCGAGTTGGACCACCTCGCCTTCGAGTGCGAGGACGTCGAGCGGGAGACCCGCCGCCTCCTGAGCGCGGGCGCGACCCTCGCGAGGCCGGTCGAGGTCCGGCCGAAGTACGTCGTCGCGTTCGTGAAAGATCCGGACGGCATCTGGCTCGAGCTCTATCAGGCGCGGACGTGAGCGCGCCGGCCGCGCGCATTAAATAGACCTCGCGGGATAGGTCGTGCCACAGGGGGAGCCTCGATGCCTCATTACATCAGCCTTGTGAATTGGACGGACCAGGGAATCCGAACGGTGAAGGAGTCGACCAAGCGCGTGGACACGGTGAACGCCCTCGCGAGCAAACTCGGAGCGAAGATGGACGTCTTCTATACGATGGGCGAGTACGATCTCGTCGCTGTGACGGAGGCGCCGAACGACGACGCCGCCATGCAACTGATCCTCGAGATCGGCAAGGTCGGGAACGTCCGGACGAAGACGTTGAAGGCGTGGACGGTCTCGGAAGCGACGAAGGTCCTCGCGAAGCTGCAGTAAGCGCGCGGTCGCGAATCGCCGTTGCGTCCGTCTTGCGCGATAGCGCCAGCTTGCGCGGGTACAGGCTCGTTCGTCGCGACGGCGGGTCGCTAGCTCACCGCAATCGTGCCCGTCATCCCGGAGGATCGATGCGGGATGCACCAAAACGCGATCGAGCCTGCGGCATCGAGGAATACGAGGAACCGCGTCGTGGTCCCTGGCAGGAGATCGTGGCTGTACTCCGTACCTCCGACGATGTATGTGAACGTGTGAAGGGTCGTATCCTTGTTCACCACGACGATCTCGGTGAGCGTCTGCCGTGCGACGGTGAAATCGGCCGGCGAAAACGCGAAGTTCTCCGCGGTGATCGTCACCGACGCCTGCGGCTGGAAGTCGTAGGCGCCCCCCGCCGACTTGCTCGCGGCGTAGTTGTAGGCGGCGACGCTCGTGAGGGCCGCGCCAATCGCTAGGAGGGCGACGCCGACCGAGTAGATGCCCTGCCAGCTGCGCCAACCCTCACGGGCCAAGAGTTGCGGCCTCCCCTTGCGCGCTTGCAGGAAGGCGAGGACACCCGCGGGGAGGGACCAGGCGACAGAAAGCAGGCCCAAGACGGTCCCCGCGTACTGATACGGATCGGCGGGGTTCGCCAGGGCCGGGATGATGAACGGGAGGAAGACGATGAAGATGTAGGAAATCCCGATGCCGGCGGCCAGATGGACCCACGGCCTCGGCCTCCACAACAAGAGCCCGGTGAAGACGGCTGCCGGGATGAGGAACGGCCCCACCAAGACGAAGAGGGCCGCCGAAAAGCCGCCGATGATGACGAACGTGATGAGCAATTCGACGAACGCCATCACGATGAGCATGCGGTTGAACGTCCACGGCACACGCGGCTTCTTTCCGGCTTCGGTCTCATTCGCGTCCATCGTCGAACCCCCGATGGGTCCCTGCCGAGCCAGATTTCCAAGCCTGCCTTCCCCCAGTCTTCAGCGGACCCCCTCCTCCCGCACGAGTGCACGATGCGACAAGTACATTTCGGTCCGGCCGCAGCAGGACAACCGGATGCCCACTCCCTCGGTTGTCTCCCGGGCCAAACCGTTTTGTGCCGGGCCCCACTTTCGGAGGGCGTGCGTGCGATTCGGTTCGAGCCGGGTGGAGCCGTAGAGCTCGTCCAAGTGCCGAATCCGAAACCCGGACCGGAGGACGTCCTCGTTCAGGTGCTCGCCGCCGGCGTATGCCACACGGACCTGCATCTCCTCGACGAGGCAAAAGCGGGCGACCTTCCACCCCTCATCCCGGGCCACGAGATCGTCGGTCGAATCACGAAGGTCGGCGGCGACGTGTACGCCGCCAACGTAGGGGACCACGTGATCGTCCACTTCGAGCAACCGTGCGGCCGGTGCCGCCAGTGTCGCCGCAAGCGCACGAATCTCTGTGAGGAAGGTCACACACTCGGCTTCGACAGCCCTGGCGGCTACGCCGAGTTCGTCGTCGCGAAGCAGTCCACGGTCCTCCCGCTCCCGCCGAGTCTGAGTCCCGCCGTCGCAGCGCCGCTCGGATGCAGCGGAACGACCGCGTATCGGGCGGTCGTGACTCAGGGCCAAGCCGACGAAGACGACCTCGTCGTCGTCATCGGAGCGGGGGGCGTGGGGCTGTCCGCCGTCCAGATCGCCAAGGTCCAAGAGGCGAAGGTCCTCGCGGTCGACACCCGGGAGGAGGCGCGCAAGGCGGCGCTCGACGTCGGCGCGGATGATGCGGTAGTTCCTGGCGGAGCCGCCGAGGCGGTCCGCGGACTCGCGGGGGATGTCGGGGCCGACGTGATCGTCGACTTCGTGGGGAAGAAGATCACGTTCGACCTCGGTCGCTCGCTCCTAGGGCACGGCGGACGATTCCTGGTCGTGGCTCCCGGAGCCGAAACGACGACCGTGAGCGCCAACGACCTCGTCGACGGCGGCAAATCGTACCTCGGAGTCTACTCGTCCACGATGGCGGACCTCGCCCGGGTGATCGCGCTCGCGGAAGCGAAGCGGCTCACGCCCGTCGTCACCCGGAAGGAGCCACTGGCGAACGCCGCGAGCGTCCTCGAGGACCTTCGGAACGGCCGGATCGTCGGCCGCGCGGTCTTGTTTCCCGGTCCGATGGACCCAGATTAGGTCCGGATTCCCCGGCACGTACCGACGTCCAATCAACTCGTCTTGCGGACGAGGAAGTGGTAGAGGGCGCCTTCCTTCCGCGTTTCGAGGACCGGTTGGTTCGCCCGGTCGGACCACCGCACCATCTCGATCGGAGCGGTCGGATCGTCCGACACCAGATGGACGACATCTCCTGGTTCGATCCGGCCGATGAGGTCGTCGAGCTTCGTCAGCACCGCGGCGCACTCCGTCCCGATTTCGATCAGGTCGTGATCCGGGAACGCGGCAAAGCAACGGACGTGCAGCGCCCGGATCTGGTCCGAGAGCCGGTCCTTCGCGGCTTCCGCGGTCCCGAGCGCCTGTCGATCCGCGGCGAGGTTCGTCGGCCTCAGTCGAGCGATCCATCCGTCGCCGTAGAGGGCATCCGTCACGAGGCGCGGACGTGCGAGCACGGCGGCATTGATTTCCTGGAGGACGCCGCCGATCGGCGCGCGGATCGGCCCGAAGAACTTCGGGCTGTCGAGGGTCGCAATCGTCCGACCTCGCCCGTAGGTTTGGCCGACCGGCTTCGCCGTAATCTTCGCCGGCCGACCCGCGATCGCGGCGTGGATCGAGGTGATCCCGACGAGGGCGTCGCCGTCCGACTCGATCCGGGCCCATTGAAGACCGTCCTCGTCATAGAGCAGTCCGTCCGGGAACTCACAGCTGTCGATCTGCATGTCGGCCCCTAGGCGACCGGGACGTCCACGAGGAGAAGTTCTGCGTCGTCCACCGAGACGACATCGAGGCGTCGCTCGTCCGTCACCTTTGCGGCGCCCAACGAGGGGATCTTGCGGTCGTTCACGGTGACCGGCCCGCCACCGAGGACGTACAGATACGCGCCGCGCGAACCCTCGAACGGATACGAGACCTTCTTCCCTGTTTGGAGGAACGACGACAGCACGCGCGCGTCCGAGAAAATCGGAAGGGCGTCCCGGTCGTCCGCGGAGACGAGGGGCAGGAATCGGTCCGTCCGCTCGGCCCTCTCGACCGCCTTCTGCTCGACGCTGGGCTCGAGCCCGGGCGCCGACGGCATGAACCACATCTGGAGGAACCGCATCGGAGCGTCCTTGCGGTTGTTGATCTCCGAGTGCCACATGCCCCGCCCGACGGTCGTATGCTGGACCCATCCCTCCTTCAGCACGCCACCTTCCCCGTTCTCGTCCGCATGGCGGAACTCCCCCGCCGCGCAATACGTGACGACCTCGATCTCGCGGTGCGGATGCAGGGGCCACACGGCGCCCGGAGTGAGCGTGTCGTCGTTGAACACACGCAATGTGCCGAAGCGCACCCACTCCGGGTCGAAGTACCGGTCGAAGGAAAAGTGCCAGCGGCCGTGGCACGAGCCTCCCTCGATTGGCACGTCCGTCTGGAAGATTGACTCCGGCTTTCGGACCGCGATCATCGACGGATTCAAACGCGGCGGATGACTTTGAAGGTTTGGCGGCGCCGGCCTCCCGAACAATCGACCGAAACCCTTTAGGGCTCCGCGACCGCCTATGGGATGGAGTCGTATGGCCCGTCGCCGTTCCCCGCCGGCCGAAGGAGGAGAACGCGTGACCGCCGTGTACCTGTTCTATCGGACCGGCGAGCCGCTCGTCGCCCTCGCCGCGGGCCGGACCCTACCGATCGAGGCGGAGCAGCTCGAAGGCCTGCTGTCCGTCGTCGGGAACTTCGTGGAGACGAGCGTGTCCGGATCGCGCGGCTACGCGACGACGGCGATGCGATACGAGAACCTCGGGATCATCGCGGTCCGCGGGGAGTTCACGATCGCCGTCGTGGTGTACGACGGCCAGGCGTCGGAAGCTTTGCGGGCCAACCTCCTCCGGACCGTGCAGACGTTCGAGGAACGTCGGTGGCGGGACCTCGGGACATGGGAGGCCGCGACGAAGGTCGCCGAGGACGCGGCGGCGGAGCTGTCGAACTTCCTCGGCCCTCGGGCGGGGAAGGCGACGACGCGATTCCGGAAAGGGCCGCCCGCGGACGCCGGGCGGTAGGCAGAGGCCTTATCCCCGCGCGGGCCATCGTGCCGGCATCATGGAGCGACGTAAGATCGCCTCCGGGGCGAAATGGGAGCCGATCGTCGGATATTCGCGGGCGGTGCGCGTGGGATCGTGGGTCGTCGTTTCCGGCACGACGGCGACGGATCCCGACGGCCGGGTCGTGGCTCCCGGGGACGCGTACGGCCAGACGGTGCACGTCCTCCGCAAGATCGAGGCGGGCCTGGAGAAGGCGGGGGCTCGTCTGGAGCACGTCGTCCGCACGCGCATCTTCGTGACGAACATGGACGATTGGGAGCGCGTGGGCCAGGCGCACGCGGAGTTCTTCCGGGACATCCGGCCCGCCTCCACGCTGGTCGAGGTCGGCCGACTCGTCGAGCCGGAGGCCCTCGTCGAGATCGAGGCGGATGCCGTGATTCCGGAGGCGGGTCCATGAGCCGCGGCACGGGAGAGGTCGCGTCGATTCACATCTCCCCGGAGGCGGAAGGCGCGATGCGCTCCATGCGGACGGTCCGCGCGGTCCCGGGGCGGGGCCTCGAGGGAGACCGCTATTTCCGTGCGGTGGGCACGTACTCGGACCGGCCGGGCACCGGCCGCGAGGTCACGCTCATCGAGCTCGAGGCAATCGAGGCGATGGCCCGCGACAGCGAAGCCCAGATCGCACCGGGGGACGCCCGCCGAAACGTCGTGACGCGCGGGGTCGCGTTGAACCACCTGGTCGGGCGGGAGTTCCGGGTGGGCGACGTCCGCCTGCGCGGCGTGCGTCTCTGCGAACCGTGCTCCCACCTCGAGAGCCTGACGCGGCGTGGCGTCCGCGAAGGCCTCGTGCACCGGGGCGGGCTGCGCGCCCAGATCCTGACGGAGGGCGACATCCACGTCGGGGATCCGATCGAGCCGCTGGAAGGCGTCCCGGTGGACGCCGGACCCGTCGGCGTCGCCGCCGAGCACTGACCGAACCGAGCGTCGCGGCAAGCACCATCCTTATTTTCCGACGCGCGCTCCGCCATGCCATGCGGGAGCCGCGGACCGAGACGGAACGCGCCGTGTTCGACCTATGGACGGAACTCCGGCCCGATGAGGCGTTCATCCAGGGGGTCGACGGGTGCGCAGGCCGGTTCTTCGTGCCGACCCCCGCGAGAGTCCGCCGGATCCTGGATCGGATCGCACGGACGCAGCGGTCCACGGAGGATCCGACGGAACGGAAGCTCCTCGCCTCGTTCCGCGCGCGGATCGAACTGCGGGAGCCGGCGGGCCTCCCGGAGGCGCTCGTCGAGTCCCTGTTCGGCTACATGGTCAAGGAGGGCGTGAACGCGGAGCACATCCGCGGCCTCGCGGCCGACGGGCGCCGGGCGCTCGACGTCCGGCGGGCGCAATTGCGGGGCCGCACTCCGGCCGGGATGCGCGCCCTTGTGCAGCTCGCCTGCAACGGGCTCTCGCAGATCCTCGAGACCGTCGACTCGCAGCTCCGCGAGCCGAAGGCCCGAGCGGCAGTACGGACGCTCAGGGCCGCGAACGCGCGGTACGCCAAGGCGTTCAATCTCCGCGGCTTCCGACCCGAAGGGACGTTCGACGAGACGTACGCCTTGTTCCGGAAGACCGGCGCGGACCTCGGCCGATCGCGGTCGTATGCGCGCGCGTTGCGGGACCTCTGGGACTACGACGAGACGCCGGCGCAGGTGGAGGCGGCGGGCCTCCGGATGCTTCGGCGGGAGCTGCCTCACTTCAAGGCCCTGGTCCGCCGGTCCGCGGAGGAACTCCGGTGCGATCCGACCGCCGAAGCGGTCACGGAGCGACTGAAGGTCCGTCGCGGGCTGCGACCCGATCAGATCCTCCCCTTCCTCAACCAGGTCCGGGGACCGGCGATGCGCGTCGCGCACCGGCACGTCGTCGCAATCAATCCGGAGTACACCACGGAGATTATCGAGACGCCGCCCTACATGGTCAACGTCACGCCGTCGGGCGCCGCGTTCGAGGTCGACGCGCTCACGGATCACTCGAAGGAGATCTTCCTCGCGACGACCGATGAGCGGAGCGCCGCGCGACCGGCGCCGGGAGAGCTCCTGAACCTGCTCATCCACGAGGAGTACGGCCACTGCGTCCACGGATCCAACTCGGCGCACGGGTTCGCCGCGACGCCCCGGGTACTCCACATTATCAGCTCCACGTTCGTCTGCGTCTCGGAGGGCATCGCGTTCCAGCGGGAGTTGGAGTTCCTCCCCGTCCTCCAGGAGATCGCAGCGGGCAAGCTGTCGGGCGAGGCCGAGGACGCGTTCGCGGAGGCGCTCGAGCCCTGGGGTGGGATCACCGCCGCGAGCCGCGAGTACGAATTCCTGACGCAGCTCTGGCGGATGGTTCGGTTCCTGCGGGTGATCGGGGACGCGCGGATCAACTCCGGGAAGCAGGACCTCGCTCGGTTCGTCGAGTGGGCGCACCGGACGACCGGCCTCGAGCGGGCGACGGTCTACTACCAGCTCTTCCCCGCACACCAGGTGATCGGACCCGGGTACGCGTCGACGTACGCGATCATCGGGGAGCGAATCCGGGAGTTGCAGCAGGACGCGTTGAAGCGCGGCAAGACCCTCCGGGACTTCAACGCGTACGCGAGCTCGCTCGGCTGGCCGCCGAAGTCCGTGTTCGAAGCGGAACTCGCGGCCTGGGTTCGCGGTCCGTGAACCGATCCGCGGCCCGCGCCGTCTCGGATGGAATTCTTTATTGGCCCTTCCCCGATAGCGGCGCGCTCCCCGAGCAGGGATATCGGAGGAAATTCACATGGCAGCGAAGACCTCGAGCCGCACCGCATCGTCGCGGCGACGGTCATCGCCGAAACGGAAGGCGTTCGACATGGCGCTCATCCAACGCGGCGCGCGCCTCCGGCGGTCCCCGTTCTTCGACAAGACCCTCGAGGCGGGCTGCAAGTCGTACACGGTCTACAACCACACGTTCCTGCCGAGCTACTACTCCGATCCCGTGACGGAATACTGGCACCTCCTGAAGGACGTCGCCTTGTGGGACGTGGCGGTCGAGCGCAACGTCGAGATCAGCGGCCCCGACGGATTCGAGTTCATGCAGCTCCTCACGCCTCGGGACATGTCGAAGTGCCGCGTGGGACAGGGGAAGTACGTGCTGATCACGGACGAGGACGGCGGCATCCTGAACGATCCCGTGTTGTTGAGGCTCGCGGAGAACCGCTTCTGGATCGCTCTCGCGGACAGCGACATCTTGCTCTGGGCCAAAGGGGTCGCGCGACACGCCGGCATGGACGTCCGGATCTCGGAGCCGGATGCGTCCCCGCTCCAGGTGCAAGGCCCGAAGTCGAAGGCCCTCATGGCAGACTTGTTCGGCGACAAGGTGACGTCCCTCGCGTACTACTTCTTCACGCCAATCGACCTCGACGGAATCCCACTGCTCGTCACGCGGACAGGATGGACCGCGGAGATTGGCTACGAGCTCTACCTGCTCGACGCCTCGCGAGGTCCCGACCTGTGGGACGCCGTGCTGCGGGCCGGCAAGCGGTACAACATCCGACCGACGGGTCCGTCGGACATCCGGCGGATCGAAGCGGGCATCCTGAACTACGGCGCGGACATGACGATCGAGAACAACCCATACGAGGTCGATCTCGACCGGCTCGTGGATTTGAACAAGACGGATGACTTCGTCGGGAAAGCAGCCCTCCAGCGGATCAAAGAAGCGGGACCGACGCGAAAGCTCGTCGGGATCGAGATTCACGGGACGCCGATCGAATTCAACATGACGAAGTGGCCGGTCCGAGCGCGAGGGAAGGCCGTCGGCCGGGTGACTTCCGCCATTCACTCCCCGCGGCTCAAGAAGAACATCGGCTACGCGATGGTGCCCATCGAAGACGCGGACATCGGCATCGAGCTGGAGATCGCACACCCCGACGGCCGTCGGACCGCAACCGTGGTGAAGAAGCCGTTCATCGACCCCGCCAAGGCGATCCCGAAATCGTAGATCCGCCCCCAGGGAAAAAATCACGCGCGAGAACGGGGCCGGGTTGATTTAACCCTCCGTCTCCGTTACCGCCGCGTGGAGGCCGGCCGCAGCAAGGCCAAGGTGGCCGTCATCGGGGGCCACGACGTCGGAAAGCAGAGTTTGGTTCACCGGTCCGCGTTCGACCCGGTCAGCGACCGGTTCGTCTCGAGCCTCGGCGCGAAGGTGTCGAAGAAAGAGATCGTCCTCCCTGTGCAGCTTCGGGACGGCACGTTCATCGACTTGATCCTCTGGACCGTCCACCCGCGGGTCCTGACGGAACGGGAAAGCGCCCTCATGCGCGGGGCGAGTGGAATCCTCGCCGTGTGCGATTCGACGCGCAAGCAGACGCTGGAGGAATTGGAGGGACTTACCCAGGCGGCACGGAAAGGAGCGGCGGACGCCCCGATCGTCCTTGCGATCAACAAATGGGACCTCGGCGGCGAACGACAGATCGAAGCCGACGACGCCCTACGGTTCACGCAGGCCTACGCCGCCGAGTGCTTCTTCACATCCGCGACGACCGGCGAGAACGTCGAGGCCGCGTTCCAAGCGCTCGGAGAACGGGTCGTCATCCACCGCAGGGGAAGGGCCGCGGACATCGCAAAGGGATAATCCGCGACCGGCCATGGCTCCCCGTGGCGCGCGACGCACGGGCCGAGTTCGTTGACCGCGTGAAGGCGATCGACCCTATCTTCAAGCGAGGCGACCTGAAGGCGTTCTGGCCGTTATTGCGCTCGCTGGTCGAGTTCGCGCCAGAACGAGTCGATCTTTCGAAGAAGAAATCGCACTACCTGGCAAGCCTCGCGGCGCGATCCCTCGCACGAGGGGCCCCGGAGGCGGCGCTCGAGTTTCTGGAATTCGCGGAGCGAACCCTCGACGCAAGCCACCTCACGCCGTTCCTGATTGACGAACGGGCGGATTACCGTCTTCAAGCGCAAGCGGCGCTCCGCCTCGAGTCCGACCCGTCCTAGCGGCTAGGCCTTCCCGCTCCGCAGGATCTCCGCGACGTTTTCTCCGCGCCTCGGTTGGCTCGCGCGTCCCATCCCCGGAAAATCGACTGTCTTCACCGGGATGCCTCCGAGGTCCGCCGCGTAGCCCGTGACGGATTCACGGTACTCGAGGGAGAGGAGGTCCACCACCGTCTTCGGCCGGACCGCACGCACATAGGCGGCGAGGATGCCGGGGAGCCCGTGGTCGTGCCACCAGCGGTTCAGCTTGCCGAACGGCGGCATCGGCTCCGCCATCGAATGAGCGTACGCAGGCAGAGGGTCGCGGGAGGCAGCGAGCCCGCGGAAGCCCGAAGCGATGACGACCTCCACGTTCGGCGCGCGGTTCTCCCACGCATCGTCCGGGATGTATCGGTACATGTTGCCGTCGAACCGACGGTAGGCGGGCAGCAGGACCGCGTCGTCAGGCGCGCCTCGCAGACTCTTCGCAGCGATCTCGTCGCGGAGCCCCTCCAGCTTCTCACGGGGGCCGCCCGGGAGGGCGTGGGTAATCGCATCGGCAGGGGCAAGCGCGGTCCCTCCTCTCCGCTTGCGCGTACTCTCGGGGATCAACACGATGATCTCGAGGGATGCCATCGCGGAGGCAAAAGAAGCCAAGGTCCCATAGCTGTTTGGACGACTCCATAGGCGGTCGGCGACCACCGAGATTCTGGTAACAAGTCACCCTTATCCAGCCGGTGCGTCTTCGACCGCCCGGGAGACACCCACTATGGTCCACATACGAGACGACGGAGTGTTCGACGCGCCGATCGACAAACTTTGGAAGTACATCCAGGACAACAACGCCCATCAGCACGGGGCGTTCGTCGTGCAGAAGGTCCTGGATCAGAAGGGCAGCGCGATGACGGTCGAGGCGAAGCTCGGCAATCCCGACGGGACGTTCAACGTCGAGAAGCTCCGGCTGGACTATCACCCGCCGAAGGGCTTCGACCTGGAGTACCTCTCCGGGCCGATGAAGGGCTCGAAGCACACGCACACGTACACCCCGCTGGGCAACAAGACGAAGGTCGTTGTCGAGGGCGAATTCGTCGTGCCGCAGGGGATGACGGAGAACGCGGTGCGCAAGAACGTGCTCGACTACTTCGCGATGACCTTCGAAGAGGACAACTCGGCGGTCAAGAAGTACCGATAGGCCGGATGCGCCGCGGACGATGGATCTTCAACGGGTCGATTCGGCGGCACGGCGAGTCCCTTTGGAACGAATTGCGAGCCACCGAGCCACGACGTCTTCGTGGGCGCGGGCGTATCCGCTGGCTGCGAGCGTCCGTGGATCGCGCCACTCGAGTTCGCGGTACCATGCCGGAGCCCGCGCCTCGTACGTCCTCGGCGGCACTGCGTCGACGAAGAACCAGATGTCATAGTGCGTCTCGCCAGGGCTGAACTGGGACGGGTACGCATCGACTTCGGTACGCGGTTCCGAGTATTGCGCGCCTTGCATGAGGAGGATCTGCTCGCCGATCCGGCGAGCGGTCTGCCGCGGATCCTCCCCGAACTTGAGGTGACTCGCTGGAATCGTCCAGCCGTTCGCGTTCGTCCGCCGGCGGCCTTGGTCCAGCCCGGCGAGCTCCTCCCACTTCGGGTCGTCGGCGTATTTCCCGAGTAGAATTTGATCGTCCCGGGTGACGAACAGGAACGCGCACACGCACATCCCGCCTCGCGGTGGCTCGGTGAACCCTGCGGGCGGCGAGTGCCTCGAAATCCAGAGGAATGGACCGCGATCGCTCATGCGGTCGGCACTGCGACGAAACGGAAAAGCTTTCGGTGTGTGTGGCTTCAGAAGTCAGGTAGATGGAGGGCATCGCATCCTCGGGGGACCGGATGCTGGAGGAGACCAGAAACGAGCGGCCAACCGGGTGACCCCGATGTTGGTGATCCTCGCCCTCGTCTCAGTCGTCCTCGCTGCAATCTTTGTCCCGCTACCGCGAATTCGACTCACGAGCGTCCGGTACGAGACGACCTCCTGCGATCCGGTGACTATCAGCTTCATCGCGAGGGCCGTCGTGACCCTCTCGAATGAGGGTACCGGCGATGGGGCCGTCGTCGTACGCTTCTACGTCGACGGCCTATTCCGCGCGGAGGCCACCTACGTCGTATCCGCGCGGAGCACGATTGAACGGGCACTGGACGTCGTGATTGAGGATTGCTCCCCGCATCGGTATTCCGTCGACACTTACTTCCCTTCGGATGGCTAACAACCCGTTGCTCTCCCGCGCGGTGGCCAGGTGAACCGGATCAACCCTGGCCGACAAGATTCGAAATCGACTCGTAGAGAAAGGAGATCTCGGGGAGGTGGCCCCCATTGCAATAAATCGAGCCGCTTCGGTAACCAGTGAACACGGTCTTCTCGATTCGCACACGCCAGGCCTCATGCGGATTCTTCAGGTCCTTGTCTTCAATCGCGCCTCGGCGGAGTAAGAGCTCTCGAACCCGTGCGAGCGCGTCTGGAGTCGCGCCTTTCCAAGTTCTCCCCTGCACGGACCGACATGCCGTCGGACCCACTAGGCAGTTCCGAAAGGCGCAGGGCGGTAAGGCACCGGACCCCCGACCCACGCCTCACAGAAAGCCGGGAATAACCCAAGGGTTAAATAACCAGAACATCATACAGCCTTTGGAGACGAAACCCATGATCGAGAAACTGACGCACGTGCCCATCGTTGTGAGCGACCAAGAACAAGCCCTGCATTTCTACACGGAAGTACTCGGGTTGGAGAAGCGCGCGGACTACCAGCTGCCCGGTAACCCCCGCTGGCTCACTGTTGCGCCCAAGGGAGAGGAACTCGAGTTTATCCTCGCGCAGGGCAAGCAGAAGGTCGAGATGGGCGTAGGTCCCGAAGCGGGCACGGCGGGGAACCACATCGCGTTCCTCACGGAGGACTGCCTCAAAGGTTACGAGAGGCTCAAGGCACGCGGAGTGGACTTCCACGTCGGCGCGTACAAGGAGCCGCAGAAGCAAGCGTGGGGCATCTCGGCATCCTTCAAGGATCCGGACGGCAACCTGTTCACCATGCTCCAACCCAGCCTCGCCGGCAAGGCGTCCACGACCGATGATCGCATCTTCCAGAAGACGACCCACGTGCCGATCATCGTTGGCAACCAGGACCGGGCGCTGAAGTTCTATACGGAGGGACTTGGCTTCGAGAAGCGCCAGGACTACCAGCAAGCCGGCCGCCCCCGCTGGCTCACCGTCGCGCCCAAAGGCCTCGAGATCGAGTTCATCCTCCTGAGAGGACAGTACCTCGTCGATCCGCGCACGCCTCCGGATGCGGACAGCGGCGGGAACCACTGGGTGCTCCGAACGAACGACTGCCGCAAAGACGTCGATCTCTTCAGGTCCCGCGGCGTGAAGTTCCAGGAGCCCGCGCCGAAGGACGAGCCGTTTGGCGTCTACGCCAACTTCACGGATTCCGAAGGCAACCATTTCTCTTTGCTGCAGCCGGCCCAGAAGCGGTGGAAGGGTTGATTCCATGCTCGGAATGAAGAAATACCCGAAGGATTACATCGCGGCGTGTCGAGCGAGGGTCGATGCCGACCTCCGGGCGTACCGAGACGGGGTCGGCAAGGCCGCGACGAAAGAGTTCGAGGCTCGTTTCTTCAACGACCAAGTCCTCCTCCTGGACTACATGTTCGTGCACCGGCTCACGGGCACCGAGGGCAAGGACGGCAACCCGTTGAACGAGGTCCGCGTCCTGTGCAACTCGCTCCTGCTCAACCGAGGCAGGGTGCAAGTCGACCGGCTGCCCGGGTGGCCCAACTCCGCGAGTTCGGGAATGACTCTCCCTCCGGAGAAGTCCGTGCTGAAACTCGAAGCGGGCGACGAGGTCCGGTTGAGCGAAGCCGACTTCGCGCGGCTGTACAAAGCCTTCTTCGCGGAGCTCGAGAAGAGGTTCGGGTGAGGACCACCGTGACGCGAGACGTCTACTTCGCAATCTCGGACCCGACCCGCCGAGCGGTCCTCGATCTCCTTGCGAGCGGCAGCCGGAAGGCCGGGGAGATCGCCGCGCGGTTCTCGCACCTCACGCAGCCCGGTGTGTCGCGCCACCTCAAGGTGCTCCGCGACGCGAGGCTCGTGAACGTCGAAGTGAAGGCGCAGCAGAGAATTTACAAGCTGAATCCGGAAGGCCTCGCGGAACTTTATGAGTGGATGGCGAAGTACCAGGCCATGTGGCCGGAGACGCTGGACGCCCTCGAACGCTACCTGAACGCGAAGGTGCGCGCGAAACGGAAGAGACCTCGATGAGCGCCTCCCTCGCATTGCGCGCCGGCCGGGTGTCGTACGAGCGGGGCTCAGCGACGCTGACGTTCGAGCGGCTCCTTGGTCATCCAATCGAGGACGTGTGGGACGCGATCACGGGCTCCGATCACTTGCAGCGTTGGTACATGACGAAGGCGATCATCGAAGGTCGAAAGGATGGGCGCATCGAGTTCTGGAGCGGTGGCGCGGAGGTCCACGTGACGGGACGCATCCTGACGTGGGACCCGCCGCGCGTCTTCGAGCACGAGCGCAACATCGAGCCGCGAAAAGGCATCCCGACGGGCGAGAGGAGCGTCATCCGATGGGAGCTCACACCCGAAGCCGAAGGCACGCGCCTACGCTTGATCCACACTCGACTCCCTCCGGAGCTCGCCGTTCAGATCGCGCCCGCGACCCATGCCCTCCTGGATCGGCTCGAGGACGAGCTCGACCACGCGCCACTTGCCGATTTTCCCCGCAGAATCGCAGAAGTCAAGAGCCTCTACCGGCCGCGCCGCAGGTGACTCGCAGGCCACGGCCGCCCAGGCTCGGTGCCCCCACATTGACTCAGCCGGAGAGGTCGGTCGAACGGCAACGTAAAGAACGGAAACGCGATGGACCGGGAGGACGGTGATTCGCGTGAGAAAACTGATCATGTGGAATCTCGTGACACTGGACGGCTTCTTCGAGGGTCGGAAGAGTTGGGACATCGACTGGCACAACTCGGTCTGGGGAGAGGAGCTGGAGCGGTTCTCGACCGAGCAATCGAAGTCGATCGGGATGCTCTTGTTCGGTCGCGTGACCTACGAGGGCATGGCATCATTCTGGTCGAAGGAGAAGGGCGAAATCGCCGATTTCATGAACACCGTCTCCAAGGTCGTTTTCTCAAGGACGCTGAAAGATGCCGCGTGGAACAATTCGAGACTGGTGAAAGGCAACGCGGAGGAAGAAGTGGCCAAGCTGAAGAAGCAACCCGGCAAGGACCTGTTCATCTTCGGCAGCGCCAACCTCTCCGCAACCCTCATGCAGAAGGGGCTGATCGATGAGTACCGCCTTTGCCTAGCCCCGGTCGTCCTCGGCGGCGGAAATCCTCTGTTCAAGGAGAGCGCGGAGAGGCTCAACCTAAAGCTCGTCGAATCGAGGCCGTTGAAATCGGGCGGCGTGATTCTCTACTACCATCGCGGGCGGCCGACGTCGCCCTAGAGCGGGATCGCGACATCGGAACGGGAGCGGATTCAGGGAGACCCGATGGAGCCGACCAGCGATAAGAGTAATGTGGCCCCTCCGGGGCTGCACCGCGTGATCACGCTCCGGCACGCGGTTGCCATCTACGTCAGTTCGCTGCTCGGATCGGGCATCTTCGTCATCCCTGGACTTGCGGCTCGGATCGCGGGCCCTGCATCGATCGTTTCGTGGATGCTCCTGTCGCTCGCGAGTTACCCGTTTGCGTACACCTTCGCGAAGCTGTCGGCGAGGAAGCCGGAGTCGGGAGGGATCTACGCCTTCGCGCGAGAAGGCATCGGCCTCGGCGCCGGCGCAGCGACCGCCTGGCTCTTCCTCGCGTGGGCGGTGTTGGGCGCCCCCGCGGCGACGGTGGCCGCGGCCTCGTACCTGACCTTCGTCCTCCCCTTGAACCGACTGGACATCTTCCTCGTCGCCGCAGGCATCCTCATCGCGGCGTTCGTCGTCAACTACATCGGCATCCGCTTCACCGGGCGCGTGCAGCTCGCCACGGTGGCCGCCATCCTTGTCTCCCTCGCGATTGCCGTCGTGGCGTCCGCGCCAAGAATCGCGCCCGCCAACTACACGCCCTTCCTCCCGAATGGAGTGACGTCGATCGGCACCGCGGCCGCCCTCATCGTGTGGTCCTACCTCGGCTATGAGAACACCTCGAACGTGGCGGAGGAATTCCGGAATCCGGAGCGGGACTTCCACCGCAGCGTCGTCATCAGCGTCCTCCTGATCAGCGGCCTCTATCTCGCCGTGGCCGTCGTCACGGTCGGCACCGGGGCATACACCGTCGGGGGAGGGGCCACCCCTTTCGCGGCGATGATGTCGGACGCTTTCGGGTCCTACGGCGGGACGATCGTCGCACTCCTTGCGGTCGTCGTCACGTTCGGGACCGTCAACGCGTACGTCGCGGGGATGGCGAGGGTCTACTACGCCGCCGCGCGGGACGGGGTGTTCCCGAGGGCGCTCGCCACGGTGGACCGCCGGACCGGAGTCCCCCACCATGCACTCGTCTTCCTGATTGCCCTGGTCCTCTTGAGCCTCCTCGCATTCTACATCCTGAACATCGACTTCGTGTCCGCGTTCCTCATGGCCAGCGGCGCTGCAATCCTCACGTACGTCATCGGGTCTGCCGCCGGAATCCGGCTCCTCCAGGAACGAGGGATGCGGCGGGTCCTCCCCTGGATCTCCCTTGGGGTCTCGGTGGCCCTCCTGCCTTTCATCGGCACGCTCTTGGCGGCGAGCGTTGCGATCGTCGGCGTCGGACTCCTCGCCAGTTGGGCGCTGTCGCGACGGCGAGGCGCGAACGCGGGAACGTGAGACACCGTAACAGACCGCGATTCAGGACGGAGACGGAGTCGTGTCGGGGCTCGGAGTCGGATTCCTCTTCGGCCAACGCGACGAGTTTGAAAGACCCGCCGTCAAGAATAAGAACCGGCGAAGGGTAGCCCATCGCTCGGAAATACAAGGAGCGACCCACATGCCGACCCGGAAGAAGCCGACGACCCGCGACGCGAAGCCCGCGAAGGAGAGCATCGTCCCCTGCCTCTGGTTCGACGGCCGGGCGGAGGAAGCGGCGAGATTCTACACCTCCGTGTTTCCGGACTCACGGATCGTGAAGGTCGTCAAATCGCCTACAGACACCCCGAGCGGGAAGAAGGGGGACATCCTGTCCGTCGACTTCACGTTGATGGGCCAGAAGTTCAGCGGCTTGAACGGTGGACCGTACTTCAAGTTCAATGAGGCCGTCTCATTCACGATTCCGTGCGAGAGCCAGGCCGAGGTGGATCGTTATTGGAAGACGCTTTCGGCCGTCCCCGAGGCCGAGCAGTGCGGCTGGGTGAAGGACCGGTACGGCCTCTCGTGGCAGATCGTCCCGACGATCCTGTACCGGCTCCTTGCGGATCCGGACCGCGCCAGGGCCGGGCGCGTGATGGAAGTCATGCTCAAGATGAAGAAGCTCGAGATCAAGACGCTGCAACAAGCCTACCAACACGGCAAGTGACTCAAGTTTCGGAGTTTCAATCAACAAGTACCGGCTGTTCGCTTACCCCTTAACCAGGGTTGGGGACTCAAATGCCCGAATCGAGCACCGTCTTGGTCGTAGGCGCCACGGGGGACTTGGGAGGTCGGGCGGTGGACGCGCTCCTGGCTCGCGGGAAGCGCGTCCGCGCGCTCGTCCGCGAGGGAACGGACCCGAGCCGTCTCGCGGCGAAAGGTGTGGAGATCGCGCGAGGGGACATGCTCGACCCTGCGTCGTTGGAGAGGGCCATGAGCGGCTCCATTGCGGTCGTCACGACAGCCGCTGGATACACGCGCCGCCGAAAGGGCGACTCGCTGGAGAAAGTGGACGACCTCGGGAACCGGAACCTCGTTGACGCCGCGAAGAAGACGGGGATCCGTCGATTCGTCTTCACGAGCATCTTGACCTGCGATCAGGCGCGCGATGTCCCCCATTTCTGGCAGAAGAAGCTCATCGAGGACTATCTCGAGGCGAGCGGCACTCCGTTCGTCGCCCTGCGCCCCGGCGCGTTCCTCGGAGGTGGCAGCGCGAGATTCTTCCTCCGCGGGCTCCGGAAGGGTCGGATGATGACCTTCGGCTCCCCCACCGTGCGGTGGACGTACGTCCACCCTGACGATGTTGCCCGATGCCTCGCGCTCGCGGTCGACGACCCTCGTGCGGTCGGATGCCGGATCGACCTCGGAGCGGACCGCCCCGTCTCCGCCGTCGAACTCGCGGACATCTTCACGAGGCTCCTCGGTCGCGAGGTGAAACCGAGCGTTGGTTCGTTGCTCGTGCTCAAGACCTTCGGCACGATCGGAGGCCTGTTCCTTCCTTTCATGCGCGACATGATGGCCATGGGCCGGTACTTCGAGACGGGAAAGTACGTCGCCGATACGAAGCTGCAGGCCGAACTCTTCGGTCCCGTACCAACCATCGAAGATATGGCTCGACGAGCCCTGGCGGATCTCGAGCTTGTGCCTCGAGCCGCGTGAGAGAATCGTGCGGCGGCGCTCGGGGGCGAGCCGCAAATGGGGTTCGGCGACAACTCGTCGTTCGTCAAGGCGCCGTACTTTAGCGTTTGGCTGCGACTATCGCCGGCGATTCTCGAGGGCATCGGAAGATATGCGTGGCTGACTATGCCGAGAGAGGCTTCGAGGGACCATGAGGGCGTCGAAAATCGCGGTCCTGTCATTGATTGGACTCTTCTTGATTGGTGCGGCAGCGGTGCTGCTCCTCCGGATGCCGAAGCCGGCCACGGTGAACGACGGCATCGCCGCGAGATATCCTGGCGACGTCGGCATCGAAACCGATCCCGATGTGTTCTTCGTCGAGAGGTTCGACGAGGGCACGATCGCCTCGCTCGCCGCGCGGTACGAGGATGTCCTGAACCAGGGCGACCTGTCCTTCGTCGCGGACGTCCCCTCTGGGAGCGGTGCCTCGAGTTCTCTCCTGATGACTGCGGTCGGCGGCGTGCGTTCCGGCGCGCATCTATTCAAGAACCTCGCGGCGGACGGACGGGCCCAGGACGACACCGTCTACCTCCGGTACTATGCGAAGTACCGCTCCCCCTTCACCCCGCACCACAACGGCGTCTGGATGGGCGGGGCGAACCCTCCTGTGGATTGGCCGAATCCCCAAGCGGGAACGAGGCCGGTGGGCGACGATCGGTTCATCGTTGCCACTGAAGCCGTCACCTCCACGATGCGCCTCGACAACTACGTCTACTGGAAGGACATGCACGCCGACCCCAATGGCAACTACTGGGGAAACGACTTCCTGCAGGACGCTGGCCTGAGGGCACCCCTCGACACATGGATGTGCGTCGAGACGATGGTGAAACTGAACGACCCGGTGACCGCGTCCAACGGCGAGCTCGCCTTCTGGATCGACGGCGCGAAGAAGAACCATCTCGGCCCCGGCTTTCCCAGGGGAAGCTGGATCTGGGACAGCTTCTATCCCGGCAATGGCAGCGCGTTCCCCGGGTTCCAGTGGCGCACGGACCCGGCACTGAACCTCAACTGGATCTGGCTCGAGCACTACGCCGACACCACCCCGGCCGGGCAGGAAAGCCAGATGCAGCTCGCACACGTTGTCGCCGCGAGGTCCTACGTCGGCTGTCTCTCCTAGGCCCCGGGGGGCGAGGTGTAGTGAATTCACGGCCCCAGCGAGCAATAGAGCCGCAGGGGGGAATTGAACCCCCGACCTGCGCCTTACCAAGGCGCCGCTCTACCCCTAAGCCACTGCGGCAGCGGTGCGGGCCAACCCGGGGGAGGCGCATAAACGTTCCCGCGCACCCGCGGTTCTGGAATTCGATAACTGGGCGACAACGTTTATTCCGGAAAATCCGGAGTCCCGCGGGGCGATATTCCCTGAGCGATGCGAGCCCTCTCCCCGCTAGTGTTCCGGCCGGCGTCGCGGACGAGCTCCGACGGACCCTCCGCGAATTGTCCCGCGTCACGGGATGCCGCTCGGTCGCGGTCGCTCGGCGCGACGGCCTGCTCATCGTCCACCATCTCTCACCGGGCCAAGAACCGGAAGCGATGGCGGCGATTGGCGTGGCGGCGGTCGAGGCGGTGCGGAGAATCGCCGAAGGACTCGGGCAGGGAGAATTCGAACAGGCGGTCATCAAGTGCGCCGAGGGCACCATCCTCGCCGCGGAAGCAGGGTCCGATGCCGTCCTCATCGCCGTCTATGAAAGGGAAGCCGACCTGAGTCTCGCGGGGTTTCGGATCAAGGCAACGACGCGCACGATTGACGAGACCTTAGCGAAAGCCTAGCTTCGTGGACCAATGATTAAGTAACGCACGGGTCTTCGCACCGCCAAAATGAAGACATCCCTGACCTCCTTCGATCTGCGCGCTCTCGTCGCGGAGTGGCAAGGGCTCGTCGGCGGCCACGTCGACAAAATCTATCAAAGCCAGGACGAGGTGATCTTTCGAATCAACCTGGCCGGCGGCGG